>CANJMY010000101.1 GCA_947475315.1 Pseudomonadota bacterium | reverse complement strand
CGACCGGAGGACGTCGGCCACGCGGTCGCGATCGCGGCTCGCCACGCAGAGGTGGTGCGCCTGGACGGCGGCGTGCCCGGGTCGACGCCCGACAACCGCGCCCAGGGCCACGAGGCCGCATGGTTCGCCGCCCTGGGCACCCAGGCCGAGCTCGAGCTGGTGGACGCCGACGCGGCGCCCGATCGGCAACCCGGCGCCGTGCGCGACCTCGACCCGACGCTGCGCGCGCTCCGCCTCGCGGGCGGGTGGCTGCCAGGCTTGTCTGCGGGGGTGCGCGCCCCGTGCGCGGACGCCGTCGAGCGCCGGGTGCTGCACGCGCTGGGGCTGCCAACGCGCGACGGGGCGAGCGAGCCGCCGGTCGACCCGTCGCTGAGCGGGCGCGTTCGGCTGGTCATCCCGCACCTCGGCGACGCGATCCTGGCCTGCTCCACCCTGCCGCACCTGGCGCGCGCGCTCCTCGCGCGCGGCGTGGACGTTCGGACCGACAGCGTGTGGCACGCGCCGTTCAACGTGCACGCCGCCTTTGGTGGCGCAGGCGAAGGCGCGCTTCCCGACGGCTCGGCCGCCCAGGAGGCGCGTCGCCTGACCGCGGAGCGACTGGGTACACGCTTCCTCGCGTCGCTCGATCTGGCCGAAGCCGACGTGATCGTCGCGCCGGGCTGGGATGTGGCCCGCGCGCTCTGGACGCACCCGACCCGCCGCGCCGACGCCCAGCTGATCGTCATCGACCTGCACCTGGTGCACGGGCTGTCGCGCTGGACCGCCGCGGGCGACGGGTGGTGGCCGGGGGATCGGGGCCGCGTGATCTCCTGCTTCCCGGCCTACGTCGGCGCCTACCTGCGGGCGGGCGTCCCGGCCGACGCGCTCCGTTGGCTGCCCTACCCGCTCGCACGCGCGGCCCTCCCCGCGCGGCCCCGCGCGGAGGACGCGCCCTGGCTCGCCGCGGGAAACCAGCGCCGTGACGGCAGCCTGCTGGTCGCGCTGGCCGAGCGGTCCACGACGCGACGGCTGGACGTCCTCGCAACGTCATGCCCGGCCTTGCCCGCGCCCCACCGCCACCTCGGCACCACCTCGCCCGCGGGGCTGGCCGCGGCGGTCGCATCGGCGCGCGCGCTGGTGCTGCCCGTGACCGCGAGCGCCCACGACGCTGCGGGAATCACGCTCGCCGCCCTGGCGATGGCCACGGGCACCCCGGTGGTCGGCAGCCTGGCCTGGGGGCTGGTCGACCATGTGCCTGAAGGCGCGGGCGTCCTGGTCGCCCATGACGCGGACGCGTTCGCGGACGGGCTGGCCCGCCTGGAGGACGCGGCGACCTGGGCGCGCACCTCGGACGCCGCCCAGCTCGCGGGCGCTCAAGGCGACGTGGACGCATGGGCCGCCGCGATCGCGACAGGACGCTGGCCCCGCTGGCCATCCCGCCCCTAAACCGATACGCCGCGCGCCCTTTGGGAGAGTCGATGTCTGTCCGCACTCGGTTTGCGCCGTCCCCCACCGGCTCGCTGCACGTCGGCGGCGTCCGCACGGCGCTCTTCTGCCTGCTGCACGCGCGGCGACATGGCGGCCGCTTCCTCCTCCGCATCGAGGACACCGACCGTGCGCGCTCCACCGAGGAGGCTGCCGAGGGCATCCTGCGCGATCTGCGCTGGCTTGGCCTGCAGTGGGATGAGGGCCCCGGCGCCGAGCAGGCCGGGACCGGCCCGTACTTCCAAGCCCAGCGCCTGGACCTCTACAACGCCGTGATCGACCAGCTCTTGGCGAGCGGCCACGCGTACGAGGCCTGGGACACCCACGCCGAGCTCGACGCCGAGCGTGCGATCGCGTCCGCCGCCAAGCTGAACTTCCGCTACGTCCGCAAGTTCTTGGATGCCGACACGATCGCCGCGTACCGCGCCGAGGGACGCACGCCAGTCGTGCGCCTCGCGGCCCCCCGCCACGATCTGCACGTCGAGGACGAGATCCTGGGCCAGGTCACCCAGACCGCCGACGAGCTGGATGACATCGTCATCCGCAAGGCGGACGGGTTCCCGACCTACCACTTCGCGGTGGTGATCGACGATTACAAGATGGGCGTGTCTCTTGTGTTGAGGGGTCAGGAACACCTCATGAACACACACAAGCACCTGGGGATCTATGAGGCGCTCAACTGGGCGCCGCCCAAGTACGCCCACCTCCCGCTGATCGCGAACCCCGACAACACCAAGATGTCCAAGCGCGACAAGGCGAAGACCTCTCGCGAGGCCGCGCGCCGCGCCCAGGTGGAGCGTAAGGGTGACCCGAAGGACTGGTCCTGGCTGGCTGAGGCCACCGGACGTACGGTCGACGATCTGGCCGGGTTCATGGCCAAGCAGCACGACAGCATCGCTACCGCCGAGGCGATCGCCACCTTCCTCAAGGTCAAGCTGCCCATGATCGAGGTCATGGACTTCCGCAAGGGAGGGTACCTCCCGGAAGCGCTCATCAACTATATGGCGCTGCTGGGCTGGAGCCCTGGCGACGACCGGGAGGTCCTCCCGTTCGACGAGCTCGTGGCCGCGTGGGACCTGACGCGCGTGAACAAGACGCAGGCCAAGTTTGACGCGGAGAAGCTCGCATGGATGAACGGTGAGTACATCAAGAAGTACGATCTGGACACCCTGACCGTCGCGCACACTTCGTACTTGGACGTGGTGCCCACCTCGCCGTTCGCGGGCATGCCCGCCGAGCGGCGGCGCGCCTTCCTGGCGCTTTACCAGCCGAGAATCGCCACCTTCGCCGACCTCGACGAGGCCGCGCGCTTCTTCTTCATTCGCCCCACCACGTGGGACGCGAAGGCCGTCCAGAAGCACCTTCTCGCCGACGGCGGGCTCGAGCGGTTGGCGCTGATCCGCGACGCGCTCGCCGCCCTGCCCGAGTGGGCCGCGGCGGAGATCCAGCTGGCGCTCGACGGCCTGGCGGCGACTCACGACGTGAAGCTCGGTCAAATCGCCCAGCCGCTGCGAGTCGCGCTCACCGGCACGGCCGTGAGCCCGCAGATCCACGACACGCTCGCGCTGCTGGGCCGGACCGAGTCGCTCGACCGTTTGCAGGCGGCACTTTCGACGCACGCGCGCTGATTCCTGCGCGCGCTGCAGTATCTTCAAAGGGGCGCGCAGGGAAAATACTTTGGCGGTCCCTCCGGCGCCAGTCCGTTTTGGGCAGTCCGAAGTGTTGCAAATGATCTTCCGCCGGTGCATGCTGCGCCCGGCCATCGGAGCGCTCGACAGCGGGCCCCGCGATCCCAGGCCAAGGTCCCCATGAAGATCCTCGTGGTCGAAGACGACATGGTCAGCGCCAAGATCGTCGTGAAGCGCGCAGAGCTTCTCGGCCATGGCTGCGACGTCGTGCGCGACGGGGATGAGGCCTGGCGGCGACTGAACAAGCCGCACGACCTGGACGTGGTGATCAGCGGCTGGTTTCAACCCGGCCTGACCGGCAAGGAGCTGTGCGTTCGGGTTCGCGAGCGGTCGGACCGCTACGTCCCGTTCATCTTCGTGACCGCCGCAGGTGACCGCGACCACCAGCTCGACGGCATGCACGCCGGCGCGGACGACTACCTCACCAAGCCGCTCGACCTGCACGAGCTCCGCCTGCGCCTGATCGCGGCCGAGCGCCTGGTCGCGCTGCACCGCCGCCTGGAGGCCCAGGCCGACGAGCTGCGGCGCCTGAACGGCAAGCTCTACGACCAGGGTCGCCAGGACACGCTCACCGGCATCCCCAACCGCCTGCGCCTGGAAGAGGACGCCGCCCACCTGTACGACCAGGCCGCCAAGCTGGGCCTCGGCTACAGCCTCGCCATGATCGACGTGGACCAGTTCAAGGCCTACAACGACCACTACGGCCACCCCCGCGGCGACGAGGCGCTCCGCGCGATCGCCGGCGCCATCGTGCAGTCCAGCCGCACCGGCGACCAAGTCTACCGCTACGGCGGCGAAGAGTTCGTGCTCGTGCTCCAGACAGACAGCCAGGACGCCGCCGTGCGCATCGTCGACCGCGTGCGCAAGGCCGTCCAGCGCCTGGGCCTGCAGCACCCCACCGCCGCCCACGGCGTGGTCACCATCAGCGCCGGCGTCGCCACCATGAACCCAAACGTGCCGCGCCCCGCCAACGAGGTGGTGCAGCGCGCCGATCTGGCCCTCTATCAGGCCAAGCGCGACGGCCGGAACCGGGTGATCACCTGGGAGCCCAGCATCGCGCCCATGGACACGGACGCGCCGGTCGTCGTCCAAGGCAAGCAGGTCGCGTCGCCCGAATGAGCACGGTGGTGCGTCCGGCGGCCCTCGACGAGCTGCCCCTCCTGCACGCGATCCGCCGCGAGGTCTTCGTGGTCGGACAGGGTGTCCCCGCCGAGATCGAGGTCGACGGACGTGACGCCGACTGCGCGCACGTCCTCGCGCTCGTCGACGGCGCCCCGGTGGGCACGGCGCGGCTTCGCGAGGTGGACGGGCACGGCAAGGCCGAGCGGGTCGCGGTGTTGGAGTCGCATCGTGGCCAAGGGCTCGGCGTCGCCCTGATGGCGGCGCTCGAGGCGCTCGCGCGCGACGCCGGTCACGCGGAGCTGCACCTGCATGCGCAGTGGCCCGTGGTTCCCTTCTACGAGCGACTGGGCTACGTGGGGCGCGGTGATCCCTTCGACGAGGCCGGCATCCGCCACCTCGCGATGGGCCGTCATCTGCGCTGACCGCGCGCCGGATGTGCCATGTCCAGCTCTGTGATGACCATGTTGACCGGCCGCTGCCCCCGTTGTCACGAGGGGCACATCTACACGAGCGTGCTGGGCATCAAGACCCAGTGTGAGTCGTGCGGCGCCGTGCTGATGCGGGACCCGGGCGCCTGGACCGGCGCCACCGCGGTCGCCTACATGATGGGCAGCGGGTTCGCCGTGTGCCTGATCCTGTTCATGCTCGCGACCGGTCGCCTGATGCAGGAGGGCTCCGAGCTGATCATCGCGCCGACGGTGGTGGTCTTCCAGCTCGTCAGCTTCCGCTTCGTGAAGGGCTTCTGGGTCGGGATGCTCTTCGACATGGGCTACGTCTACCCGAACGAGCCCCCTGCCCCTGTCGTCGTGCTCTCGCCGGACGCGATCGCGGTGGACGCCGAGTCCACCGCGGCGCTGCCTGCGGTCGACAGCGCGCCCGACGCAGTCGAGACCACCCCCCCGGTCTGATCGGGGTCGTTGGCTGCGTTCGTAGTGGGGCGTCCACGACGTCGCCGGGCTCCCGTCAGCGCCCACGCAGCCCGTCCGCGAGCGCGCCGAGCAGCGTCGTGACCGCCGTCGGATCGCCCCACTCCGCCGCGCGCTTGGCCGCGATGGCGGTGAACGTCGCCATCACGACGCCCGCGCTCCACGGCCGGTGCCGGGCGACCCACCGGCCGGTGTTGTGGAAGCGCGCGCGCTCCGCGTCCAGCGGGCGGGTCGCGCGGCAGCCGCCGCTGGGCAGCGAGAGGTGGTCGATCGCCGCGTCAGGCGCAAAGCGCAGGCGCCAGCCCGCGGCGGCCAGGCGCGCGGCGACGTCAGCCTCCTCCAGGAAGGCCGTGCCGCCGTAGCCCGGGTCGAAGCCGCCCAGGCCGGTGAGCGCCAGCCGACGAAAGGACATGTTGGCGCCCTTCAGGCTCTCGACGTCCGAGGCGACGCCGCCGTCCAGGTTGCAGCGAGCCCTTCCACCCGGATCGATCCGGCAAGTGCCGACGGGCGCGTTCGGCCGAACGACCCGCTCCACGATCCGTCCAACCGCCGCGCCGACCCCGGGATCGTCGTAGGCGCGCAAGTGGCCGGCTAGGCAGCCTGGGTGCAGCCGCGCGTCGTCGTCGAGGAAGACCACCACGCGCCCCGACGCCAGCGCCAGCGCGCGGTTGCGGGCGGCGGGCAGCCCGCGCGCGCCGTGCACCTCGCGCCGCACGCGGGCGTCTCCAAGCGCAGCGAACCACGCGTCGGAGGCCGCTGGCGCGTCGGACTGGTCGATCACCAGCACCTGCGCGTCGCCCGGCGCCTGGTCCAGCGCGTCACCTACGACGTCTCGGAGCGCGTCCGGGCGGTCGCGGGTGCAGATCGCCACGGTGACGGAGCAGGACGCAAGCATGCCGGGGCGATAACCTGCGCGCCCGGAGGGTCGGATGCCCGAGACGCGGATCGGTTGGTTGGCGCCAGATGGCCAAGGCGTCGGCCCCACCGACGGAGCCGGGTTCGTCCGCGTGCGCGGCTCCGTGCCCGGCGACCTCGTCGCCTACACGCAGGTCTCGCAGAAGGGCCGGGAAGCGACAGGCACCCTCGACGCGGTCGTGGCCCCCTCGCCCGACCGGGTCACGCCCGAGTGCGCCTGGGACGCGCAGTGCGGCGGCTGCGACCTTGCGGCCTTCGCTGGAGGCGCGCGCCGCGCGTCGCTCGCCCGCATGGTCGGGTTCGCGATCCAGTCCAAGGCCCCGATCCCCGTGGTGGCCTCACCTCGCCAGGTCGCGCATCGCGCGCGCGTCTCGCTGACGATCGACGGCGCCCGCTTGGGCTACCACGCGTCCCGCAGCCACGAGCTGGTCGAGCCGGACCTGTGCCGCATCGCCCGGCCCGAGGTGCAGGCGGCCTGGACCCACCTGCGCGCCTGGCTCGCCGAGCATGGCCCCGCGCCCTTCAAGAGCGTCGAGATCCGCTCGGACGGGTCGCGCGCCGTGTTCGCCTTCAGCGACCGCTCCCAGGGCCCCATGCCCTCGAAGGCGGCCTGGGCTGCGCTCGGCGACGTCGCGCTGGACGGCAAGGCCGCGCACGGAGACCCCACGCTGCGGCTGTCCGTCGCGGGGCTCTCGCTCCGGGCCAGCGCGTCGACGTTCTACCAGGTGAACCTGGAGACGAACGCGCTGCTGGTCGACCACGTCGTCGCCAAGGTGCGTGAGGCCAAGGCCGAGCGTGTCCTTGATCTGTACACAGGCATCGGCAACCTTGCGCTGCCGATCGCCGCGTCGGGCGTGCCCGTGGTCGCCGTGGAGCGCGATGGCGCCGCCATTCACGACCTCAAGACCACCGCCGCCGAGGCCGGGCTGAAGAACATCGAGGCGCTGGCGATCGCCGCCGAGCGCTTCGACCCGTCCCGCACCGCGTTCGACGTGGCCGTGCTCGACCCGCCACGCGCCGGCGCCGGCGAGGTCCTGGGCCGCGTGCTGCGCAACCGGCCGCGCCGCCTGATCTACGTCAGCTGCAACATCCAGGAGGCCGCGCGCGACCTGCGCGCGTACGCCCAGGGCTACAAGCTGGTCGACGTGACCTGCTTCGAGCTGTTCCCGGACACGCACCACATCGAGACGGTGCTGGTGCTGGACCGGGTCTGACGGCGGCGCCTACTTCTCGACGCGCTCAATCCTCGCGCGCAGCTCGGTCTGGGCCGACGCCAAGCCGTCCAGGCGCTCACGGAGCGCGCGGAGGCCGTCGTCGGTCGTGCGACCGGCGCGGATGGCGTAGAGCGCCTCGTAGGCCCCACGGCGGACGCGGCCGTCCGGCGCGGACTCGTGGACCTGCTCCAGGGCGCCGATCGCCGCGGTGTCCTTGAGGCGGGCCAGGCCGTCGAGCGCGCCCAGCTTGGTGCGGAAGCCGCCCGCCTCCAGCATGTGGACCAGCTGCTCGCGGGCCCCCTTGCGGGCAGGTTCGACCTTGTCGCCGAGCGAGCCGAGGGCGCGGGCGACGCCGGCCAGCGCGCGATCGTCGAGGCCCGAGCGGGCGGCCGTCAGCAGCGCGTCCAGCGCGCGGGCGTCCTCGGTGTGGGCCAGACCCGCGGCGGCGCGCTGGCGCACCACCTCGGAGCACGAGTCCACGTCCAGGTAGGCCTGGATGGCGTCGAGGGCGCGCGGGTCCCGCGTACGGCCAAGCGACTCCAGCAGCTCGCCGGTGACGTACCAGGTGGGGGTGCCCGCCTTCACCGCGGCCAGGAGCGCGTCGAACACGCCCGGCTCGCGGTAGCGGCCGAGCGACTTGGCGATCGCGACCAGAACCCGGGGCTCCTGCTCCACCTTCAGGCGGGCGAGCAGCACGTCACGGGCGGCGTCTCCGCCACGCTCACCCAGCGCCGACGCGGCCTCAGCACGCACGGCCCAGCCGGGGTGCACGATCAGCGCGTCGACCACGGCCGCCACGGTGGCGGGCACGTTCTTGCGGGCGAGCGCCTGGACGGCGCGCAGCGCGAGCACGGACGACGTGTCCTTGGACAGCGCGACCAGCCAGGCGTTCGGGCCCGACAGGTCGATCTCGGCGAGCACATCAAAGCCAGGGTCGACGCGCACCGTCTTCACGGCGCCGTCGACCGGGACCGCCCAGGTGCGATCGCGCTCGCGGATCGGGAGCGTGATCGACTTGGTGGTGCCGTCCGCGAGCACCAGCTCCACGCGTAGGCCAAAGTGGAAGACCTCCGCCGTCTCTGCCCCTGACTGCGACTGCTTCACATGAACGGTGACCAGCCCCGGCTCCTCGCCGAGCGCCACGTCCAGCTTCGGGTGGCCCGCGCCCAGGATCCACTGCGCGAAGAAACGGTCGAGGTTGCGGCCCGTCGCGTCTTCCATCGCGCGCTGGAAGTCTCGGCCATGAACCGTTCCATTCGAGTACTTGTTCAGGTAATGGGTGATGCCCGCCTTGAACGCGATGTCGCCCAGCTCGGCGCGCAGGGTGCGCAGGACCACCGCGCCCTTCTCGTAGAGGTGCCGGTCGAAGACGTCGATGGGCTCCCGGAACAGGTACGAGGCGATCGGACGGCGGTAGCGCGCGCTGTCCTCGTGCAGGTACTGCGACGCGTGCTCGAACGAGGCGAGCGCGCCCTCGTCGGCGCCGTGGCGGTGCTCCGCCCACACGCACTCCATGAAGGTGGCCCAGGACTCGTTGAGCCAGGCCTGGCTCCAGTCCTGGCAGGTGACCAGATCGCCGAACCACTGGTGGGCCAGCTCGTGGCAGACCAGGCCCTCCGGATCCCAGTGCGGGACCATGCGCTCGTCGACGAGCAGCGCGTCGGTCATCGTGGTGCAGGCCACGTTCTCCATGCCGCCGAAGATGAAGTCGTGGACGACGACCTGATCGTAGCGAGACCACGGGTAGTCCACGCCGGTGAACTGGCTGAAGACCTCCATCATCTCGGGCGTGCGGCCCATGGAGCGCTCGACGCGGTCCTCGGAGCCGGGCGGCACCAGGTAGCGGACGGGGCGCCCGCGCCAGGAAGACTCGGTGACATGCAGCGGCGCGCTGACCACGGTGACCAGGTAGGCCGGGATGGGCTCGGCCTGGCGCCAGACGGCGAACGCGTGGCCGTCGCGGGTGCCCGACGAGAGCAGCTTGCCGTTCGACAGCAGCGTGTGACCCTCGGGTCCCTCGATCTCGAGGGTCCAGGGGTGCTTCACGCGCGGGTGGTCCAGGCAGGGCACCGCGAAGTGGGCGTCCTCGTCCTGGAACTGGGTCCACGCCGTGTGCGCGCGCGTGGGGTGCGCAGACGTGGGGCCCGTGAAGTACAGCCCCGCGCGGGGGTTGCTCCCCTGCCACGCGAACTGGATCACGCGCGCGTCGCCCGCGGTCACGACGATCGCCTCGTCCTGCAGGACGTAGGGCAGCGGCGCGCCGTGCCCGTCCGTCACCGCCAGGACCTCAAGCTCGGCCAGGTCAAAGCGCGCCGTGCCGTCCCACGTCGGGAGCGAGATCACGTCGAAGCGTGCGCGGCCCTGGAAGGTGCGGCCGACCGGATCCACGCGCAGCAGGACGTAGGCGTCCAGGATGCGGAAGGTCCACGACGGCCCGTAGTGCGGCTGCACGCCGGGCTCGGCGAAGGGCATGGGGGCGCCGACGGGTGCGAGCACGAGGCCCGCCATGCGGGCATCGTCGAAGGTCTTGAAGCAGGCCAAAGGGCCCTCCGGCGCGCGAGGGCGTCGACTAGGTCAGCTTGGGATCGGCAGACATGAGCGAGGTGGCCTCGTCGACGATCGCCTTGCCGCCGATGACCAGCGGGGTGCGATCGTGGAGGGTCTCCGCGACCTTGTCGAGGATGGCGACGCGGCCGTCGGTGGCGTGACCGCCGGCCTTCTCGGCCACAAACGCCAGGGGGAACGCCTCGTACAGGAGGCGCAGCTTGCCGCGCGCGTTGCGGGTGTCGCCCGGGTAGAGGAACACGCCGCCCTTGAGCAGGTTGCGGTGGAAGTCCGCGACCAAGCTGCCGATGTAGCGGCCGCTCGACTTGCGGACCGGCTCCTT
>CANJMY010000100.1 GCA_947475315.1 Pseudomonadota bacterium | reverse complement strand
GGCATCAAGTCCGGCGACACCAAGATCGCGGGCTTTGGCTACAGCCGCGACATCGGCGCGGCCGTGCAGGGCACCGTCGCGGGTGAGCGCTTCGACTACGCGGTGGGTGTGTTCAACGGCGCGGGCGCCAACACGCTGCCGTCCGACCTGGGCGTGCTCACCGTCGCGCGCGTGCAGGCGACGCCGATGGGCAAGTTCGCCTACGACGAGCTGGACCTGGAGCGCGGCGCCCCGCGGCTGGGCGTGGGCCTGGGCGTGGGCTGGAACCACCGCGCGGTGTTCACCGACGCGGGGGACAAGGACGGCGCCAATGACGACGTGCGCGTGAACGGCGACGTCCGGTTCGCCGCGAGCGGCTTCACCGTCGTGGGTGAGGTGGTCTACGATCATGCGCGCACCACGAACGTCGATGACCCCGCGCGCCGCCTGGGCGCCTACGGCATGCTCACCTACGTCACGCCCTTCTACGTGGCGCCCGCAGTGCGCGTGTCCTGGGTGGACCCGTCGCTCGACGCGCAGGACGACGCCGCGCTTACCGCCGACGTCGCGCTCAACGTGCTGATCCCCGACGCCACGCAGAAGGGCGGCACGATGGGACACCACGTCCGAGTCCTCGCCGACTGGAACGCGACGTGGGTCGGAACCGCGAAGCAGCCCCACGGCCACCTGCTGACGGTCGGCGCCGCGTTCACCTTCTAGGTCGCGGCGCGTCGCGGTTTTTCCGCGATTCTGCGACATGTCGCGGCTGCATCACGGGGCCACGATCACCAATACAGCCCATACAACCTAAATACCACCTCACGGATTTCCCGTGGCACACCGGCTGCCCATGGCGCCGCCAACGCGCATCCCCGGAGCTCCCATGACCCACACCCGTCTCGCCCTCCCCGCCCTGATCGTCGCGGCGCTCGCCGCCTGCACGGGCTCCACTGAGACGCCGACCCCCGAGGCCGCCGCCCCCGCCGCGAGCACCGCGGCCACCCTGGTCCTGGGCGCCTACACCACCCCCCGCGAGGCCTTCGGCAAGGCGATCATCCCGGCGTTCACCGCCAAGTGGAAGGCGGACAAGCAGCAGGACCTGACGGTGCAGGAGTCGTACCAGGGCTCCGGCGCCCAGTCCCGCGCCGTCATCGGCGGCTTCGAGGCGGACGTCGTCCAGCTCTCGCTCGACCCGGACGTCGACAAGATCGCGGCCGCCGGCCTGATCAACCACGACTGGCGCGCCGGTGAGCACGCGGGGATCGTCACCGAGTCGATCGTCGTCCTGGCCGTGCGCGAGGGCAACCCCAAGGGCATCAAGGACTGGGCCGATCTGGCCCGTGCAGACGTGGTGGTCGTCACCCCGAACGTGAAGACGTCGGGCGGCGCCATGTGGAACGTGGCCGCGATCCACGGCGCGGCCCTTCGCGGGCACATCGCGGGCGTGGCCGCCAACGACCCGGCCGCGGCCGAGGACTTCCTGTCCAAGGTCATCCAGAACGTGAAGGTCATGGACAAGAGCGGCCGCGAGTCGCTGGTCACGTTCGAGAACGGCGTGGGCGACGTGGCGATCACCTACGAGAACGAGGTGCTCGTCGCGCGCAAGGAAGGCCAGAAGATGGACTACGTCGTCCCGTCTTCCACCATCCTGATCGAGATGCCGGTGGCGGTGGTGGACACCTACGCGACCAAGCACGGCACGACCGAGCTCGCCAACGCGTTCGTCTCGTACCTGTTCACGCCGGACGCACAGAAGGCGTTCGCTGAGTACGGCTACCGTCCGGTCGACCACACCCTGACGCCCGCCGCGCTGCCCGTGCCCGCGGACCAGTTCACCGTCCGCGACCTGGGCGGCTGGGGCGAGCTCCAGAAGGCCCTGTTCGCCAAGGACGCCGCGTACGACCGCGCCCTCGGCAAGGCCGGGGGCGATCGGTGAGCGAGGCCGCCTCCACAAGCGCCCCCGCGGAGCTCCCGCGGGCGGCGCGCTGGTTGGATCGCGCAGGGCCCCTCGCCCTTCGCGGCGCGTTTGCGGCCTACCTGCTGCTGTGGATCGCCTTGCCCTTGGCCGCGCTCGTCGCCAAAGGCCTGGGCCAGGGTCCGGCGGCGGCGTGGGAGGCGATCTCCGACAAGACCGCGCTCGACGCGCTGCGCTTGTCGATCACGACGGGGCTCGTCGCCGCGGTCGTGAACGGCGTGGTGGGCACGGCCATCGCGTGGATGCTGGTGCGCTGGGAGTTCCCCGGCCGCACCGCCGTGGCGTGGCTGGTCGACCTGCCGCTCGCCATCCCCACGCTCGTCGCCGGCATCCTGCTGGTGGCGCTCTACGGTCCCCAGACCTGGCTCGGCGGCACGCTGGAAGGGTTTGGGATCGAGATCGTGTTCGCACAGCCGGGCATCATCATGGCGCTGCTGTTCGTGACGCTGCCCTTCGTCGTGCGCACCGTGGAGCCCATCCTGGTCGAGCTCGACCCCGCCGAAGAGGAGGCGTCGAACACGCTCGGCGCCACGCGCTTCCAGACCTTCACGCGCGTGCTGCTGCCGCCGATCCTTCCGGCGATGGCCGCGGGCGCGGTGCAGACCTTCGCGCGCTGCGTGGCGGAGTTCGGCTCGGTCGCGGTGGTGTCGGGCAACATCCCCCGCCACACGTTGACCGCGCCGGTGTGGATCCAGGGTGAGGTGGAGGCGGGCAACCCAGACGGCGCCGCGGCGGTGTCGCTGGTGCTGCTGGCGCTGGCGCTGGTGCTGCACCCGCTGTCCGGCGTGCTGATCCGCACCGCGGGAGGTCGCCGTGGCTGAGTCCCGTCGCGTCCGCCCCGAGACCTTTCTGCAGCGCGCCATCGCGGTGGGCGTCCTCACCTACCTGGGCGCCGTGCTGGTCGTGCCCCTGCTCGCGCTCGCGTGGACCGCCGCGCGGCAGGCGAGCAAGGTCGTGGAGGGCCTCTCTCAGCCCGACGCGCTGCACGCGCTGCGTATGTCCGCCATCCTCGCGGTGATCGCGGTGGTGGTGAACGGCACGGTGGGCGTGGTCGGCGGGCTCGTGCTCGCGCGGCAGCGCTTCTTCGGTCGTCGCGTGCTCGACAGCCTGGTCGACCTGCCCATGGCGCTGTCGCCGGTCATGATCGGCCTCGCGTTCATCGCGCTGGTGGGCCGCGGCGGCTGGTTGGCACCCATGCTCGACGCAGCCGGCGTGTCGGTGCTGTTCAACTTCCCAGGCCTGGTGGTCGGCACGGTGTTCGTCACCATCCCGTTCACCGTCCGCGAGATCGTGCTCGTCCTCGACGAGCTGGGCGACAGCGAAGAGCAGGCTGCGGCCACGCTCGGCGCCACGCCCTGGCAGACCTTCTGGCGCGTCACCATGCCCAACCTGCGCGGCGCGCTGGAGATCGGCGTGACCCTCACGCTGGCCCGCTCGCTGGGCGAGTTCGGCGCCGTGTTGGTGCTGGGCGGCGCCATCTCCCAGAAGACCCAGACCGCCACCACCTTCATCCACGCCGCCATGGAAGAGCGTCAGCAGCCTGCCGCCTACGGCATGGCGCTCATCCTCGCCGCCATCTCCATCGCGCTCCTCGCGTTCCTCCGCTCTCGCCGTCGCGCACACGGCCAGGAGTCCTGATCATGGGCATCCAGGTGAACCACCTGGTGAAGTCGTTCGGCGCCACACGCGTCGTCAACGACGTCACGTTCACGGTGAATCCAGGCGAGCTCGTCGCCCTGCTGGGCCCGTCCGGCGGCGGCAAGAGCACCATCCTCCGCATCATCGCGGGCCTGGAGAGCTCCGACCAGGGTGAGGTCTGGCTCGACAACGAGCGCGTCGACCACCTGCACACGCGCGACCGTCGCATCGGGTTCGTGTTCCAGCACTACGCGCTGTTCCGCCACATGACGGTGGCCGACAACATCGCGTTCGGCCTGGACGTCCGCGGCGTGCCCAAGGAGAAGCAGCGCAAGCGCGTCGGCGATCTGCTCGACCTGATGGGCCTGACCGGCCTGGACGGTCGACTGCCGGCGCAGCTGTCAGGCGGTCAGCGTCAGCGGGTCGCCCTGGCCCGCGCGCTGGCGCCTGAGCCGCGCCTGCTGCTGCTCGACGAGCCGTTCGGCGCGGTGGACGCCAAGGTGCGCGAGGAGCTGCGGCGCTGGCTGCGCAACCTGCACGACGAGTTCCACACCACGTCGATCTTCGTGACCCACGACCAGGAGGAGGCGTTCGCGGTGTCGGACCGCGTGCTCATCCTCAACAAGGGCCGCGTGGAGCAGGACGCCGCCCCGCTCGACGTGCTCGACCACCCCGCCACCGAGTTCGTGGCGCGGTTCGTCGGCGAGGTCAACGTGCTCGACGCGGTCGACAAGGACGGCGCCGTGTTCGCAGGTCCCCTGTCGGTGCCGGTCACCGCCACGGGCGCAGGCAAGCTGCACGTCGTCGTGCGCGCCTACGACCTGAAGTTCTGGCACGCGGAGGACGGTCAGGGGATCGCCACCGCCCGCCGCGTCGTCCCGCTCGGGGATCGCGTCCGCGTGGACGCGGAGATCGACGGGGGCGTCCCCATCTTCGCGCAGTTCCCCCGCCGGAGCAGCCTGCTCCGCGGTGTGGAGCCTGGCGCACGACTCGGAATCGAGGTGACCCATGCACGCGCTTGGCCGGCCCCTTAAACCATGACAAGCATGACACGCAGCCCTCCCGTACAGCTCCTCCTCGACGCCTGGCGCGAGGTGGGTCGACACCTGGACATCGCCGAGTCGATGGCCGCGCTCACCCCGCGGCTGGCGGCCTTGGTGCCGCTGCGTCGTGTGCGGGTGCGGGTGCTGGACGCGCCCGAGAAGCGCCTGGACACCCTCGCCTCCGTGTCGCGCACCGGCCCCGTGCCCACCGGCACGTCGCGCACGGTGCTCAACGACCGAGAGCTGGCCGAGCTGGTCGGTTGGTGCCGCAAGGGTCGCGCGCAGGCGCTGATCCTGGGCGAGACGTCGGACGTGGTCGCGCTGCCGTCCGACGCACGCACGCCCGCGATCTTGGGTCCGCTCACCTTGTCCGGCACCGTGCTCGGCGTGTTGATCGTCGAGACCGAGCGCGACCCTGAGGCCTCGCTGGCGCTGATCCAGGACCTGCTGGAGCCGCTCGCGGCCGCGCTCGCCAACGATCGACGCCTGCACGAGCTCGCGCGCCTGCGTGAGGCCGTCGAGGCCGACAACCGCGCCCTGCTGTCGCGCCTGGAGCGCCAGGACATCTCCGACACCGTCGTCGGCGGCGACACCGGCCTGCGCCTGGTGATGGAGCGCGTGGAGCAGGTGGCGCCCACCGACGCGCCTGTGCTGGTGTTGGGTGAGACGGGCGCGGGCAAGGAGGTCGTGGCACGCTCGATCCACGCCAAGTCGCGGCGCCGTCGCGGCCCGTTCCTGCGCGTGAACTGCGGCGCCATCGCGCCCGAGCTGTTGGACAGCGAGCTGTTCGGCCACGAGCGCGGCGCGTTCACCGGCGCGGTCACCGATCGCAAGGGCTGGTTCGAGCGGGCCGACGGCGGCACGCTCTTCCTCGACGAGATCGCCGAGCTGCCCCCGGCGGCCCAGGTTCGGATGCTGCGCGTGCTGCAGGACGGCACGTTCGAGCGGGTCGGCGGCGAGCGCACCATGCACGCCGACGTCCGCATCGTGGCCGCCACGCACCGCGACATGCGCAAGCTGGTGACCGAGGGCAAGTTCCGCGAAGACCTGTGGTACCGCATCAGCGTGTTCCCGGTGAACCTGCCGCCGCTGCGCGAGCGCGTGGACGACATCCCGGCGCTGGCGGCGCACTTCGCCACCCGCGCGGGCCTGCGCCTGCACGGCGTCGCCGTCACGCCGACCCCCGACGACCTGCGTCGCCTCATGGCCTACGACTGGCCCGGCAACGTGCGCGAGCTGGCGTCGGTCATCGAGCGCGCCGCGATCCTGGGCGGCGGCAAGGGCCTGGACCTGGCGACCGCGCTGGGCCCGGCCGTGCCTCGCACCTACGCGGAGATCCCCGCCCAGGCGGTCACTGTGGGCTCGCTGGAGGCCGCCAACCGCGCCGCGATCAGTGAGGCGCTGAAGCGCTGCCACGGCCGCGTGGAGGGCCCGTTCGGCGCCGCGCGCCTGCTCGGCGTGAACGCGTCGACGCTGCGGTCGCGGATGAAGAAGCTCGACATCGAGTGGGAGCACTTCCGCGAGCGGGGGTGAGGGCGGGGGTGCGCGTGACCAGTCCGCTGGCTTGTGGAATGAGCCCTGGGCGTCGCACATGATGTCGGAGAGCTGACCTGCCCGGATGACCGCGTGTCGGATCCTGCGACAGGGGGTCGCGACCCGCTGATAGTCGGCGACCGCGATCCCCGTCTGCGCCCCCGGCTCACCGACCTGTCGAGCCCTTCCGCGCCGCGCCGACCAGGACCGCAAACCCGCTCGCCGACCCGCGCGCGCGCCTACGCCTTCGCGGTCACCGCGCCGTAGCTGCCTGTCGATGTCCTCTCCCGCCCCGCCCCGTCACCGAACCGACGACGTCGCCTGTGGGTCTCCGCGCGCACGCGCCCCGAGCAGAACCAGGCCGCCCTGGCGAGCGCGCTCGTCGTCCAGCCAGCGCAGCACGTCGCCGCTCGCCGCCAGCACCAGCGCCACTTGCCGCATCCGCCCGCCGCAGCCCGGGCAGGTCTGAGGGTCTTGTTTGAAAACCCGCAGGATCAGCTCACCCCAGGCGATCCAGCGCCGCGGCGGGCGGTCCACGTAGACCTCGGGCACGTCCGCGCGACGACGGAGCACGGGCACGATCGAGGGCCGCAGCTTCGACGCCGGCGCGAACACGCCGTGGTAGCGGATCAGGTGCTGCCCCTTTGGTGGCACCTGCGCCGCGAGTCGGCCCACGAACTCCAGCGCGCTGAACTCCACCGCCTCCGTCCCGTCGTCCCACACGTGCCGAAGCTTCAGCGACACGCGGTCGTCCGGCAGCAAGGACAGTCGGGACAGCGCCACCGCCGGGCGCAGAACGTACCGGCAGATCTTCTCCAGGCCGTCTCGGTCCTTCGCCGCCACCCGAACCCCGGCGTGCAGGCTCGTCCACCCTGCGGATGCCTCCAGCCCGGCCCCGTGACGCCGCGGGCGCCGCCCGCCTCGCTTGCGCGACGCCCCCTGCGACCACGACGGGCCGAACGCCGAGCGGTTCATCAGCGACGCCAGTTCCAGAACCTGCTGCGCGTCGTCGGGCTCCTGCTCGTCCGCGGGACGCGCCGGGATCAGGCGCGCCAGATCCGCCGCCACCGCCTCGACCACCGACTGCCACCAGCAGTCTCCAGGTGCGATCCCCGTCTGCGCCGCCGGTTCACCGTCTCGCCGAGCGCCGCGGAACGGTGGCACGAGGCCTTTGAACTCTGGGCATGCGCCGCTCGCCCCGCTTGCGCGCCGCCCCGCGCGCCACTTACGGCTGTGCCGTGCCCCGCCAGAGAACCGAGAGGACATTGAGCTCCCCGTCGTGCTGCCGCCCTTCGATCGAGATCGTTGGCGCGTCCAACACACCGTCGATCACAAGGGTCCAGGTCGGCGAGGTGGCGCCGTGCCGATCTTCCATGGCGCTCTCAGCGACCTGGCTCCAAGCGGAACCGAGAACGGCCTCGCCAGGTCCACCGTCCACGTACATCTCCTCAGCAGAAGCCGCTGAGACGAACCCCGTGAGCGTCGTGCGGACCGCGTCCGTGTCGAACGTCCCAGCGATCACGACTGGGACGCGAGTCTCTGGGCCAGGACGGCATCGGGGGCCGACGTCCCCGCTGCGCGCGACGACCAGCGCCGCTCCTTCGCCGCGGGACACCGTCATCGTCGCGCTAGACGTTGGACCCGTCAGTGTCATGTCCCAGGTGATGGAAGCGGGAGCTGCCGCCACCGCCGCCGCGAGGACTTCGGCTTCGGTCACAGGCGGTGTAGTCTCCGAGATCGCCGCCGTGTTCTCGATGCAACCGTTGTCATTGCCGTCCGTCGGAGACGTCGTGCAACCCACAAGCAGTGCAAAGGTGCCGACCCATGTGCGAGTGCGATTCATCATGTACCTCAGTCGCGTCATGGCGTGTTCGTGGTGACCCTGACCGATCCCCTCATTTTGTCCGCCTAGGACCGTCATCGTAGCACGGCATCTCTTCCACTGGCCAGCACGATCTCGTGCGGGTAGGAGCGCGCGATCGTCGCGAGATCGATCATGCTCCCCGCCGCCGCCTCGCTTGCCCGTCGTCCCGCCATTCCCGTCGAACGTGTCCTCGAGTACCTGACGACGCTGTTCGGCGAGGACCTCCACGCGAAGCGGATCCTGTCCATGGCGCACGCAACAGTCGGCGTTGTCGCCGCGGGCGTGCTCGGCATCACCGCGATCGGCAAGGGCATGGCCGCCGCGCGCGGGGTGAAGACCAAGCACGCTGTGAAACAGGTCGACCGCTTCCTGTCCAACATGCGCATCGACCTCGACATGCTGCTCCCGCTCTGGGTCGAGTTCATGCTGCTCGATCGAACCGACGCGTGGATCAACCTCGACTGGACCGACGCCGACGCCGATGACCACACCACACTCGTCGCGTCGCTGCAGGAGGATCGCGGCCGGTCGACGCCGTTGATGTGGCTGACGGTGAAGAAGTCCGAGCTGGAGGGTCGGAAGTTCGCGCACGTCGAGGCGTTGCTGACGCAGCTCCGCGCCGCGATTCCGACCTCGGTGAAGCGCGCGTTCGTCGTCGCGGACCGCGAGTTCGGCAACCGCACGATGTACACGATCCTCGACACGCTGAAGTTCGACTACGTGCTGCGTTTCCGGCAGGACGTGAACGTCACGAGCTGGGACGGCGAGACGCGCAAGGCGGCGGATTGGCAGCGCGCGACAGGCAAGCTTCGTTCGATGATGAGCGCGAGCGTCACCGTCGATGAGCAGCGCGTTGGCAAGGTCGTGATCGTGCGTGACGCGAAGATGAAGGACGTGTGGTGCCTGGCGGCGTCGGACCCGGACCTGGATCCGAAGGCGATCAAGGCGCAGTACGGCCGCCGCTTCCAGACAGAGGAGACCTTCCGCGATCTGAAGGACCCGCGCTTCGGGATGGGGCTTCGCTTCTGCAGCATCGAGACGCCGGCGCGCCGCGACAAGATCCTTCTGCTCGGCGTGCTGGCGCAGGCGATGGTGACGCTGCTTGGCATCGCGGGTGAGCGCTGCGGCCTCGATCGCTACCTCAAGACGAACACGTCGAAGGAGCGGCAACATTCGCTGATGCGGCAGGGGCTGATGTGGTACGATTTGATCCCGAACATGCGGGAGGACGAGCTCGTGAAGCTGATGGAGGCGTTCCATGAGGTCGCTCACGAGCACGGCATCTTCAGGCTGCTCGTCGGTCAAGCCAAATGAGGGGATGGGTCAGCCGGGTGTCAGTCGCTGTCGACCTCATCTCCGACGGTAGGTGGGCCCGCACTGCAGACGTAGGATGTGCGAGCGAAGCAAAGCGGAGTGCCTGCGATATCGGTGATGGATGACAGTCGCACGGCGGCACCACAGAGCGCCGCCGGAAGCGGCGAACTCTGCGAAAGGGTGAGGGTGACATCGCCCACAGACTCGCACGCGTCAGCGACGATGACGTCGAGGAGCGCCTGGGAACTGTTGGCGCGACACATCAACGAACCAGTAGCCGAGAGCCGGACCGACGTGGGGCTTCGTGCGGCCACGTCAAGCCTATCCAACACCAAGTAGCGGTAATCGCCGGGCGTATCCCAGCTAACCACGTTTCGATCACCAAGCCCTGTCGCGATGGCGCCTGCGCGCGCGGCCATCGACTTCGGCAGCAAAAAGTTGGCAGAAACTGACGGGCCCGTCAATCGAAGGGACGTTGACGCGGCGCACGTCTCCGAAGCTTCTGCTTCAACAGTCGCGACAGTGACGTTGAAGTGGATAGGCGCGTCACCACTGACCAAGATCTCGAACTGCGCGGATGGCTGAACACCGATTCCTACCGCGACCTCATCGGGTGGAGGTTCACCGGCGCAACCTGCCAAGAGTGTCGCGCCCAAAGCGCGCCAGAACCTATATGTCATTTGGATACGCGCAGACATCTGACCTCCTCTTCAATTGCAGGCCACGCTTGTGCCACTCATAGCGCCGATCACGCTGGCCGAACCTTGTAGCCGCAGTGCTTCACCCAGGCGGCCGCCTGGCTCGTTCGGATGTTCCGTGCCGCCGCATCGATCGCTTCGTCGAGCGCCGCGTGCGTTCGTGCTCGGCTCTCCCGGAGCCAGTGCTTC
>CANJMY010000099.1 GCA_947475315.1 Pseudomonadota bacterium | reverse complement strand
GGCGGGCGTCAGGGCCCACGCGGGCGAGACCTAGCCCCGCGGCCCGCGGCTCGGCGCAACGCTTGCGTGACGCTCCCACCTCGCTGTGTCACGGTCGCCGACTCGGTCCTGGCACGTCGCACCGAGCCCCGCGGACCCGTCCACCGCGTACCGCGTGCGTGTGCCCTTTGAACGGGCGATGTGGAGCACCACGCGAGTCCGAATATGCCCACCTTTCGACACGTCTCCCTCGATCGCTTCGGCCCCCCTGACGTGCTGCACGTGGTCGAAGATCCCCTCCCCGAGCCCGGCCCCGGCGAGGTCCGCGTCGTCGTCGAAGCCAGCAGCGTGCAGTTCACCGACACGCTGACCCGCGCCGGCAACTACCCCGACGTGCGCGGACCGATGCCGGTGACGCCCGGCTACGACATGGTGGGCCGCGTGGACGCGATCGGCGCCGGCGTCACGTCGTGCAAGGTCGGGGACCGCGTGGCCGACCTGGTGACCATCGGCGGCAACGCGACGCACATCGTTCGCCCTGCCGTGGGCCTCGTCCCCGTCCCGGAGGGTGTCGACGCGGCCGAGGCGGCGACGCTCGTGCTGTCGTGGGTCACCGCGTGGCAGGCGATCGTCCGCACAGGCGGCCTCAAGGCGGGCGAGACGCTGCTGGTGCACGGCGGCATGGGCTCGGTCGGTCAGGCGGCGATCGTGCTCGGCCGACGCGTCGGCGCCCGCGTGATCGCCACCGCGCGCGCGAGCCACGCGGACGCCGTGCGCGCGCTCGGCGCCGAGCCGCTGGACTACCGCTCGGACTGGGTCGCGTCGGTGAACGCGATGGGCGGCGCGGACGTCATCCTCGACGGGATCGGCGAGAAGCTCTTCTTCCGGTCACGCGCGGCGCTGAAGCCGCGCGGCCGGCTGGTCGCGATCGGCGTGTCGTCGCTCGCCAAGTCGGGCTTCGCGCGGATGGGCATCGGCTTCCTGTTCGCGATCGTGATCCACCCGTGGCTGCCCGGCACCAAGCGGTCGTTCTTCTACGGCATCACGCAGCTGCGCAAGAAGGACCCCGCGCCGTTCCGCGAGGACCTCGCGAAGCTGCTGGGCTGGCTCGCGGACGGCAGCCTGAAGGCCCACGTCGCCCGGCGGATCGGCTTCGACGCGGTCGCGCAGACGCATCGGGAGCTGGAGGCGGGCGGGCTCGACGGCAAGGTCGTGCTCATCCCGGACTGAGCGTCCACGCTCGTCGCGCGAGGAACCGACGGGCCTCCCCGATCATGCGACGTGAGCGGTCGCTACGGGGCCGTCGCCGCGCGCGCCTCGAACACCCCGATCTCCACCCGCGCCCGCGTCCAAAACCCATGCGACGGGTGCGCGTGCGGCATCGCGTCGAACGCATCCCCATCCACGCGCCCCAGCCCCGCCGTGATCGCCGCGCACCCATCCCCGCCCGGCCGGTTGCAGTCCAACCCCGCGTACACCCGCACACACGTCGGCGCGCCAGGGATCTCCGCCACCGCCCCCGCGATCGTCGCGTCCTTCACCCGCACGATCCTCAGATTCTTCCCGCGCAGATCAGGCCACGCCGACCGCCACACCATCCAGTCCGCGCGCTCCCCGTGGATCGGCACGATCGGCGCCACGAACCCGCACCCCGGCGCCGCCTCCATCGCCTGGCTGAGCAGCCGCACCTCGCGCCGGCTGTCCACGTCGACCGTGCCCCACCGCGTCCACATCGGCCCGTGGTCGCCGTCGCGCGTGCGCAGCGTCCACGCCTCGGGCGTCGCGGGCAACAACAGCAGCACCGCGCCGACGACGCGCCCCCACTTCGGCAGCGCCAGCCAGCCCCACCACGACAGCGCCAGGATCGCCGGCGCCAGCAGCGCGCCGTAGCGCAGCATCTCCAGCGGGTGCGCCCAGATGGCGTTGCCGGTCATGCTGCCGTGCCCGGCCGAGTGGTAGACGCGCAGCAGGATGAGCGTGCCGAACCCGACGCCCAAGTTCGCCGAGGGCGCGCGGAACATCCCCACCATCGCGAGCAGCGCGATGCCGAGCGGCCACAGGCTGATCAGGATCCGCGGCAGCGTGATCGTCGAGGGGTCGAGCGGGTGCGCGGCCTGGATCGCCCAGCCCAGCCGCTCGCTCGACGACGCCAGGTGCGCGACCGGCAGGTAGGTCGCCGCACCGACCGCGACGACGACGCACGCGAGCGCGCCCATCAACACCTTGTGCGACGTCATCCAGGCCCACGCGCGCGTCTGCCAGCCCAGGCGGTGCGCCATCACCACGCACACGCCGAGCACCGGCAGCGCCGCGAGCTCCACGCGCGTCCAGCACAGCAGCGCGGCCGCGCCCAGCGCGAGCGCCGCCGCGACCGCCGCGCCACGACGCGTGGGCGCCGCCCGCATGCCCGCGAGCGAGGTGCCGCCCACGATCATCCACAGCCACGCCATGGGCCCCGCACCCGACCCGAGCGCCGCGTTGTGCACCACCGGCGACGCGCAGAAGGACAGCACGAACAGCGCCGACAGCGCCCACGAGCCCAGCACCTCCGCACCCGCCGCGAGCAGGCCCACGGTTGCGGCGCCCGTGGCGGCCAGCTCCAGGCGGGCGACGGACTCGGCGGAGGGGGGGCTGGCGGCGAGCACGCCCAGGTAGTCGTGCGCGAACAGGGAGCCGACGTCGCCGCCCTCGCCGCGCGCGATGTGCACCTGCATCTCGGTGCTCCCCTCGCGCACGGGCGTGAGGAGGTCGGGCGTGATCGCCGTGACGGGGAACAGGGTCAACACGGCGGCGAAGATCGCGACCGCCGCCGCGACAGAGCCGAGCCTGCGCGCGCCCGTCGCGCGATCCGGCGCGTTCATCCCGAGCCAGACCACCCACGCGCCGAGCACGCCCGCGTGGAGCAGCGCGGCGAGGATGCGCTCCACGCTCTACTTGGCCTGGGCGGCGGGCGCGTCCGGCGTGGGAGAGGCCGCTTGCTGCTTGCCGATGAAGTCGCGGATGAAGAACTCACCCGCCTTGTACGACGACCGCACCAGCGGGCCGGAGGCGACGTACTTGAACCCCATCTCCTCGCCCAGGACGCGGTAGCGCTCGAACTGGTCGGGGTGGATGAAGGACTCCACCGCCAGGTGCTTGGGCGACGGCTGCAGGTACTGGCCGAGCGTGAGGAAGTCGCAGTCGACCGCGCGCAGGTCGCGCATGGTCTGGAGCACCTCGTCCTCGGTCTCACCCACGCCGACCATGATCGACGACTTGGTGTAGCGGGCCGGGTCGAGCTTCTTGATGGCGCGCAGCACGCCGAGCGACTGGGCGTAGCCGGCGCGCGGGTCGCGGACGGTGGGCGTCAGGCGCTCGCAGGTCTCGACGTTGTGCGCGATGACGTTGGGCCGCGCCTCGACCACGGCCATGAGCTGGCCCAGGTGGCCGCGGAAGTCCGGGATGAGGACCTCGACCATGGTCTTGGGGCTGTTGGTCCGGGTCTCGCGGATGCAGGCGGCGAAGTGGCTCGCGCCGCCGTCGGCGATGTCGTCCCGGTCGACGGACGTGATCACCACGTAGTCCAGGTCCATCTCCTTGATGGCCATGGCGACGTTGTGGGGCTCATCCAGGTCCAGCGGCGACGGCTTGCGCGACGTGTCGACCGCGCAGAAGCGGCAGCCGCGGGTGCAGGTGTCGCCCATCACCATGAAGGTGGCGGTGCCGCCGCCCCAGCACTCGCCGATGTTGGGGCACATGGCCTCCTCACACACGGTGCTGAGCTTCAGCTCCCGGGCGCGGGCCTTGATCTGGGCGTAGCGCGGCGTGGAGGGCAGCTTGACCTTGATCCACGGCGGCTTGGGCGTGCGGGCCATCGGTCACTCCGAGCGGCGGCCTTAACCGGGATCTTCCGGGGGAGCCGGTACCGCGACAGGCTCCGACGGATCGGCCTCGCGCTCGGCGGGGGCGGGCGGCGCGGCGATGGTCCCGCCCGAGTCGTCGTTGAGCGCGTCGTCGAACTCCCCGAACCGGTGCGGGCAGCCGACCGCGGACGCCTTGCGCAGCGCCAGCTTCTTGGCGCCCGACGCGTAGCGCGACGCCACCGCGCACAGGTCGTCGCCCTGGGTCTGGAAGTCGAAGTCGTAGCCGTACCAGTCGAACAGCGGGCTGAACACCGCCACACCGTCGTCCATGCGCACGCCGCGGGCGTCGTCCGCCACCCAGCGCATCATCTGCTCGCGCAGCTGCTTGTCCAGGTGCGAATTCTCGTAGAGGGTGCTGCGCAGCGGCGGGCTGGAGCGGCTGGCGCTGTTGAGGGCGGCGTGGTCCCGGTAGTCCAGCAGCTTGAAGCGCAGGTACTCGGTGCGGATCTCGTCGAGGGAGGTGGGCGTGCCGTCCACCAGGAACGCGGTCTCGTAGAAGAAGGCGCTGCCGGGCTTGGGCAGCCAGCCGTCCACCGCGTCCACCGACGCGGGGCGGCCGCGCTCCAGCACCTGGAACAGGACCAGCGCGTTGAACGCGTTGAGCATGAACGCGTGGCGCTGGTTGCTGCGCGGCGGGCTCCGGTCGCGTCCGACCCAGGCGACGTACTCATCCAACGGGCCGCGGTTGGCCTCGAGCTTGTCGTAGTCCACCATGCCGTCGACCGTGACCACTTGGCCGAGCAGGGTCTCCCACGCCTCGGACGGGTCGTAGTCGGGCGCGGGCACCTTGGGCGCCATCACGGGCCGACACGCGCCCAGCAGGACCAGCAGCGCCCAACGCCTCACTTGTCGCCCTGGCTCATGGCGCGGGCCTCGGACCCGGCGTCGCGCAGCGTATGCTCGGCGCGGGCCGAGTCGCCGTCGGCCACCCACCACAGGATCCCCCCGGCCACAGCCAGGGCGACGACGACAAAGGTGACGAGGCGGCGGACGATCATGGACATTCCCTAACCGGATCACCCGCGCGGGTCCGCAGACCGTCCGCTAGGATCGGCGTCCATGACCATCCTCACCTTGTTCCCCCTCCTCTTCTCGATGCCTGCGGCCCTGACGCCGGCGGTCCCTCAACCCTCTCCCGACGCGCTGGCCGTGTGTCAGGACCTGAGCGCGCCAGGCCTCGCCCCCGACGTCCTGGCCCACGCGATCGACGCCCACACCTGCGCTGAGCGCCGCGGCGAGCTGGCCAAGTCGGCCCACCCCGAGCGCCTGGTCGTCATCGACTACAGCCTGCCGTCGACCGCCACCCGCCTGTGGGTGATCGACCTGGACCAGCGCCGCGTGCTGGACGCGCAGCGCGTCGCGCACGGCCAGGGCACCGGGGACGACCTCGCGAGCGTGTTCTCCAACAACGAGGGCTCGCACCAGTCCAGCCTGGGCGTGTTCCGCACCGCTGAGACCTACATCGGCGAGCACGGCCGCTCGCTGCGGCTGGACGGCCTGGAGCCCGGGTTCAACGACCGCGCCCGCGTGCGCACCATCGTGATGCACGGCGCCGACTACGTGTCCGACACCTTCGTGGCGCAGGTCGGGCGCCTGGGCCGGAGCTGGGGATGTCCCGCTGTGTCCAATGAGGCCGTCGGACCGCTGATCGACGAGATCGCAGGCGGCACCTTGGTGGTGTCGTGGTATCCGGACGCCAAATGGCTACACCAATCGACCTTCCTGCACTGCGACGCGTCCTGATCCCTTCCCTGCTGGCCCTCGTCGCCAGCGCCGCGTTCGCGGAGGAGCCCCCCGGCCCCGCGCCCGAAGCGGAGGTCGTAGCGCCGGCCGAGCCAGCGGTCGCGCCCCCGCCCCCCGCGGCACCCGCGGCTGCGAACACGTTCGCGCCCGAGCGTCGCGTGGACCTGCACGCCCGCCGCGTGCGCACCGCCCCGGACGCGAAGGCGACCCTGCGCGCCATGCTGGCCGCAGGCGAGGCGTTTGATGTGGACGCCCGCAGCGCGCCCACCCCCGGCTGCGACAAGGAGGGCTGGGGCCGCGTGGCGCCCGACGCCTGGGTCTGCCTGGACGGCACGGTGGTGACCACCCAGGCCCCGCGCGCGCTGCCCGCCCTGCTGCCCTTCGACCCGCCGCTCCCCAGCGAGGCCAAGGACTACCTGGCCACGCGCGCCTGGCCGCGTGACCCCGCCTCGTCGGCCGTGCCCATCCTCCCGTTCATCTACGCCAAGGACCGCGCCCGCTTCTCCGGCGACGACTACGTGTCGCTCGACGCCTTCCTGGCAGGCGCGCCGCACCACCACGTCGACACCACCCGCAAGCTGGCGTTCGCCGAGCTGATCGACACCGAGAAGGGCCCGGTGCTCCGGCGCGCCAGCGGGCACGTCGTCCCGCTCGACGCGGTGTGGGTGTACCCGGTCAGCCGCTTCCACGGCGTCGACCTGGCCGCCACGCCCGCGCCCGACGGCACGGTGCCCGGCTGGACGAACGCGCCCGCCGGGACCGCCGTCTACGCCGCTCCTGAGGCGGCCGGAGAGCCTGCCTGGACGCTGCCCTTCCAGGGTCAGGTGTGGGTGACCGAGTCCTCCGAGCACGCGGGCTGGCTGCAGGTTCGCGACCCGTCCGGCGCAAACGCCGACGGCTGGGTCCCCGCCAAGGCCCCGATGCACTGGTGGCGCGACCTCACGCCGCCCAAGGGCGTGGACGACGCGGTGTGGGTGGACGTCGACCTGGACCAGAACGTGCTCGCGCTGCGCCAGGGTGCCGCGCTGACGTTCGTGACGATGGTCTCGACCGGCGTGCCGGACCATGAGACGCTGCCCGGCGTGTTCCGCATGATGGACAAGGCGGCGTGGTGGGACATGGCCAGCCTGCCGGGCTCCGACGAGGCCTACCACGTCGAGAACGTCCCTTGGACCATGCACTTCTTCCCGCGCTTCGCCCTGCACGGCGCGTTCTGGCACGACGAGTTCGGGTCGGTGATCAGCCACGGCTGCGTGAACCTGGCGCCGCTGGACGCCGCGACCGTGTTCGGCGCCGTCCACCCCATCGCCTACCCCGGCTGGTGGACCACCTACGCCACCGCCGCCGACCCGGGCAGCGTGGTGCGCGTGCGTCAGGGCCAGACCGCGCCCCGAGACCGGCGCTAGGGCGCGACTGACCGGGGGCGCCGCGATACTTTGGCCGCCCCGAGGTCCGCATGAACGACACGCCGCGCTACCGCCCCACGAACCGTGTCCGCGTGGTGACCGCCGCCAGCCTGTTCGACGGCCATGACGCCGCGATCAACATCATGCGGCGCATCCTGCAGGCCACCGGCTGCGAGGTGGTGCACCTGGGCCACAACCGCTCCGCGCTGGACGTGGCCACCGCCGCCATCCACGAGGACGCGCAGGCCGTGGCGGTGTCGTCCTACCAGGGCGGCCACATGGAGTACTTCCGCTACCTGCGCCAGCTGCTGAACGAGCGCGGCGGCCAGCACATCCGCATCTTCGGCGGCGGCGGCGGCGTGATCATCCCGGAGGAGATCGCCACGCTCCAGAATGAGGGCACGGTCGACCGCATCTACTCGCCCGAGGACGGCCGCACGCAGGGCCTGCAGGGCATGATCGACGATCTGGTTCGTCGCGCCGACTTCGACACGTCGGCGCTCGGCGCGCCCGAGCTGGCAAAGCTCGACACCGGCGACAGCGCTGCGGTCGCCCGCGCGATCACGCTCTCTGAGACCGCGCTCGACGTGCCGGGCTCCATGCCGCCCGCGCTGCGCGCGCACCTGGACGCCGCGGCGGACAAGCTCATCCCAGTGGTGGGCATCACGGGCACCGGCGGCGCCGGCAAGTCCAGCCTCACCGACGAGCTGCTCCGACGCTGGATCTTCGATCGCCCGAACGATCGCGTGGCGATCCTGTCGGTCGACCCCACGCGCAAGCGCACCGGCGGCGCGCTGCTCGGCGACCGCATCCGGATGAACGCGATCGATCCAGGCCGGGTGTTCATGCGCAGCCTCGCCACGCGCGACCGCAAGGGCGAGCTGTCGGGCGCCATCCGCGACGCGGTGCTGGTGGCCAAGGCCGCGGGCTTTGACGTGATCTTCGTGGAGACCAGCGGCATCGGCCAGGGCGACGCGGACATCATCCAGATCGCCGACGTGTCGATCTACGTGATGACGCCCGAGTACGGCGCGCCGAGCCAGCTCGAGAAGATCGACATGCTGGACTACGCGGACCTGATCGCGGTGAACAAGTTCGGCCGCCGCGGCGCGATGGACGCGCTGCGCGACGTGCGCAAGCAGGTGCGCCGCAACCGCGACCTGTGGACGGTCGAGGACTCGGCCCTCCCCGTGTACGGCACCAGCGCGTCGCGCTTTCACGACGACGGCGTCACGGCGCTCTACCACGGGCTGCTCGACGCGATCGTGCGCAAGCTCACGGCGTTCAACAGCACGTCGACGCTCACGCGCACCGGCCTGCGCCACGGCGAGGACGCCACGCCGATCGTCGCGGGCGATCGCTTGCGCTACCTGGCCGACATCGCGGACACCGTGCGCCGCTACCACAAGCGCACGCTCGATCAGGTAGACGCCGCCCGACGCGCGCAGCGCCTGACCGACACGCTCGCCGAGGTGCGCGGCACGCCCGCCGAGCCCGACCTCACGCGCCTCGCGGCGGAGGCCTCGCTGGCGATCGACGCCGACACGCGCCGCGATCTGGACGCGTGGCCCGCGACGCGCGACGCCTGGACCCAAGACGAGCTGGTCTACGTCGTGCGCGGCAAGGAGATCCGTCAGCCGTTGGTGCGCACCAGCCTGGCGGGCAGCCGGATCCCGCGCGTGTCGATCCCCACGCAGACCCAGGACCACGGCGAGATCCTGCGCTTCGTGCGCAAGGAGAACGTGCCCGGGTCCTTCCCGTACACGGGCGGCGTGTTCCCGCTCAAGCGCGAGGGTGAGGACCCCAAGCGTATGTTCGCCGGCGAGGGCGGGCCCGCGCGCACCAACACGCGCTTCCACCTGCTGTGCGCCGGCGAGACCGCGCACCGCCTGTCGACCGCGTTCGACAGCGTGACGCTGTACGGCGAGGACCCCGCGGATCGCCCCGACATCTTCGGCAAGATCGGCGAGTCCGGCGTGAGCGTGCCGCACCTCGACGACATGAAGATCCTCTACGGGGGCTTTGACCTGTGCGCGCCGACCACGTCGGTGTCGATGACGATCAACGGTCCCGCGCCCATCATCCTCGCGATGTACCTCAACACCGCGATCGACGACTCAGTCGCGCGCTGGGCCAAGGCGAACGGTCGTGAGCCCGACGTCGACGAGCGCGCGCTGATCACGCAGCGCACCGTCAGCAACGTGCGCGGCACGGTGCAGGCCGACATCCTCAAGGAGGACCAGGCGCAGAACACCTGCATCTTCTCCACCGAGTTCGCGCTCAAGATGATGGGCGACATCCAGTCCTGGTTCGTCCAGAACGACGTGCGCAACTTCTACTCGGTGAGCATCAGCGGCTACCACATCGCTGAGGCGGGCGCGAACCCCATCACCCAGCTCGCGTTCACGCTGTCGAACGGCTTCACGATCGTCGAGTACTACCTGTCGCGCGGCATGAAGATCGACGACTTCGCGCCCAACCTGTCCTTCTTCTTCAGCAACGGCCTGGACCCCGAGTACACGGTGATCGGCCGCGTCGCGCGCCGTCTTTGGGCCGTCGCCATGCGCGACCGCTACGGCGCGTCGCCGCGCAGCCAGATGCTGAAGTACCACATCCAGACGTCGGGCCGTTCGCTGCACGCGCGCGAGGTGCAGTTCAACGACATCCGCACCACGCTCCAGGCGCTGCTGGCCATCACCGACAACTGCAACAGCCTGCACACCAACGCGTACGACGAGGCGATCACCACGCCCACCGACGAGTCCGTGCGCCGCGCGATGGCGATCCAGCTGATCATCAACCGCGAGTTCGGCGCCGCCTTCAACGAGAACAACCTGCAGGGCTCGTACTTCGTCGAGGAGCTGACCGACCTGGTCGAGGAGGCCGTGCTCGCCGAGTTCGAGCAGATCGACCGCCGCGGCGGCGTGCTGGGCGCGATGGAGCTGCAGTACCAGCGCTCCAAGATCCAGGACGAGTCGATGGTCTACGAGCACAAGAAGCACGACGGCTCGCTGCCTATCGTCGGCATCAACACCTTCCTCGACCCCACCAAGGGCGAAGGCTGGATGCCCGAGACGCCCGAGCTGCGCCGCGCGACGAACGCCGAGAAGCAGGCGCAGATCGACAGCGTGGCGCGCTTTCAGGCGGCCCACGCGGACGAGGCGCCCGCCGCCCTGCGCAAGCTCCAGGAGACCGCGCTCGCGGGCGGCAACCTGTTCGGCGAGCTGATGCACACGGTCCGCGTGGCGACGCTCGGCCAGATCACCGCCGCCCTGTACGAGGTCGGCGGCGCCTACCGTCGCAACCTGTAGGGCGGCC
>CANJMY010000098.1 GCA_947475315.1 Pseudomonadota bacterium | reverse complement strand
GGGCGAGCGTCTTGTCGTCGTCGTCCCAGACCTCAAAGGCGAACTCCTGCTCTGTGATCCACAGGGCATTCTTCGCAGCGCCTGCGAAGGACGCTCCGACGATCACCACGCCCAACTTGTCGAACTCTGACTGGAGGTCGCGGTACCCGCAACCTTCCTTGGTTCAACCCGCGGTTCCCGACAGCGGGAAGAACCACATGACGTGGGGCGCCCCGATCAGGTCGTCGCGATGCCGCGCGCTGGTGTCGGAGTTGGTGGCGTTGAATTCCGGCGCGGCGAGGTTCTTGCGCGGCGCGGTGCCGTACAAGCCCTCCGGGAGCGTGATGCCGCCGCCCGTGGCGTCCGAGTCCGACAGATCCGTGTGACCGGAGCCGTCGTCGCTCGACGCGGGGGGCGTGTGGCTGCACGCGGCGGCCAGGAACGCGAAGGTGAGGGGGAGGAGGTTCTTCATGGGCGCGGAATTACCACGGGTGCGGGCGCTTGTGTGTCGCTCTGTGTCAGGCCAGAGCCGTAGCCTCCGCCGCCCGGCGTTTGGAGCACGACACGATCTCCGGGTTGCAAGCGGATCGCGGCGCCGTCCCACGGGGTCGCTTCGCCGCCTCGGATCACCGTGTCCAGCCCAGGCGACCCGTCGCCGCCGCCGCCCAGCCCTGGCGCGCCGTCGGTGCGGCGGGTGGCGAGCAGGCTCGCGGTGCAGTCGGCCAGCACCTCCAGCTCACGCACGACGCCGTCGCCGCCGCGATGCCCGCCCCAGCCCCCGGAGCCACGCCGGATCGCAAAGCGCCGCACGCGCACGGGCAGCCGGTTCTCCAGCACCTCCACGTCGGTGGCGCGGGTGTTCGTCATGTGGACCTGCAGGCCGCTCACGCCTTCGTGCGTCGCCGATGCGCCCTGTCCGCCGCCGATGGTCTCGTAGAAGGTCCAGCCGTCGCCCCCGAGCGTGAGGTTGTTCATGGTGCCCTGGCCCGACGCGCGCAGGCCCCAGGCACGCAGCAGCAGATCGACCAGGCGCTGGCTGGTCTCGACGTTGCCGCCGACCACGGCGGCGTCCGGCGGCGGCGACAGCACCGACGGCGAGGGCAGCACGATCTCCACCGACCGCAGCGCGCCCTCGACCAGCGGCACGTCGTCGGCCAGCAGCACGCGCAGCGCGTAGAGCACGGCGGCGCGGGTCACGGCGCGCGGCGCGTTGAGGTTGCCCGGGTGCGGCCCGCCGGTGCCGGTGAAGTCGAGCGTGAGGCGAGCGCCGCGCGTGGAGCGCACGCAGAGCGGGACGCCGTCTAGGGTGTCGCGGGCCTCACCGAGCGCCGGGAGCGACGGCAGCCGCGCGCGCACCGCCTCGTCGGCCGCGTCGTGCAGGTGCCGCATCCACGCGGCGATCAGGTTGGCGGATCCGAGCGCGATCAGCGACTCGGACGCCAGCTTGTTCGCGCCGATCTGCGCGTCGAGATCCGCGATCAGCCAGTCCGGCCTGCGTGACGCGCCGATCGCGTCGTCGATCGGCCGCGCGCAGGCGCCGTCGAACAGGCAGCGGCGGCGGAACACGATGCCCTCATCGGTGAGGCGCGTGGACGCGGGCGGCATGGAGCCCGGCGTGAGCCCGCCGACGTCGGCGTGGTGCGCGCGGCAGGCGACGAAGAAGCGCTGCCCCTCGTGAACCACCACCGTGACCACCGTCAGATCCGGCAGGTGGGATCCGCCCGCCTGCGGGTCGTTCGTCAGCCACGCGGAGCCGTGCGCGAGCGCGGGCTCGTGCGCGATCAGATCCCGCACCGTCTCGCCCATCGCGCCCAGATGGACCGGCACGTGCGGCGCGTTCGCCACCAGGGCGCCGTCGCCGTCGAACACCGCGCAGGAGAAGTCGCGGCGCTCGCGAATGCTCACCGAGCGCGCCAGCCGCGCCAGCCGCTCGCCGGACTCCTCGGCCACCGCCATGAAGCGGCTCGCCCACAGCGCCAGGCCATGCGGCGTGCGCGTCGTGTCGGCGACCTGCGCCGCGCGGGCCACGCGCTCCACGCGGAGCAGGCCGTCCGCGCGGCGCGCGATCCAGCCTTCCGGCACCACGACGGACGTCGTCGGACAGTCGACGCGACACGGGCCCTCATGGCGCGCGTCGCCCAGCGACCAGGGATCGTCATCCGGCCAAGGCACGTCGTCGGCGGCGCCGCGCGCGGTCACGCGCACGCTCACCAGCTCCAGCACACCGGGCCGCGTGAAGCCGAACAGCGCGCGGTGTGCGTCGTCGAAGGCGCGCGGCGCGTCGGTGGTCTCGCCGGTCCACGGCACGTCCAGCGCAAAGTCGGTGCCCGCGGCCCGCAGCGAGAGCGTCGCGGTGAGCTCGTCGGCGACAGCGAGATCGTCGGACAGCGCGTCGATCATCCGAGGCACGTCGGCGGACGCGTCCGACCAGGCGCGCCACACCGATCGCAGCCGCTCGGTCGTCGGCCGCGCGAGCGTCTGGCCCCACGCCGACAGCGCCGACGCGAAGGGGTGGACCAGCACCACGTCGACGCCCAGCCGCTCGGCGACAAAGGCCGCGTGCTGGCCCGCCGCCCCACCAAACGCGACGAGCGGCAGCGTGCGCACGTCCACGCCGCGCGACGACGCGAGCGCGCGGATCGCCCGCGCCATCTCCTCGCGCGCCACGTCCAGGAAGGCCGCGGCGTCGCCCGGCAGATCGACGCAAGATGGGTCGAGGGGCGGGGAGAACGCGTGTGGATCGAGCAGGCCGACCGCGAGCGCCGCGTCCGTCACGGTGGGCGGGCCGCCGCGCCCGTAGGCTTGTGGTCCTGGGTGCGCGCCCGCCGATCGCGGACCGACGCGCAGGCGGTGGCCGTCCGTCCACAGCACCGACCCGCCCCCCGCGGCGATCGTCGCGACCTCCAGCGACGGCCTGCGGACGGCGTGCCCGGCCACCCAGGTGTCCTCCGATCGGCGCGGCAGCGTGTCGCCGAGCACCACGCACACGTCGGTGGAGGTGCCGCCCATGTCGAAGCCGATGGCCCCGGGTGCCCCGACCTTGGCCGCGATCGCGGCGACCGCGAGCACGCCCCCCGCGGGGCCCGACAGCACCGCGTCCGGTGCGCGCAGCGCGTCGGCGTCCACCAGCGTGCCGTCCGAGCGGATCGCGCGCGCGCCCGGCGGGAGGCGATCGCGGCGCAGCGCGCGACGCAGGACGGGTGTCACCGCGGCGTCGACGGTCGCGGTCTCAAGCCGCGCCAGCAAGCCCACGTCCGGGCAGACCTCGTGACCCAAGACGACGTGCAGATCCGGGCGGAGCTCGAGGACCGCCGCGGCCACGGCGCGCTCGTGCGCGGGGTTGCGCGGGGAGTGGAGCAGGGCGATCGCCACGGCCTCCAGGCCGTCGAGCTGCGCCGCCAGGTCGGCCGGGAGCGTGAGCGGCTCGATCTCGGCGCCCGCGACGTCCAGCCGCCCGCCGACGCCGATCACCCGGTCGACCAGCGGCGCGGGCCAGCGCGCGTCGGGGTCGAACAGGGACGGACGCGCCATGGTGCGCAGCCAGGGCAGATCGGTCAGGCCGTCATGGGTGATCAGCGCCGCGCGCACGTGCGCGTGCTCGAGCAGCGCGTTGGTCGCCACGGTGGTCCCAAACACCAGCGCGCCACTGCCGAGCTCACCGAGCACCGCTTGGTCGCTCGGCAGCTTGTGGAGGGTGGGCGGGGCGCCGGGCGTCCACGTCACCACGTCGGTGAACGTGCCGCCGCGGTCGACGTAGCGGCGCGTTTGGCTCACTTTTCGAAGTGCTCCCACGGCTCGACCGGCAGCTCAAACGGCTTGAGGTCCTCCGGATCGGGGATGATCCAGTAGTCGCCCCACAGGTCCTTGCCGCCGTCGATTGTGATGGTCTGGCCGGTGATGTAGTCGCCCGCGGGCGAGGCCAGGTGCGTGATCATCCACGCGACCTCGTCCATGGTCCCCATGCGCTTGAGCGGCACGCAGGACTGCATCTTCTCGATCAGGCCAAGGTCCGGCGGGTAGTTCCGGATGCCGTTGGACGCGATGTAGCCGGGCGCGATCGCGTTGAGCACGATGCCCTTGTTGGCCCACTCGACGGCCAGCGTGCGGGTCATGGCCTCCACGCCGGCGCGCGACGCGACCGAGTGCGCCATGCCGGGGAAGCCGCGCTGCGTGAGCATGGTGATGCTGACCACCTTGCCGCCATGGGCGCCCATCCAGGCGTCATGGACCGCGCGGGTGACGTTCCAGGTGCCGGTGAGGTTGGTGTTGATCACCGCGTCCCAGCCGCGGGGGCTGATCATGTCGGCAGGCGAGAAGAACTGGCCGCCGCCGTTGTTGATCAGGATGTCGATCCGGCCGTGCTGCTCGACCACCCGGCCGACGAACCCGTTGACCGAGTCCCGGTCGCGGATGTCGCAGAGGTCGCCGTACACCGTGCGGCCGACCTGCTCGGAGAGGCCGGCGGCCGCGGGGTCCACGTGGTCCTTCTTTCGGCTGGCGATCACGACGGTGGCGCCGACGCGGGCGAGCTCGCGGGCGGTGGCGGCGCCGATGCCGGTGCCTCCGCCGGTGACCACGGCGACCTTGCCTGCGAGCAGGTCGTCTCTAAAGATACGGCTGGACATTCACCCTCCGGGGGGCGTCCGCTAACCGGACCATGCGATCCGGGCGCGTGCCAGTCGCCGTCGGTCAGGCTACGAGTCGCCCGCGGGGTACATCCGGGTGTTCGAGCCCTCCGACGAGCAGCGCGCGCTGATCGAAGCCACACGTGGCTTCTGCATGGATCGTCTCGGCTCCACTGCGGAGGCCGACGACGAGCATGAGCGCTTTGATCGCGCCCATCTCGCCGCGCTTGGCGCGCAGGGGCTGGCGGGCGTCGCCACCTCCGAGGCCTACGGTGGTCTGGGCCTGGGCTACCTCGAGTACGCCATGGTCATCGAGGAGATCGGCGCCATCTCGGCCAGCTGGGCGGTCGGCATCGCCGTCACCGGCCTGCCGCAGCGCATCCTCGCGGACTTCGGGACGGAAGAGCAGCGGCTGCGCTGGATGCCGGGCTTGGCGTCGGGCGAGCTGTTGGGCGCGTTCGCGCTGTCTGAGGCCGGGAGCGGGTCGGACGCCGCCGCGCTCAAGACCTCCGCCGTCCGGCACGCCGACAAGTGGGTCCTGACCGGCTCCAAGTACTGGATCACCCACGGCGGCGTGGCCGACCTGTACATTGTGATGGCGCGCACCGGCGCCCCCGGCCCCAAGGGGATCAGCGCTTTCCTGGTGCCCGGAGACGCGCCCGGTCTGTCGTTTGGCCGCAAGGAGCGCAAGATGGGGCTGCGCGCCAGCCCCACGGCCGAGGTCATCCTGGACGGCGTCGAGCTGCCCCTGGACGCGCTGATCGGCCAGGAGGGCGGCGGCTTTGGTGTGGCCATGGCCGCGCTGGACTCGGGCCGCATCACCATCGCCGCCACCGCGGTGGGCCTGGCCCGCTCGGCCACCGAGTACGCGGCCCGCTACGCCACCGAGCGCAAGCAGTTCGGCCAGGCGATCATCGACTTCCAGGGCGTGGGCTTCATGCTGGCCGATATGGCCACACAGGTCGAATACTCCCGTTTGCTCGTGCACAAGGCCGCTTGGCTGCGCGACAACGGCCGCCCCTACGGCGACGTGGCCGCCATGGCCAAGGTCACCGCGACCGACGCCGCCATGAAGATCACCACGGACGCGGTCCAGGTGCTCGGCGGCTACGGCTACTGCAAGGATCACCCGGTCGAGCGCTACATGCGCGACGCCAAGATCATGCAGATCGTCGAGGGCACCAACCAGGTCCAGCGCATCGTCATCGCGCGCGCGCTCAAGCGCCGGGTTGGGGCGTAGGATGAAGACCTGCACGTCCTGCGGCGAGACCTACAGCGAGCGGATCGACTTCTGCTTCAACGACGGCGCGGTGCTGGTGCTGATGCCCAGCGCCCTCGACGCGCCGGTCCCGCGCCTGGTCAGCACGCCCACTGAGGGCACCGCCGGCCGCCTGCGCACCGACCTGACCGAAGAGACGGCGCCGGATGCCACCGACGAGATGCACACCCCGGCGTTCCCGGCCCACGCGGGTGAAGCGCCGCCGCCGCCGCGTCGCCGCGACGAGGAGGCGAACGCCGTCGTCTTGGCCGCCGCGGTCTCGGGCACCTCGCCCGCGAGCCAGGCCATCCCCGTCGCCGCCTCCGCCGGCCCCACCGAGGGCATCGGCGCGCTCCCCAAGATCGGCGACGCCTCCAAGACCGCCACGCCGGGCGGCGCGGTGGCGTGGTTCTCGCTCGCCGCAGGCATGGCCGTGGTGGTGGTGCTGCTGCTGTGGATCGCGGGGGTGTTCAGCCCGGGCACCGAGGTCCGCCTCCCGCCCGTCGAGGCACAGAACGCGCAGATCGAGGCGCCGCCGACCACCCCGGCCGAGCCGCCGCCTGCGCCCGCGTCACCCGAGCCCGTGGCGCCGCCCGCGCCCGCCGTGGCGCCCGCGCACCCGACCACGCCGCCCCCCGCGACCAACGCAGCCGCGCCGCGTCGCACGACCCCCGCGCCCTCGCGTGCCCCGGCGTCGACCAGCCCCTGGGACGCCCCCTCTGCGGTTGAGGACGCCACGGCGACCTTCACCTCGGATCCGGTCGGCGCGGTGGTCCGCATCGACGGCCGCCTGCGTGGCAAGACGCCGCTGGACGTGAAGCTCATGCCCGGCAGCCACGACATCGAGATCGCGCTCGACGGCTACATCACCAGCGCGCGCACGCTCAACATCGCGCCCGGTTCGCCCAAGATCCCCGTCACGCTCCACCCGGCGGTCCGCCAGGGGAACGTGCTGGTGGTGGCCGCGGGCTGGGACGGCGCGCTGCTCTACGTGGACGGCTCCCCGGCGGGGCCGCTTCCGGTCCAGGTGATGATGTCGCAGGGCAACCACACGTTCGAGGTCCGTCGCAACGGGGAGAAGGCGCGCGTGCAGCGCGCCATCACCCTCAACGATCGCGGCCTGACCAAGCTGAACCTGACGTTCTAGCCGCGCGGTTCTGCGGGCTGGCTGCGCACCCCGGGGAGGGCCACCATGGGTCCCCTGGCCCTAGAAGCGCCCGCTGCCGAGCACGATCGCCGCGCCGTCTAGGCCCGCCGCGCCGCCGATCGGAATCAGCCCCACGCTGACCTTATGCTGCACGTGCAGCTGCAGGAAGAGCTGGTTGCTGGCGACCGTGAACAGGTAGGCGCCGACCGCGCCGAGGGCGATGTGCTCTGTCTTGGTGGTGGAGACCGTGCCCGTCAGGCCGACCCACGCGGCGGACGTCGCGACGGCCGTGCCGAGCGCACCGCCGAACCCGGCGTAGTCATGCTGCACCAGCGAAGGAAGACCCGGAAACGGCACAAAGCCGAGCGCGACGCTGCGCGCGTGCCCGGGCGTGGGGCGGGCTGCCGGGACGCAGCGCCAGTCGCTGTAGGCTTGGAGCAGCTCGGCGGGCACGCGACCGTCCGCCTCCAGGTCGATCGCCTGCTGGGCGGCCGCCCGAATGGCGACGGCGGCGTCGGCCGGGGCGACCGCGCGCACCACGGACTCACGGCCGGGCAGCACGGCCTCGAACTGCAGCGTGTCGCCGATCTGGCTGACGTGCACGATCCAGCGCCACGCGGTGTCGGGGTACGCGGACGCGAGGCAGCTTGGGTCGGTCCCGCAGGCCTCCTGCGCGGGCTCGGGGATCACCGCGCGGCCGTCGACGATCTCGAGCGCAGGGATGGTGGACCACGCGGCGCGCGCGATGGCGTCGAGGCCAGGGTCCGCGAGCAGCACCACCTCGAACTGCGGCGCGGTCATGGCTTCGCGCTCGATCGGCTCCAGGCTGAGCACGTCGTTGAAGCGCAGGAGCCGTTCGCCCTGGGGCACGCGAACGCGAAAGCCGCCCGCCTCGGTCGACACGATCTCCACGTCGATGCCCAGGCCGGGCTCGACCAGGACATGGCGCGTCTCTCCACCCCAGGCGACGCCGAAGAGCAGGGCGAGCGCAGGGATCACGGCGCCTCCACGGCCGGGTCGGGCAGGGGGCAGGGGCCGTCTTCGACGAGCGACAGGGCCAAGGTGTAGTTGACCAAGCGGCTGCCGTCGTTCGGGGCGAACCCGGCGAGCACGATGGCCAGCGGATCCCCCTTGGCGACGGCCGCGCGCCACAGCGCGTTCGGGCCGCGCTGGTTCCAGCCGAAGGGGCGGCCGTCGTCGTCATGGAGCGTGCGCTCGGGGATCCCGCAGTCGTCCATCCGCCACGCCACCAGGTCGATCCCGATGTCTGGCGCGTCGGTGCGCGCCTCGACGCAGAGCCAGCCTGGATCGGCGATCAGCACGCTCATGACGTCCACGTCTCCGACCCAGTCGCCGCCGCGCGGATCGGGCGCGCGGGTGCCCTGGGTGCCGCAGCGAGGGTCGTTGAGCAGGCGCGCGTCGACCGAGTCGGACCAGCCGATGCCCTCGAGCTGGCCGCTGGCCTCGATCGCGTGGCCCAGTCGAAGCTCGCCGCGGTTGCCGCCAGGGGGTTGCTCGGCCTCCACCGGTTCGACCTGGACCCAGTCCGCGGCGACGAGCGTGCGCGGGTCCGTCGACGACGGCAACGGGTCTGCGTCGGTCGGCAGGTGGTTGTAGACGGGCCACGCCTCGCACGCCGTCGCGTACAGCGGCGCCAGGATCAGCCAGGACCGGGGGAGGGGAAGCTTCACGGGATGCCTCTTACCACGAACACGGCGGGTGCGTTGCACGCCAGTTCCGGTTACGGCCGCGCCGGTTTGACGGAGTGTCCAGTGGCGGATGATCGCAAGGGTGAGCTCGACCTGAACGTCGACGAGGGCAGGGATCTCGGTCTGCATGCCGAGATGGCCGCCAGCGAATTCGTTCTGCGTCATTGGACGAAGGGCGTCGGCGCTATCGCGGTCGTGATCGTGGGTCTGCTGATCTACGGCCAGTGGCGCAACGTCTACACGGAGAACCAGCGCGGCACCACGGCCGCCATCAACGACGTGATGAGCGAGCTCCCGGACGATCTGTTCGGCCTGGCCCAGCGTCGGATGGGCGGTGGTGAGGCGCTTGACGTCCCCGGCGTGGAGGCGGCCGCAGGCAAGCTGGTCGACATCGCCAAGGGCGGCAAGGGCACCGCGGCCACCGAGGCGTGGCTCAAGGCCGCCGAGCTGTACCGCATCGCCGGCAATGCCACCCAGCGTCGCGCCGCGCTCGACGGCGCCGCCACCGGCGCTGAGGGCGTGCTGCGCTACTCTGCCGTCGCCGCGCTCGCGAACCTGGATCTCGAAGAGTCCAAGACCGACGAGGGCCTAGCCCGCTTCCGCACGTTGTCGGAGGACCCGGACACCTTCCTCGCGCGCACCGCCTCGCTTGACCTCGCGAGCGCGTTCGAGGCCCTCGGCCGCAACGCCGAAGCCGTGACCGTGTACGACGCGTTCCTGGCCAAGTGGACGGACGCCCCCAACAAGGACGACGTCCAGAAGCGCCGCGACAAGGCCGCCGCCAGCCCGGACGGGAAGCCCGCGGCCCCGGCCGAGGCGCCGGCGGTCCCGGCTGACGCGCCCGCTGCGCCCACCGACGCGCCCGCTGCGCCCACCGACGCGCCCGCCACGCCGACGGACGCCCCCGCAGCCCCTGCCGACGCTCCTCCTGCGACGCCGCCGAGCGGGGGCGGGACGCCGGAATGATCCTCGCGCTGTGGCTCGCCGCGGCTTGGGCAGACCCGTACCGGTCGCCGTTCCCTGAGACGTGGACCCACGGCCCCTCCGTGTACGCGGGCCACTTTGACCGTGCGCCCGTGCCGAACTGGACCGTTCAGCTCCCTGGCAAGCCGATCAACGCCGCCAGCCACACCGAGCGCACGCGCCCGGTCTTCCTGGGCGACACCATCCTGATCGGCAGCGCCGGCGGGGACGGCCTGTACCAGCTCGATCGTCGAAACGGCAGTGTGATCCGTGAGTTCAAGGCCGCGGCCAGCGTCGAGTCCGAGGCGGTCGTCGTGGGCGACCGGGTGATCTTCGCAGACACTGGCGGCCACACCTGGTGCTACAAGCTCGACGGCACGCTGGTCTGGGACCACGACAGCGCCGCGCCCGTGCTGGCGCCGCCCACGGTGGACGACGGCTACGTGTTCGTCGCCAACGTGGACGATCTGGTCGTCGCGCTGCACGCCGAGGACGGCTCGCTGGCGTGGCGCTATGAGCAGCCTGTGGATATCACGCGCCGCGCAGAGCTGGCGTTGTATGCGGCACCTCGACTGACGCGCGTCGGCGCGGACCTGGTCGCGGGCTTCTCGGACGGCACCTTGGTCGCGTTTGCGCCGACCACCGGCGACGTCCGCTGGCAGTCGCGCGTGGGCACGGGGCGGTACCCGGATCTGGTCGCCACGCCGACGCCGTACCGGGGCCTGCTGTTCGTGTCCGGCTACGACGAGCCGCTGGTCGCGCTGGACCTGGCGACCCACAAGTC
>CANJMY010000097.1 GCA_947475315.1 Pseudomonadota bacterium | reverse complement strand
TGTGCACTCCGTAGAACATGTTCTACTTGTGCTCGGCTCGCGGGGCAACCGGCTTGGAAACGGCGCGTCCGCACTGGGTTGGTCTGCGTGTCGACCTGTCGTCCCGCACCTAGGGGCAGTTGCTGAACGCCGGGCTCACGGTCGCGTCGTGGTCGTTGCAGTCGCCGCCAAGCTCGGTGAACCCGTCGCCGTCGTCGTCGCCGCGGTTCGTGTCGTTGTCGATCCGACCGTCGCAGTCGTTGTCCAGGTGGTCGGGCGTCTCGGTCACGTTGGGCGCGCGTTGCGCGTTGTTGTCGGCGCAGTCACCTGGCAGTGTGCCGTCGATGCACGCGCTCAGGCTCTCGCAGTAGCCGTCGCCGTCGTCGTCAAACACGGTGGTCCGGTCGTCGACCAGGCCGTTGCAGTCGTCGTCGACGTCGTTGAGGTACTCCGGCGTGCCGGGGCGGATGGACGAGGAGCGGTCGTCACAATCTCCGCCTTCGACCGAGTACCCGTCGTGGTCCAGGTCGGCGGCGTTCGGGTCGAGAAGGCCGTCGCAATTGTCGTCGATCCCGTTGTCGGCGAGCTCGGTGGCGCGTGGGAAGATGTTGGCGTTGCTGTCGTCGCAGTCACCGGCCTTGGCGCCGTCGACGCACGCCGCGTCCTCGCAGTAGCCGTCGCCGTCGTCGTCGCTGCCGGACGTGCGGTTGTCGATCGTGCCGTCGCAGTCGTCGTCGAGATCGTTGAGCAGCTCGACGCCGCTCGGGCGGATCAGCGGGTTGTGGTCGTCGCAGTCGCCGCCGCACGCCGACACACCGTCGCCGTCCACGTCGTACGCCTCCGGTAGCCCTCTGCCGCAGTCGTTCGCGCGCACCAGCACCACGTCGGGCACGGTCGCCGTGCCGGTGATGAACGAGACCCGACCCACCCACGGCTCGTCGTCGGGCGCCGAGTAGGAGAGCTCGACGTCTACGTGCCCGCCCACGCCGATCGGGAGGGGGAACGCGGTGTCGACCTTGAGGGCCAGGTCCGACGTCGTGGCGCCGGCGAGCGTCACTGCCCGATCGCCCACGAGGTCTAGTCCGACGCTGCCGGAGCCGGTCTGTGTGGCGGGGACGATGCCCAGGTCGACGATGCCGGGGGTGGCGCGGAGGTCGGCGAGCGCGGACCGTCCGCGGACCTCGAACGACACGAGCGGGAGCGGCGCATCGGTCGTCACCTCCACCACCGCCGACGCGAAGCCCGCGCTGGTGGGGTGGAAGGAGATCGTGAGCGGATTGAGCGCGTCGGCGTTGATGTCCGACGGCGGCGCGACCACGTCGAACCCGTCACCGAGCGTGGGCGTGACGGTGATGTCGAGGATCTCCACCGTGCCAAAGGTGACGTCGAGCTGCACGTCGGCGGTCGCCTCTTCGCCGAGCACGATCAGGCCCAGGTCGGCGAGCTGCGGCGCCACCGTCACCTTGGCGTTCGAGCCGATCAGCACTTCCCGGTGGCAGGCCGCACACATCGCGACCAAGAGGAGCCGCCTCATGCGCGCCTCCGACGCAACGCGAGCAGCGCCAACGCGAGCCAGGCCGGTGCGGCCGCCCGTCCGCCGCCTTCGGCGCACGCGGCGGGCTTGCTCGACGGCGGCGTGACGTAGACGTCGGCGGCGTCGCAGGCCTCGTCGATCACGCCGTCGCAATTGTTGTCGACCTCATCGCAGAACTCGCGCGCAACCGGGTGCACCCAGCCGTCGGCGTCGTCACAGTCGCCGCCCGTGGTGGGGTAGCCGTCGCCGTCTTCGTCACCCACGCCGCCGTCCACGCGCCCGTCGCAGTCGTCGTCGACGCCGTTGGCCACCTCGACGGCGCCCGGGTGAACGTCCTCGTTCGTGTCGTCGCAGTCGCCGCCCAGCTCGGAGCGGCCGTCGCCGTCGTCGTCGGTCACCGTCGTGCCCTGATCGATCAGGCCATCGCAGTCCTGATCCACGCCGTCGATCGCCTCGACGGCGTTCGGGTTCACCATGTCATCGGCGTCCATGCAGTCGCCGTTCTCTTCGCTGAAGCCGTCCCCGTCGTCGTCGTAGGCGTCCGTGCCGTCGTCGGCGCGGCCGTTGCAGTTGTCGTCGACCCCGTTGGGCAGCTCCACCGCGCCCGGGTGGATGTCGGGGTTCGACGAGTCGCAGTCGCCGCCCGCGTGCGAGAACCCGTCCTCGTCCGGGTCGTAGGCGCCCAGGTCGATCACGCCGTCGCAGTCGTCGTCGATCCCGTTGCCAAGGACCTCCGTGCCGAGCTTGGCGACCGTGGCGTTGGTGTCGTCGCAGTCGCCGACGGTATCGCCGTTCACGCAGGTCGGGCCTTCACACTCGCCGTCGCCGTCGTCGTCGTAGCAGATCGTGCCGTTGTCGATCCGACCGTCGCAGTCTTCGTCGATCCCGTCGCAGGACTCCTTGCGATCGGGCGCGCGGCTCGGCGCGCGGTCGTCACAGTCACCGCCGCGCTCGGAGTACCCGTCGCCGTCGTCGTCCGACACGTCGGTGTTCTCGTCCACGACGCCGTTGCAGTTCTGGTCGACGCCGTCCGCGACCTCGGTCACGCCGGGGTGCACGTCGGGGTTGGTGTCGTCGCAGTCGTCCGTGCCGGCGGGCGAGCCGTCGTGGTCCGCGTCGACGACGGCGGGCGGCACGGCGAAGGCCTCGACGGGTAGCGCGACGACGAGAAGCCACGCCAGGGCGGTAGGTGGGAACAGGGAGCGGATGGCACACCTCGACGAGTCAGTGTGCCTGACGACGACGTCCGGTGTCTCCATCGATGTGGCCACGGCCATTTTGTATGGGAGACCGGCCAATTCGGCGCGGCGCCTTCCACGTAGTCCCTCGGACCGCGTTGGCGCGTTGGCGCGGCGCCCGCCGACCGCTCGTGGGTCGGTGGGCGCCAGCGGCCTTACGCGTAGTACTTGGTCCCGGCAGCAGCCATCTCACGCAGCGCGGTGGGCGGGCGGAAGCGCTCGCCGAACCGCGACGCGAGGTCGTCGGCCTTGCCGATGAACTTCCCAAGGCCCATCGTCTCGATGTACGACAGCGGGCCGCCCGTCCAGGGCGCGAAGCCCCAGCCGAGCACGGCGCCGACGTCCGCGTCCTCAGGCGCGTCGACGATGCCCGCCGCCATCACGCGCGCGGTCTCCACCGCCTGCACGATCAAGAAACGCTCGATCAGCTCAGCCACGTCAGGCTGCGTCTCGGCGGCCGGGAACTCGGTGGCCAGACCGGCCCACAGGGACTTGTTCTTGCCGTCGTAGTTGTAGAAGCCGCCGCCGCCGCGACGACCGGTGCGCTGGTTCTTGTGCACCAGCACCTCGAGCACGGGCGTCGACGGGTTGATCGGCGCCTCCATGCCCAGGTCGCGCTGCGTCGCCAGGCCGACCGCCACCATCAGGCCCAGGCCGACGTCGTCGGCGAGCGCGAGCGGAGGCATGGGCATGCCCGACATCTTGCCGGCGTTCTCGATCAGCGCGGGCTTGATGCCCTCGCGGAGCATCGAGATGCCCTCGGTGATGTACGTGCCAAACACGCGGCTGGTGTAGAAGCCGCGGCTGTCGTGGACGACGATCGGCGTCTTGCCGAGCGCGGTCACGACGTCGAGCGCCTGCGCGAGCGTGGCGGGCGTGGTGCCGCGGCCGGTGATGACCTCCACCAGCTGCATCTTCTCGACGGGCGAGAAGAAGTGCAGACCGATGAAGCGGTCCGGGTGCGCGGACGCCTCGGCCAGGCCGCTGATCGGCAGCGTGCTGGTGTTGGAGCCGAACACGGCGTCGCCGCCGACCACCGCGATGGCGCGACGGGTGACGTCGGCCTTCACGGCGCGGTCCTCGTACACGGCCTCGATCACGCACTGGCAGCCGCGCAGCGCCTCGAAGTCGATGCCCGGGTGGATGCGCGCGAGCAGCGCCGCCTTGCGCTCCTCCGTGCCACGCTTGGACGCGATCGCCTTGTCCTCGATCTTCGTCGCGTAGTCGACGGCGCCGTTCGCCTTCTCCTCAGTGGTGTCGAGGATCACGACGTCGATGCCGGCCTTGGCGGCCGCGTACGCGATGCCCGCGCCCATCAGGCCCGCGCCGAGCACGCCGATCTTGGTGACCTTGAGCTTCTCCACGCCCTGCGGCCGGCGGACCAGCTTGTTGGCGTCGCCCAGCGACACGAACATCGTGCGGATCATGTTCCGCGCGACCGGATCACGGATGAGGCCGACGAAGTAGCGCTTCTCGATCTCGAGCGCGCTGTCCATGTCCAGGCGGCTGCCCTCGTTCACGCACGAGAGGATGGCCTTGCCCGCGGGGTAGTTCCCAAACGTCTTGGCCTGGTACAGCGCGGCGGCGACCATGAACATGTTCGCGACGCCCGCGTCCTCGGACGAGCCGCCCGGGAACTTGAAGCCCTTCTTGTCCCAGGGCTGCTGGGGCGACGGCTTGGTGCGGATCCACGCCTTGGCGGTCTCCAGCAGCGCGTCGGGCTCGACCAGCTCGTCCACCAGACCGGCGGCCTTGGCCTCGGCGGGGGAGAGGCGCTTGCCCTCCATCAGCAGCGGCAGCGACGGCTGCACGCCGATCAGGCGCGGCAGGCGTTGGGTGCCGCCCGCACCCGGGAGCAGGCCCAGACCAGACTCGGGCAGGCCGATGACCGCGCGGGGGTTGTTCGCCGCGAAGCGACGGTGGCAGGCGAGCGCCAGCTCAAAGCCGCCGCCGAGCGCCGTGCCGTTGATGGCCGCCGCGACGGGGAGCTTGCCCTTCTCCATGTCGCGAAGGAGCTTGGAGAGCGTGCCGACGCCCGCGTAGAGCGCGGGGACGTCGTCGGCCTGCGACGCCATGCCCTGGAGCATGGTGATGTCGGCGCCGGCGACGAAGTCGCGCTTGCCCGACGCGATGACGATGCCGATCGCGCCCTCGATCGCGTTCGCCTGCGCGAGCGCGTCGGCGAGCGCCGTCATGGCCTCAGCGTTGAAGACGTTCTGCTTCTTGTCCGGCGTGTCCCACAGGAGGGTGACGACGCCGTCGTTGTCTGCGAGTACCTGAATCATGCGTCCACCCGCTCGATGATCGTGGCGATGCCCATGCCCGCGCCCACACAGAGCGAGGCGCAACCGAAGCGCAGGTCCCGGCGCTCCATCTCGTCCAGCAGCGTGCCCAGGATCATGGCCCCGGTGGCGCCCAGCGGATGGCCCATCGCGATGGCGCCACCGTTGACGTTGACGCGGTCCATGTCCAGGCCGAGCGCGTCCCTGAAGCGCAGCACCACCGAGGCGAACGCCTCGTTGATCTCCCACAGGTCGATGTCCTTGACCGTGAGGCCCGCGAGCGAGAGCGCGCGGTCGACGGCGAGGGACGGGCCGGTGAGCATGATGGTGGGCTCAGAGCCGATCGACGCGAACGAGCGGATGCGCGCGCGCGGCTTGAGGCCGTGGGCGTCACCGACGTCCTTGCGGCCGATCAGCACCGCCGCCGAGCCGTCCACGATGCCCGAGCTGTTGCCCGCGTGGTGGACGTGGTGGATCTGCTCGATCTCAGGGTAGCGCTGCTGTGCTACGGCATCGAAGCCGTAGGACTCGCCCATCTGCAGGAACGCAGGCGGCAGCTTGCCGAGGCCCGCGACGGTGGCGTCGGGGCGCATGTGCTCGTCGCGCGCGAGCAGGGTCATGCCGTTGTCATCCTTCACCGGGATGATCGACTTGTTGAAGCGGCCCTCGGCCCACGCGGCGGCGGCGCGCTGCTGCGACATCACGGCGATCTCGTCGCAGTGCTCGCGCGTGTAGCCCCACTTCGTGGCGATCAGGTCCGCGCTGATGCCCTGCGGGACGAACTTCGTGTAGATCGAGACCTGCGGGTCGGTCGCCCAGGCGCCACGGCTGGAGCCCATCGGGACGCGGCTCATGGACTCGATGCCGCCGCCGATCGTCATGCGGGCCTGGCCAGCCATGACCTGCGCGGCGGCCATGTTCACGGCGGCGAGGCCGGAGGCACAGTAGCGGTTGATCTGCACACCGGGGACGCTCTGGTCGTACCCGCTGTAGATGACCGCGACGCGGGCGAGGTTGCTGCCCTGCTCGTTCACGGGCTCGACGATGCCCAGGTAGACATCGTCCACCAGCGACGTGTCGAGCGAATTGCGATCCCGAATCGCCTGGAGCGAGGTGCGGGCGAGGGCGATCGGCGCGACCGTGTTGAGTCCGCCTCCGGCCTTGCCGCGGCCACGGGGCGTGCGGACAGCGTCAAAGATCCATGCGTCTTGCATGTTGGACCAGCCTCCCAAGAAGAAGTAGAACATGTTCTAGCCCGGCCCAAAGCGCCGCGCCCGTCGCCCCGACGGCTATCACGGAGGTCCCTGGTGGACGCCTCGTTCCGACCGCTGGAAGGACTGCGTGTCCTCGATCTGTCCCGTTACCTGCCGGGTCCGCTGCTGACGCGCATGCTCGTCGACATGGGCGCGGACGTGACCAAGGTTGAGCCTCCGGGCGGCGAGGGCCTCAAGTTCCTGCCCCCGCTGGAGGACAAGAAGGGCGTGGTCTGGTCCGCGCTGAACGTGGGCAAGCGCATCCTCGAGCTGGACCTGAAGTCCGACGAAGGCCGCGCGATCGTCTGGGAGCAGATCAAGTCCGCCGAGGTGATCGTCGAGGGCTTCCGACCCGGCGTGCTCGCGCGCCTGGGCTTCGGCTGGGACGCCATCCACGCCGCCAACCCCGCGGCCATCCTGTGCTCCATCTCGGGGTTCGGGCAGACCGGCCCGCTCTCGCAGCGCGCGGGGCACGACCTGAACTACGTCGCGCGCTCCGGCGTGCTGGACCTCCTGGCGCCTGCCGGCGTCACGCCGTACGTCCCCGGCGCGCAGATCGCCGACGTGGCGGGCGGGTCGCTCCCCGGCGCGATCTACGTGCTCGCGGCCCTCCGCGGCGTCGCGCGCACCGGCCTTGGCTGCCACATCGACGTGTCGATGACCGACGAGGTCCGACGCCTGGGCTTCTTCAGCGAGGCGATCGCCAAGTCCGGCCACGACATGCGCAAGGGCCTGGGCGCCATCGGCGGAGACGCGCCCTGCTGTGGCGTGTTCGCCACCCAGGACGGCCGCGCGATCGCGTTCTCCCCGTTGGAGCCGGAGTTCTACGAGGCCTGCTGTGTGCTCGTGGAGCGCCCCGATCTGTCCGGCACCGCCTACGTCCGCGGCGCGCGCGCGGCCGAGGTTCGCGCGGCGTGGACCGAGGTGTTCGCCTCGCGTCCGCTCGCGGAGTGGGACGCGCTGGTCGACGGTAAGGACGTGTGCATCGAGCCGGTGCGAACTCTCGCAGACTGACGGTTTGCGTTGGGGTTTCATGCGTTGTACTGTGCGACTCCTGCTGGAGGACGCGTGCGCCGATTGATCCCGTTGGTGTTCCTGTCGGGCTGCGTCATTCCGGTCGGCATCGCGGTGAAGGACGACACGGGCTCCCCCGTGGACACGGACCTGGTCGCGGACACCGACGCGCCGCCCGACACGGACGTGGTGCCCGTCGACACGGGCGATGGCTCGCTGCGCTGCCGCTTCCCGATCGTGGTGACCAACGGCGGCACCACCACGCTCGACAGCTACGCGGTGCACGTCGACGTGCCGGCCTTCCACGGCCTCGCGGCCGACCTGTCGAACCTCGCCTTCGAAGACGCCACCGGCGCGAACCTGTTCCACTGGGTCGACGCGAGCGCGGGCGGGTCGGGCACGGTCTGGGTGCGCATCGACCTGCTCCCGCCCGGCGACAGCACGATCTACGCGGACGCGTGCGACGCGACCCTCAACGATCTGGGCGACCCGCGCCACGTCTTCCCGCTGTGGGAGACCTGGGACGACGTGACGATCGCGCCCTGGACCGGCGCCTGCGAGAACGTGGACCCGGGCTCGACCGAGGAGTGCAACGGCGAGCTGGGCATCACGAACACCGGCGTGACGGCCATTCACCTGTTCGGCAAGTCCAGCTGCTACGTGCCCCCCTACGACGGCATCCGCGCCACGGTGGGGCGTGCGGTCACGCTGCCGGTGGGCACCTGGGAGCTGTCGTACAACAGCCTGCTGAGCGGCGAACACTACGACTTCTGCAGCGGCGGCACGTCGGTGAACTCCAACGCCTACAGCGTCGGCGCCGCGGTGACCGACTACGGCTGCGGGCTGTCGGCGTGCAGCACCTGCGCGCTGCCGTGGACCAAGGTCGTTTCGGATCCCATCGAGGGCGACGGCACGCCCAAGTCGATCGTGCTCACGGCGCGGTCGGGCGACTGCGCGTTGGTCGACGTGTGGATCGACGACGTGTGGATCCACCAGATCGCCACGCCCGAGCCGACGGTCGCGTTCAACCCGTGATCGTGCGTCTCCGGCGTCGTGAGACCACCGTGAGGACCAGCGCGAGCGCGGGGCTCACGGAGGATGTGCCGTTCGCGGTGGCGCACCCACACGTGGACTTGGGCGCCGTAGGCTGCGGGTCCGTGTCATCGGCCGTGGCGTCGTCGGTGTCGACGATCGGGTCCGTGTCGCTCGGCGGGTCGGTGTCGTCTGGCGCATCCCCCGCCCGCAGGTAGACGAACGCGGCCCCTTCGTCCGGCTCGTCGCGGCTGTACAGGCTGGACCCGATCACCACGTCGTCCCGTCCGTCGCCGTTGACGTCGCCGGCGGAGGCGACGGCGTCTCCGAAGAACGCGGCCTCGAGGTCTGGTTCGGCGGTCCACGAGGGCTCCACCGCCAGCCCTGCGGGAGACCCGAGGAACAGGCGCGCCTGGCCCTCGTCCAACTCCGGGTTCGTGGCGTAGGGCACGCCGATCAGCAGGTCGTCGTAGCCGTCGTTGTTCACGTCACCGGCGGAGCCGACGGCTCTGCCTACGGTCGCGTCCTGGTTGTCGGAGGGCAGGGTCCAGGCGGCCAGCGGCGACAGGCCGCTCGCTGAGCCGAGGAACACATCGGCGTGTCCATCGTGCACGTTCCTCTCCGAGCCTGGAGGCGTGAAGTTGCTGTCCACCCCGACCACCAGATCGCCGTAGCCATCCCCGTTGACGTCACCGGCGGACGCCACCTGCACGGCGAGGTTCAGTATAGGACCCGGCCGCTCAGCGCCCCACGCGGGTGCGGCAGACAGCCCGGTCGCCGATCCCAGGTACACGCCGGCCGCGGGGGTCTCTCCCTGTGCCGGCTGGGAGCCTACGGCCACGTCGTCGTAGCCATCGCCGTTCACGTCGCCCGCAGACGACACGGAGTTCCCGAAGTCCGACCAAGGCTGGTCCGACTCGGCGGTCCACGCCGGGACGGCGGCCAGGCCCGTTGGGGAGCCTTCGTACACCGACGCCTGGCCTTCGCCGTCCTCGCCATGGGCGTATCCCCACGCGCCCAGGACCACGTCGCGAAGCCGTCGTCGTTCACGTCCCCGGCGGAGGCCACCGAGGTCCCCAGATACGCGTACGCCTGATCGGACTCGACACGCCATGGCGCCTCGGTCGTCGGCGGAGGTGTGGGGCGTGGGGACGCGTCGGCCTCCGGGTCCGGGCGACCCGGCGCGGCCTCGCGGGCGCAGGCCACGAGTAGGACGACCGCGCACACGACGGGGACACGCAACGTGGACCTCTCGGCGCGGAATCTAGCGCGCACGCTCATCGACCCGCGCGTGCAATCCGAACGCGCGGGTCCGTGAGGCCTCACTCCACGCGGACGCTGTGGCTCCCCGCCGGGATGCGGATCGACAGCGTGCCGCCGGCGTCCGCGGACCAGCTCCAGCCCCCGGTGATCGGCAGACTGTCCTGGTCGGCCGCTTCCGCGAGCGCCGTCGCGTCGTCCAGCGTGACGGTCGCCGGGCGCCGCGTGGCGATCGACTCGATCATGGCGCCCTTCATGAACTTGGTGCCCTCGGTCCATGACAGCGTGACGACGCCGTCCGTCTGCTCCTGCTCGATCCGCGACGCGTCGAACACGTTGAACTCGGACAGCGGCCCAGGCGTGAGCCTCACCCACAGCACGCCGGGGTCGGTCGCGTAGGAGTCGACCGCCTCCGGGTCCTCCACGGGAGAGATGGTGTCGATCGTCGGGCGGAGCAGCGGCACGATCCCGCCCGCGGCCAGGTAGAGCGGCAGCGACTCGAGCGGCGCGTCGACCGTCACGGTCTGGTCGCCGTCGACGACCGACCCGTCGAACCAGTTCACCCACGACCCGCGAGGGAACGTGATGTCGCGTGCGCGCGCGTCGCGGCGCATCACCGGCGCGACCAGCAGCGCGTCGCCGAGCATGTAGGTGTCGCCCGGCTCGGACTCCAGCTCCGGGAAGGCCAGGCCGATGGGGCGCATGATCGGTCGGCCACCGGTCGCCAGCTGGTTGGCGTAGGTCCAGAGGTAGGGGAACAGCCGCTGGTGAAGGCGCGTGTAGTCGCGGTACCAGTCGAGCATGTCGGCGTCGAAGCCGTTGATCTCGGTGGGCTCCCACGCCATGTCGTTGGTGCTGTTTCCGATCTGCATGACGGTGGAGAGCGCGGTCTGCTCAAACCACCGCGTGAGGGTCTCCTTGTCCGGCGGCGACTGACGGTAGCCGCCCGTGTCGGAGCCGTAGAACGGGTAGCCGGATGGCCCGAGCGACAGGGCGTCGACGAGGCTCGCCTCCAGGCCACCGACGGCGATGTAGGAGTCCCCGTTGCGGTCGACCGCGGGCTCCTTGTAGGCCAGCAGGTCCGCGTCCAGATCACCGGGCCAGATCACGCTCGCGACCTTCTGATCGCCGTAGGTGCCCGCGCGCACCAGGAGGAAGTTCTCCTCCGGCAACGCGTCCGAGTAGGCCTGGTGGTACAGCGCCTGGTACTGCGCGTGCATCGTCCGCTCATCCGAGCCGTCGCGGAACAGCCAGGGCACGCGTCCGCCGGTCACGCCGACGACCACGTCCTCACCGTAGTCGAGCTTGAAACCCTCGATACCGCGGTCGGTGTACTTGCGGACCTGCGCCGTCCAGAAGGCCATGGCGTCGGGGCTCGTGAAGTCGATCGCCGGGCCCCAGTTGTTGAACACCGGGGGGATCAGCTCGGGGAAGTACCCATTGTCCAGC
>CANJMY010000096.1 GCA_947475315.1 Pseudomonadota bacterium | reverse complement strand
CGGTGTCGGTCTGGTGCTCGCGGGCCGACTGCGTGATCTTGCGCAGGAAGTGCCGCCGGACATGCGCCGCAGGCTGATCGTAGCGCTCCAGGTAGTACTGGATCATGTTCCCCAACCGCTTCTCGGTCATGGGCTTCGACGGGCGACCGGCCACGAGCTCTCCAGGGATCCATCACCGACGCATCGGACGAGGAATTGTCGTGCGGTGTTGCACGCTGCGCACCGATGTTAGAGCGACGCCAAAGGTCTAATGCGGCCCCCGCATCTCGGCCTAAGTCGTCTCGGAACCCGCTGAATCGTCATTCATCTCTGAGCCGTCATTCATTCGCCCGCATCACACCCGGTGATCCCCATGCCGCTGCCGTCCGCCCGCTCGCGCCGCGCTGAAAACGTCACCGACCTGCACCCGATCCCCACGCCCTCCAACGAAGAGCTGATCCGCGCGTACCGCATCGCGGCGCGCTCGCGCTGCGCGGAAGAGCACATCGTACGCCTGGTCGCGCGCGGCGAGGTGAAGTTCGCGATCTGGGGTCCGGGCGAGGAAGTGCACGGCGTCGCCACCGCGTTGGCGCTGTCCAAGGCGCTGAACGGCGAGCACTTCGGCATGGTGCCGCACTACCGTTCTGGCGCGCTGTGCTCCGCGTGGTGCGAGCTCAACGGCATCCCGGACTTCACGTCGCGGCTGCTGCGCCAGCAGTTCTCGCGCGGCACCGACGAGATGACGGGCGGTCGCCAGATGGTGTACCACCTCAACATCCCGGAAGTGGGCATCCTTCCCGTGCAGAGCCCGGTGGGCATGCAGCTGGGCAAGGCCGCGGGCTGGGCGCTTGGCTACCAGAAGAAGGGCATCACCGACGGCGTCGCGCTCGCGGTGCTGGGCGACGGCACCACGGCCGAGGGCGACCTGCACGACGCCATGAACGCGGCGAGCGTGTGGCGTCTGCCGCTGATCATCCTCGTGACCGACAACGGCGTCGCCATCTCCACGCGTCCGGAAGAAGGCCGCGGCATCAAGAGCTTCGAGGACTACGCCAAGGCGTTCGGCTTCGCGTTCTTCTCGTGCGACGGCTCGGACTTCGAGGACACCTACCGCCAGACCTTCCTCGCCGCGCAGTGCGCGTGTGAGGAGCAGCGGCCGGTCTTCATCCACGCGCACAACCTGCCGCGCTTCAACGGCCACTCGTCGGCGGCGGACGTCACGTTCGACCTGTCGCAGGAGGACCCGCTGATCGCGTTCGGACGCGACCTGGTGCAGCGCGGCGCGCTGGAGGCCACCGCCGTGCTCGCCCGCAAGAAGGGCGACGGCCGCGACTTCTTCGCGCACCATGAGCTGGGCAGCGTGATGACCGAGGAGGACGCGGTGATCCGCGCGCTGATCGAGCGCGTGCGCGCCGAGCCGCACCCGGACACCACCAAGGTCGACTCGCACATCTACGCGCCGTTCCCCGACGTGACCGAGTCCGCGCACGGCGTGGGCGACACGAACGTGTCCTACGCGGGCGCCATCCGCTCCGCGCTCGACAAGCTCATCCGCCGCAAGGGCGGCCACGCGATCGGCCAGGACATCGGCCGCCTGGGCGGCGTCATGACCGCCACCGCCGGCCTGCAGAAGCGCAACCCCAACTCCGTGGTCGACGCGCCGCTGAACGAGCCACTGATCTGCGGCGTCGCCACGGGCTTGGGCTTCCACAAGAACGTGATGGCCCTGCCCGAGATCCAGTTCGGCGACTACTCGCTCAACGCGTTCCACTGGCTGGTCTACCTGGGCACCATCCACTGGGCGCACCTGGGCCAGGCCCACACCAAGCTGCTGCTGCGCATGCCGGTCGACCCGTTCGGCGGCGGCGCCGGCTACCACTCCATGACGCTCGACGGCTACTACACGGCCATCCCCGGCCTGGTGCTGATCATGCCGTCCACGTCGTTCGACGCGCACGGGCTGATGCTCACCGCGGGCGAGTACGACGGCCCCGTGGTCTGCCTGGAGCCCAAGTGGCTGTACCGGCAGAACCTAGGCCCTGCGTTCCCCGGCGAGCCCACCGACGACGCCAGCGTGACCGAGCTGAAGAAGTCGATCATGCGCGGCGACGTGCCCGAGCTTCCGGACGTCTACGTGCCGTTCGGCAAGGCCGCCATCCGCCGCCAGGGCACCGACCTGACCATCGTGTCGTGGGGCCGCGCGGTCTACAAGAGCCTGCTCGCCGCCGAGCAGCTGGCGAAGCAGGGCGTGTCCGCCGAGGTGATCGACCTGCGCACCCTCGTGCCGCCGGACCTGGACTGCATCCACGCCAGCGTCGGCCGCACCCGCCGATTGGTCGTCGCGTCCGAGGACCGCGCCTTCGCGGGCTTCGCGCGGGCCATCCAGGGCTCCGTGGTCGAGGCCTTCCCGGGCGTGCCGTCGCGCGCGGTCGGCCAGAAGAACATCCCGACGATCGCGCAGTCCATCATCCTGGAAGAGGCGCAGGTCCTTCAGGTGTCGCAGATCACCCAGGCCGCCGACGAGGTCCTGGGCACGCGCATGGCGACCGGCGGCAGCGTGGCGTTCGTGCCGCACCGGTACTGGATCTCCTAGGTCGAAGCCCACTTAGTTCGGTCGACACGTCGATCGAACGGCGGAGAACGGCCCGAAGCGCGGCGCGGGCAGTCGGCTCGAGCCCGTTCACGCGCGACCGCAACCCAGCCCAAGCGCCGCGTCGACCGCCGCTACTTGGTCGACAGGTCGATCTGCACGGTGGCGCCGTCGAGCACCCAGACCTCGCGCTCAACCTCGATCGTGCCGTCGCGGCCAGAGACCTTGAACTTGTGCAGGCCCGGCGTCAGCATGACGTTCGCCGGGATGGTGCCCTCGGGGCGGCCGTCGATCCACAGACGCGCGCCGTCCATGCCCTCGGCGACGATGCTCGCGGGGCCCTCGACCGGGCCGTCGCCCAGCGAGGTCTCGACGCGCTCGCGGGACTCGTCGACGTCGATGGTCTTGGAGAAGCCCGCGTGGCCCTCCAGCGTCATCAGGACCTCGTGGGTGCCCAGCGCCAGGTCCGCGGTGGTGGGCGTGCGGCCCACAAAGTCGCCGTCGACGCGCACCACCGCGCCCTCGGGCGTGGAGAGGAAGCGCACGAAGCTGCGACCCGCGGGCGGCGTGCGACCTGCCGTCGGGTCATCGAGCGCGGACGGGGTCTCGACCTCAGCCGGCGCCGCGTCTTCCACCCGAGGCAGCACAACGGGCGGCGAGCCGCCCCGCGCGAACAGGGTGATCGCCGTGCCCGTGATGGCCGCGAACACGGCCAGCACCATGACGACGACCGCCCACCGGTAGCCGGTGCCGCCGGTCTCTTCGATCACGGGGAGGTCGGCCTCTTCCACGGGCGGCGTGACGATGCCCTCGGGCGTCGCGCGCGGCTTGGCGCGGGGGACCGCGCCTGAGCGGGCGAGGAGCGTGGCCAGATCCGCAGGCGGCGGGCGGGTGGTGTCGCGGTTGCGACGGCGCTGCTCGGGCTCGCGGCCGGCGTCGACGCTCACGGGGAACCCGTACGGCTGCAGGGTCGGCAGCGGCGGAGGAGGCACATCCGCCTCGTCCTCGACGTCGGGGGAGGGGATGATCGTCGGCTGGGAGACGCGCGGCTCGCGCTTCACGGAGAAGCCCTTCCACGGGTCTTCCTCGGCGAACTGCGCGGGCGCGGCGGCGTCGTCGCCCACCGTAGGCTCAGGGATGTCGTCCATGAACAGCGGCGGGCCGATGTCCGGCGTCTCGCCGCTGGGCGGGGACCACGAGTCCTGCTTGATCTCTTCGCTCACGTGGGTGGGCGCGTCGTCGAGGTCGCTAAACGCCATCGTCGCCGCGGCGGGGGGCGAGGGCTGCACCACAAACCCCATAGGCAGACCGCCCTCGGACGGCCAAGCGTCGTCAGGGTTGTCGATGTCGCCGGGTTTGCGAACGCCCATGCCTCGGTTCCTGTGTGATCTCGCGTCGAGACTCTACGGCATAAGGACGCGGCATGCACGCAGTACTGACGGGTTCATCGGCATTCGTTCGGCTCGGTGACGGCGGCGGGCGCGGTCCAGCCGGGCATGTTCCAGCCAGAAGGCGGCTTCCAAGCGCCCTCTGCGGGCTCGAAGCAGCCGTAGGGCACGTCCCGGGCCACGGGCGCCGGATCGTCGTCCGGATGCCACGTGAAGTGCCACCACTCCTTCCAATAGTTCACCCAGCCGTGGCGCCGCATGAGCTCCACAAAGTGGAGCCTGCGGTCCAGCACCTCGCCGGTGGCGTTGCGGGTGTGGGCGCGGTCGTCGAGGGTGTCGAACGGCACGCCCATGTCGAGCGGCGCGCCCGTGGCCAGGTCGATCACGGTCAGGTCGATCGTGTTGCCGCGGTTGTGGTTGGAGCGCCGGGCGATGTAGCCGTTGTCGAGCAGCGCGGTCTGGCCGGTGCGCGTGGCCCACGCCACCATGGCCAGCGTGCCGCGCAGCGGACGGTACGCGTCGTAGACCAGCAGTCCCTTGCCTTCGGCCGCGAGATCCGCCTGCACGCGCGCCAGGTCGGCGGCCGGGCCCGCCATCAGCCACGCGTCCGCCGCGCCGTACCCCGGGAGTGGCGCGCCGGTGAAGTTGTCGGCCAGGTGGTAGCGAATGTCGAGGCGAACGCCGGGCACCGCGGACGTGAGGTCCACCCAGCCCTTGGGCGGCGACGACAGCCCTGACGAGGGCTCGGCGGCCAGCGCGGCGGTGGCCAGGAGCGCCAGCGCCAAGGGCGGTGCCTTCACGACTTGCCCAGCGTGATGTCGAAGCGCTCGATGTACTTGGCGAACGACGCGCGGACGCGGTCCGGGTCCACGCCGAACATCTCGGGCGAGTAGTGGTGCGAGCCGATCTTGTCGGCGCGATCGGCCTCCTGCCACGTGACCACCGCGTCGTGCGGGTTGGCGGGGAGCGGCAGGTCGAAGTGCGCGCACACGTCGCGCAGCACGCCCTCGGGATCTTGGTGCAGGCGCCGGAAGTCGACGTCGTAGAAGTTCTGGTCTCCGCGACGCTCGCGGACCTCCATGGCCCGCGTGACGCCCTCCAGGAACCGCGTCTCGATGTAGGCGCCGAGCTCCTTGGGCTCGAACGTCCCGTAGATCATGCGGCGCGTCAGCGACATGAGGCTGGCGTACGAGGCCACCGAGTCGAACGGATCGCGGTGGCACCACACGATGCAGGCGTCGGGGAAGGTGTCGAGCAGGGCGTCCATGAACCACAGGTGCTCGGGGCACTTCAGCAGCAGGTTGTCGACCGGATGCTGGTGCAGCAAGACCTTGAGCCAGGTCTTGTATTCCTCGTACGGGCCGCGCATGTCCGAGTTCAGCAGCCACTCGCCGTAGCTGTTGAGCCCCGTCATGATGTCCCAGTTCAGCACCGCGAACGAGTAGCAGAACAGGTACCAGCACTCCTCGTAGGAGTCCCAGCGGACGTCATGGATCTCGCCCTGTTCGGGCGCGACCAAGTTGGCGGCGGCGAGCGTCATCCGCGCGGCCCGCCCACGCTTCTTGAGGTCCACCACCGGATCCGGACTGGCCGGGATCGGGGTCAGGAGCTCCCAGAACTGAAGCCCACGGTGGCCCGGGTGGAGCGACAGCAGGTTCTGCATCGCCGTGGTGCCCGTGCGCGGGAACCCGACGACGAAGATCGGCCGCTCGACCTTGATGTCGCCGATCTCCGGGTGCTTCTTCAGGTGGTCCTGAAGCTGGAGCCGCCCAGCGACCGCCTTGAGGTACGTCTGACGGAGCAGCACGTGCGCCAACGGCGTCATGCCGAGCGCGTCCGCGTTCTCGATGACCTGCCGCATGCCGACCTTGAAGGACTCGTCGCCGAGGTCCGACAGGCCGGTGGCGCGCTTGGCGTCCTCGAGGATCTCGTCCATGCCGACGCGGGTAGGCTTGAGGCCCAGGCTGACCGACACGCCGAGCACGCAATTCGCGACCCGCGGAATGAGCGGGTACTTGCGGTTCGACACGGTGGGCTGGTCGCTCAACGATCCTCCGGCGGCGGCCCCGTAACCCGACCGACACCTTTGCGAGCCCCGTCATCTCTGGTCGTGGAAGCGTCAAATCGGGGAAGGGGCGAGCGGTCCAAGGTTCTACCGTGTGGCTGTCGCGTTAGTCCCGGCGGCCGATGGAGTTGCCCATGAAGTTCGACCTGCTCGCGCGTGCCGCCTTCGTGTTCGGAGCGCTGTCCGCTGCAAGCACCGCCTCCGCCGCAAACTGCGACGGGTACCTAGCCAAGATCAGCACGGCCAAGGGCTCAGCGTTGGTCGACGCGTACCAGGGTCTGGTCCGTTGTGACGCCAACCTCGGCCGCTCCGAGTTCGGAAAGTACGCGATGGTCGCGGGCAACCTGGAGACGCTGGTCCCGCTGACGCTCGCGGGCGTGGACGCCACCGCGTACGGCTCCGTGTGGGAGACGATGGGCAAGATCCCCTACGAGTACCGCACCGATTTGGCGCATGCGGTCGGGGCCGCCTGCGAGAAGCATCCCAAGCTCGTGGAGTTCTTCCGCACCTCGTACGTAGGCCAGAAGGGCACGGAGTTCAGCAGCTGGCAGTCCGCGCTGACCGCCTGCGGCTCGGCCGACATGGCGGCCTGGGTGGACTCGATCGTCCTCGACCCGCCCACCTCGAACTACAACGACCGCTACAACGCCGTCCTGGGCGCGGTGATCGAGTCGCGCCACGGCGCGGCCCTGCCGCTCCTCCAGAAGGCGGCCATCACCGCGGGCACTCGCGGCGGCCCGTTCAACAACCTGCTCGACGTCATCCAGCGCTCGGTCGAGGTCACCGGCTACGGCAAGCAGACCTCGCCTGAGGACCGCGCCGCCATGGTCAACGCGCTCGTCGCGGTCGCCAAGGCCGTGCCGCCTGAGTCTGCCCGCGCTGTGGCCGACCGCCTGCTCAACGCGGGCGACGAGGGCATGGCCTCCAGCCTGCTCCCCGCGATCTACCCGGACCGCGTGCAGTCCGGCGGCGGCATGATGTGGGCGGGCGCCGCCATCGAGGCGTGCGATGGCGAGGCCGTCATCCACTGGGTGTCGTTCACCGAGGCGCCCAAGCGCCTGTCGGTGCTCGACGCCGTGGCCGTGCCGCTGCGCGCCGCCAAGGCCAAGCTGAAGTGCCCGGCCGACACCGCCTGGACCATCCGCGCCACCGACGCCCCCGTGAAGGACCGCGGCGCCGCCCAGGACTGGGTCGACACCCTGGTCGCCGAGCTGGACGCCAAGGGCACCAAGGCCAAGCTCAAGGAAGAGGCCGTCACGATCCCCTGATCGGCCACGCGCCGTAGCGGGCGGCCCGGCGCGTCTTGTCGTGGATGACGGGCGCGCCCAGCCGCTCCAGCAGCCCCCCGCGCGCCCTGTCCTTCAAGACCACCGCCCGCCGCGCCACGCGCAGGGCCTGGTCGACCCACGCCCGGTCGATGGGCTTGGGATCCGCCACCCAGCGGACCAGGTCGAGCGAGGCCGAGGCGTCGTCATCGACCTGCTGAAACATCGGGTCGGCGATCACCAGGTCGACGCTGCGGTCCGGCATGGCGCGCAGCACGTCGAGCGAGTCGCCACAGCGCACCTCCACGTCCACGCCCGCCAGGCCCTCAGACGCCAGCAGGGCGAGGACCGGCACCACCTCGCACCCGATCACCCGCCGGCCGGTCCACTCGGCCAGGAAGGTGGCGTCGGTGCCCAGGCCGAGCGTGCCGTCGAACACCGACTCGCCGCGCTGCAACCCAGAGAGGCGGATCCACGGGTGAGCGCAGTCCGCCTCGCGAAGGGTGTGAAGCATCCCGGGGTGCCAGCGACGGTAAACCCCGCCGTGCACCAGCCGCAGGCCGTCCCGACCGACCACCAGCGCGACGTCGTCCGGCGCCAGGTCGGCTCGGTCCACCGCCGACAATCCCCACGTCGCCGCGAGCGACTCCAGCCGCGCGGGGTCGGTGGGCCCGGCGTTCTTGCCCAGCGTGATCTTCACGGCTCGCATCGGTGCATGTCCTTCTTCCGCGACGACTTTGGACGAACGATCCCGCAGGCCGACTCGACGATCCCAGCAAAATCGCCTAATCCGGCGCCCCGATCCCCGTGTTCTGAAGTGTGTGGAGCAAGCAATGGCCAGCAAGGGTCTGATCATCACCGGTGTCGTCCTCGTGGGCCTGGCGGGCCTGGGGGTCTGGCGCGGGATGGAGGCGACCAAGCGGTCGCAGAGCGCGGCCGATCAGGTCGAGTCCTCCAGCATGCTGGTCGGCGTGGCCAAGGCCGAGCGCGGCACGCTGCGCGAGACGGTGATCGTGTCGGGCGTGCTCCGCCCCCTGAACGAGGTCGACGTGGTCGCCGACGTCCCCGGCCGCGTGGTCAGCCTGTCCGGCGAGATCGGCCAGACCGTGCACGCGGGCGAGGTGCTGGCCCGCCTTGAGGCCGACGAGCTGTCCGCGGGCTTGGCGCAGGCCAAGGGCGCGGTCGCCGCCGCCACCGCCGGGCGCGACGCGGCCGTCCGCCAGCGCGACGCCATGGCCCGCCTGGCTGAGGCCGGAGGCGTAGGCGACGTGCAGATCGCGGGCCTCAAGGACCAGGCCGCCGGCGCCGAGGCGCAGCTCCAGCAGGCGCTCGCGGGCCTGGCGCTCGCCGAGTCCCGTCTGGCGGACGCCACCATCAAGAGCCCGATCACCGGCACCATCACGGACCGCACCACCGGCATGGGCCGGATGGTCGGGCCGGGCGCCCCGCTGTTCCACGTCATGGACCTCTCCGTCCTGGAGATGGAGATCTTGGTCGACGAGCGCGTGGCACCCCTGGTGCGCGCCGGCATGCCGGTCGAGGTGCAGACCGCCGCGGGCGGCGTCAGCGCCACCGGCACGGTGCGCGTCTCGTCCCCCGCGCTCGACCCGCGCACGCACAAGGCCAAGGTGATCGTGTCGGTCCCGGCCGAGGGCCTGGTGCCCTACGCCACCGCCTCCGCCCGCCTGGTGCTCGACGCCAAGGAGGGCGTGATCGTCCCGCGCCGCGCCGTGATGGCCACCGACGCGGGCGACAGCGTGTTCGCCGTGCGCGACAACGCCGCGCGCCGCGTGCAGGTCACGCTCGGCGTGGCCGAAGGTGACCGCATCCAGGTGGACGGCGTGAACGACGGCGACGCCATCGTCATCGAGGGCCTCGACCAGATCTCCGATGGCTCGGCCGTCGAGGTCGCCCCGGAGGCCAAGTGAACCTCTCCGACGTCGCCATCCGCCGGCCTGTCTTCACCACCATGATGATGGTGGCGATGATGGTGCTCGGCATCGTCGCGTTCACCCGCCTGGGCGTGGACCTGTTCCCCGACATCAGCTTCCCGGTCGTCGTGGTCTCCACGGTGTACCCGGGCGCAGGTCCCGAGGAGGTCGAGCGCAGCGTCACCAAGCCGGTCGAGGAGGCCGTCTCCGCGCTCGCCGGCATCGACACCGTGCAGTCGTTCAGCCGCGAAGGCGTGAGCGTGGTCGTCGCCAGCTTCGAGATCGGCACCGACATCGACCTGGCCGCGCTCGACGTGCGTGACCGCGTCGGCGGCGCCGTCCGACAGATGCCCGAGGACGCCGAGGACCCCACGTTCCTCAAGGTCGACCCGTCGGCAGCACCCGTCATGACGCTGGTGCTCGCGTCCGACCGCGCCGCGCGCGACGTGCGCGACATGGCCGAGGACAACGTCAAGCCGCTGCTCGAGCGCATCGAGGGCGTGGCGGTCGTGAACGTCCGCGGCGGCGCCAGCCGCGAGATCCAGGTGCAGCTCAGCGCCGACAAGCTCGCGGCCTACGGCATCTCCGTGGGCCAGGTCTCGCAGATGCTCAAGGCCGAGAACCTCGACGTGCCCGGCGGTCGCCTGGACGAGGACTCGGTGGAGACGTCGCTGCGCGTGGTCGGCACCGTCCGCACGCCCGCCGAGATCGAGGACTTTGTGGTCGGCCAGGCGCAGGGCGCCACCGTGCGCGTGCGCGACGTGGGCGTGGTGCTCGACACCACCGCCGAGCGCCGCACGATCATCCGCGTGGACGGCGAGGAGGCCGTGTCGCTGGAGGTCCTCAAGCAGGGCGGCACCAACATGGTGGCCGTGGCCGACGGCGTCTACGCCACGCTCGACAAGGCCCGCGCCGCGCTGCCGCCGGACGCCAAGCTGTCGGTGGTGTCGGACTCGTCGGTGTTCATCCGCGAGAACGCCAACCAGGTCGAAGAGGAGCTGGTGGTCGGTGGTCTGGCCGCCATCGCGATCATCTTCTTCTTCATGCTCGACTGGCGCTCCACGTTCATCTCGGCGCTGGCGCTGCCCACGTCGGTCGTGGCCACGTTCGCCGTGATGTACGCGGCGGGCTTCACGCTCAACATGATGACGCTGCTCGGCCTGTCCCTGTCGATCGGCCTGCTGATCGACGACGCGATCGTCGTCCGCGAGAGCATCTACCGGCACATCGAGGCCGGAGAGCCACCCATGCTGGCCGCCAGCAACGGCACCAAGGAGATCGCGCTGGCCGTCATGGCCACCACGTTCACCATCTTGGCCGTGTTCATCCCCGTCGCGTTCATGGGCGGGATCATCGGCCAGTTCTTCAAGCAGTTCGCGCTGACCATCTCGGCCGCCGTGCTGGTGTCGCTGTTCGTGGCCTTCACGCTCGACCCCATGCTGTCGGCGCGCCTGGTCAAGCAGCACGACCCGAACGCGCGAGAGAAGGAGAACGTGGTCGCCCGCAACATCCGCCGCATGCTCGACGCCATGGACGAGGGCTACCGCACCATGCTCGCGTGGTCGCTCGGCCACCGTAAGACCGTCCTGTTCGCGTCCGTCGTCATGCTCGCCGCGTCCGTCGCCACCGTCGCGCTGACCGGCATGGAGTTCTTCCCCAAGCCCGACCGCGGCCAGTTCAGCATCGCCGTCACCCTGCCCGCGGGCTCGTCGCTCGACGCCACGTCCAAGGTGGTGACCGAGATGGAGGGCATGCTGCAGGCCGACAAGGACGTGCAGCTGGTCTACGCGACCGTCGGCGTGAACGAAGAGGCCCGCCGCGCCAAGATCCGCGTCAACGCCGT
>CANJMY010000095.1 GCA_947475315.1 Pseudomonadota bacterium | reverse complement strand
GTTTGAGGTCGAGGCGACGCTGGAGAAGGGCCCGAGCAAGGACGTCGCGTTGGCGCGCGTCACGGGCGCGCTGCGCGAGGTCCGCGCCCCGCACCACGTCCACCTGCTGCTCGCGGTGCTGAAGGGCCCAGCCATGGACGACGCGGTGCGCATGGCGACCGAGGCGGGCATGACCCACCTGCACCCGCTCGCCACGACGCACGCGGTGCCCAAGGGCGAGCGCCCCGAGCGTTGGCAGCGGATCCTGGTGTCGGCGTGCGAGCAGTGTCGCCGCGCCGACGTGCCGGTCGTCTACCCGATCGTCTCGCTGACCGAGGCGTTCGCGCGGCTCGACGGCGTGCCAGATCGGCGGGTGGCCACGCCAGGCGGCCCACGTGGCGTCGCGGCGAAGGGCCCCGTCGCGTTGCTCATCGGGCCTGAGGGCGGGCTTTCCGATGCAGAGCAGGCGCTCGCCGAGCGCGCGGGCTTCGCGCCCATCGGCCTCGGTCCGTTCGTGCTGCGCGGCCTGACCGCGGCGGCGGTGGCGGTCGCGTCGGTGTGGTGAGGCGCTCGTGGGTCCAGCGTGCTGGGGCGGCGCCCCGATGCACCGAGGGATTAGGGGGCGGAGGAGGCCTGCCATGACCGACGCCCCCCTGCCCTCGCAGATCCGCTACATCATCGGCAACGAAGGGTGCGAGCGGTTCTCGTTCTACGGCATGCGCAACATCCTCACCGCGTTCCTGTCCGGCTGGCTGTTCACGGCGATGCCCGAGGCCGAGCGCGCGGGCGCCGCCAAGGAGGTCTTCCACACGTTCGTGATCGGCGTGTACTTCTTCCCGCTGATCGGGGGCTGGATCGCCGACCGCTACTGGGGGAAGTACGCCACCATCTTCCGCCTGAGCCTGGTGTACTGCGCCGGCCACGCCTGCCTCGCCCTGTTCGAGGACAACCGTCAGGGCTTCTACCTGGGCCTGCTGCTCATCGCGGTAGGGTCAGGCGGGATCAAGCCCTGCGTCTCCGCGTTCGTGGGCGATCAGTTCGACTCGTCCAACCGCGGCCGCGCGCGGGTGGTGTTCGACGGCTTCTACTGGATCATCAACTTCGGTTCGTTCTTCGCCAGCCTGCTGATGCCGATCGCGCTCAAGTCGTACGGGCCGTCGGTGGCGTTTGGGATCCCGGGCGTGCTGATGGCGGCCGCGACGCTGGTGCTCTGGCTCGGGCGGGACGCGTACGTCCGCGTCCCGCCCGACCAGGGCGACCCGCACAGCCCGTGGAAGGTCGCGTACACGGCGCTGCGCCGCGGCCGCTCGACCGGTCGCGCGCTGGCGGGCGCGGGCGCGCTAGGCGCCTTGCTGGGCTTGGCGCTGATCCCCACCCTGGGCGTGGTGATCGGCGTGTGCCTGGGGCTGGTGCTGCTGCTCGCGGGAGCGGGCCTGGGCGTCTGGACCCAGCTCGACGCCGCGTCCGCCCACCACCCCGCCGACGCCGTAGACGCCACCGCCGCCGTGCTGCGCCTGTTGGTGTTGTTCGCGCTGGTCACGCCGTTCTGGTCGCTGTTTGACCAGAAGGCGTCCACCTGGGTGCTCCAGGCCAACGCGATGGCCAAGCCCGCCTGGTTCGCGCCGTCCCAGATGCAGGCGCTGAATCCGGCGCTGGTCATGCTGCTGATCCCGTTCAACAACCTGGCGCTCTACCCGGCCCTGCGTCGCCTGGGCGTGGAGCCCACGGCGCTGCGGCGCATGACCGCAGGGATCGCTTTCTCCGGCTTGGCTTGGGTGGTGGTGACGCTGTTGCAGGTGGCGCTGGACGGCGGCGCGACGGTGTCGATCGTCTGGCAGATCGTGCCCTACGCGCTGCTCACCTTCGGCGAGGTCCTGGTGAGCGCCACCGGTCTGGAATTCGCGTACGCCCAGGCGCCGCTGCGCGCCAAGAGCGCCCTCATGGCGTTCTGGAGCCTGTCCGTGACGGTGGGCAACCTGTGGGTGCTGCTCGCCGACAGCAGCGTGAAGCAGCCCGCCGTGACCGCCTGGGTCACCCGCACCGGGCTGGGCGTCGCGGCCTTCCAGATGGCGTTCTTCGCGCTGTTCGCGTTCGCGGCGGCCGCCGTGTTTGGGGCGGTGGCGCGCGTGTTCCCGGTGGTCGACCGCTACCGAGCGGCGTGACGCGCGCAGTGGCGACGCCCAGGCGTGCGACGCGCCGCGCTACAGCAGGTGCCCCGACCGCCGCTTCTTGGTGTCGAGGTAGAACGCGTTGTGCGCGTTGGCCTCGATCTTGAGCGGGATGCGGTCCGCGACGTTCACGCCGTAGCCGCGCAGTCCGTCGACCTTGTTCGGGTTGTTGGTGATCAGCACGATCGACTCGATGCCGAGCTCGGCGATCATGTCGGCGGCCACGTCATAGCGGCGGAGGTCGTCCGCGAAGCCCAGCGCGTGGTTGGCCTCGACGGTGTCCATGCCAGAGTCCTGCAGGGCGTAGGCGCGGATCTTGTTGGTGAGGCCGATGCCGCGGCCTTCCTGGCGCAGGTAGAGCACCACGCCGCACTCCTGGGACTCGATGAAGGTCAGCGCGGCCTGGAGCTGGTCGCGGCAGTCGCACTTGAGCGATCCCATGACGTCGCCGGTGAAGCACTCGCTGTGCACGCGCAGCGGCACGTGGCTCGCGCCGCGCACGTCGCCCTTCACGATGGCCGCGTGCTCCTTGCCGTCCTCCGACTCGAACCCGACGACCTTGAAGGTGCCGAAGCGCGAAGGAAGGCGCGCCTCTGCGGCGAGACGCACGTGGCGCGTGTCGGTCTCTGCCTCAACGAGCCGTACACCGTTCAGCATCGGGACCTCCCTGGAACCAAGCTGGACACTTAATCGCCCTGCCGCGCCATTCCACGCCATCCACGCGGAGGGACAGAAAAAGAAGGTCTCGGGACACGCGGCGACCAACTCGGCAAACAGTCCCTGAAAGACGAAAGCCCCCGCGCGGTCCAAAGACCGGCGGGGGCTCGCGGGACGAACGGGAGCGTGCGCCCCCGCGAGGATCACGCGTTGAGCGCGCCCTTCAGGCCCTTGCCCGAGCGGAACACGGGGATGCGACGGGCCGGGACCTTCATCACGGTGCCGTTCTTCGGGTTGTGGCCCGAGAAAGCGCGGCGTTGCGAGACGGTGAACGTACCGAAGTCGGAGATCGTGACCTTCTCGTCGTTCTTCAGCGCGTCCTGGATCGCGTCGGTGATGATGTTGATGTAGCTGGCCGCGCGCACCTTGGGGATGCCAGCCTTGTTCGCGAGGACTTCAGTGAGGTCCGCCTTGTTCATAAGATCTCCATCGAGGGTGTGAGTTCAGGGAGCAGCGAGCGCGCGCGACCGCCTAGCGGCCGCGCGCGGATCATTCGTTCAGACCCTTCTTGAGGGCCTTGCCGGCGCGGAACACGGGGATGCGGCGCTCGGGCACCTGCATCGCGTCGCCGTTCTTGGGGTTGTGGCCCTTGAAGCCACGGCGCTTGGACACGGTGAACGTGCCGAAGTCGGAGATCGTCACCTTCTCTTCCTGGACAAGGGCGTCCTGGATCGTCGTGGTGAGGATGTTGATGTAGTGGGCTGCGCGCACCTTGGGGATGCCGGCGCGCTCCGCGAGGACCTCGGTCAGGTCGGCCTTGTTCATCGAGAGTCGTGCTCCAGGGTAATGGGGACGTTGCGTGGAACCGAGCGCGCCCGCACGACCGCCGCGACATCACGCCGAGAAGTCTGGGTTGCAGGCGCCCGCGAGCGTGTCCCCGGGGCGGGCCGTATGTACGGAGCCCCGCCGCTTTCGGCAAGTCCGAAGGGGAAGTTTTTTTCCGCTCCGGCGTCGCAAACCGACGTCCACACCGCGAGGATGGCGTATCTGCCGCGATCCTCGCAGATCAGACGACTCCGAACAACGGCGTTGAAGGCCGATCAAAGACGCGAATCGCGGCACGAGCCTCGCACGTTTCGGCGATGACCGATGAGGTTCCCCGCCGCGTCAGGATCGCGTCAGCTACGGGTTGCCGGGCGCCCGCACGCGCAGCGCGTCACGCAGCACCTCGACCTCCATCGAGAGGCCGCCGGGCTGCTCGCCGTCGATGTCGCAGGGGACGAAGCGGCCGCGCGTCGTGGCGCTGAACTTCTTCACGCGCACCGACAGCACGCCAGGAGTCTTGGCGATCTGCCCGTTGTACAGCCCCGCCGTGTTCGCGATCAGGCGCGCCACAGACATGTCGGGGATCACGATGATGTCGAGCAGGCCGTCGCGCATGGTGGACTGCGGGCCGACGAGCATGCCGCCGCCGCAGTAGCGGCCGTTCGCGATGAACGCGTTGGTGAGCTTGCCATTCCACGTGCCCTCGACGCCCTGCTCGTCGACCCAGCGAAAGCTGACCTCGGGCGCGTTCCACGCGAGCATCGTGCGCACGGTGGCCGCGAGGAAGGTGACCTGACCGCCGAGCACCTTGGTGCCCTCGTTCACACGGCGCACCACCTCACCCGCCATGCCCACGCCGATCACGTTGATGCCGTGCCGCGTGCGCGTGGAGCCGTCGGGCTGGGAGAAGCTGCCGAACAGCACGTCGGTCGGCACCGCGGTCGACTGCTGGATGGCCTTGACCGCCGCCGGCCACTTCTTGGGCATCCCGAGCGTCTTCGCCAGGTCCGAGCCCGTGCCCGCGGGGATCAACGCGAACGCGGTGTCGCGCGCGCCGGCCAGCATCAGCCCGTCGACCACCTCGCTCGCGGTGCCGTCACCGCCCACCGCGATCACCAGCTCGGCGCCCTCCTGGACGGCCTCGATCGCCAGGCGTCGCCCGTCCCCGCGGGCCACGGTGGCGCGCACGTCCGCCGAGCCGAACGCGGCCTTGGCGAGCGCCTCCAGCTCGTGCAGCCGACGACCGGTGCGGCCCGCCGCCGATTGCGGGTTCACGACGAGCACCACGGGTCCGGTCATGTGCGCTCCAGAAGCTGGTCGATCACGTCCACCACCACACGCCCCTTGGCCTTGAGGTGCGCGCCGCAGCGCGCATCCGCCAGGACGCCGTCCCCGCCAAACCGCGACGCAAGCCGCGTCGCATCGGCGGAATGCCCTGCCTGTAGCGCGTCTGCGCCTCCACAACAGGTCAACGCGCCGCCCACGCAGCTGGGCGCCGCCGGCACGCCCAGGGCGTCATGCAGCCAGCGCCACGTCACGCCCGCCTCGTCGAGCACGCGGGCCGCGGCGCCGTGCGCCACCACCGCGGTGCGCCCCTTGAGCTGCTCGCGCAGCGAATCGAGTCGCGCCTCCCAGCCCTTCGCCCGACGCGCCTCGCCGCCGAGCGCGTCCGGCGTGCGGAGCCGCGCGACCGGCTCGCCCAGCCGCGACGAGAGCGCCGCCGACCAGGCGCGGTCGTCGGTCTCGATCGCGACCAAGGCGCCGTCCCCTTCGATCGCGCCGATCGCAGCGACCTGGACCGGGGCCAACGTCGCGCGCGCCTCGGCGATGAGGTCCGGCAGCGGCTGGTGAAGGTGGCAGACGTGCTGGCACCGACCGCAGTCCGAGCACAGCAGCGCCGCCTCGCGGGCGATCGCGTCGTCGACCGTGCCGCGCGACCACGCGAGCAGCACGCCGGCGATGGTTCCGGGCACGGCGGCCTCGCGGCTGGTGCCGTTGGCCACCGGGCAGGCAAAGCGACATAGGCGCGGGCAGAGCGCGCAGGTGGAGAGCGGCTCAGACATCGGCCACCTCGCGCGGGCGGAAGGCGCGCTCGGACGTCACCCAGGTCACGCGCGCGTCGCCGACCTCGCAGGGGATCAGGGTCTCGGCGGGGATCGGCACCACCGTCCACGCGCGCTCCGTCAGGCCGCCCGTCACCACCGCCGACGCCAGCGCGCCAAAGGCCGGGGCCGCGGGTCCGCGGAAGCCGATGCGCAGCGCGCCGTCCACCACACCCATCATGGACGGCCGCAGATCCGCGCGCAGGATCGCCTGCGCGACCGCCCACGGGGACGCGACTCGCGCCTCGCCCATCCAGCGCGGCCCGTCGACGGCGAGGCCCACCGTGCACGCCAGGTCCGCGCCCTTCTCCACCAGCGTAGGGCGGAGGTCCGGCCCGGTCGCGCTGCGCGGCCCGCGTCCCAGCGCGCACGCGACACCGCCGATTTGGCCCGTCACGTCCACCCAGCCGGTCTGCCATGCGTGACGCTGCCAGCGCGGGGGGCTCGGCAGGTGGGTCCACGGCCAGAGCGCCCGCGCCTGGACGGACGGCGCCTGCGGCCCGGGCGCCGTGAAGATCAGCCCATCCGACGGGTCGAGCGCCAGAGACGGCGGCGGCATGGGCTCGCCCTCGACGAACAGGCGGCCGGGGTTCATCACGCCGCGCGGGTCGTGCTGCGCGCGCGCCTCCTTCCAGCCGACGATCGCCGGGCCGACCTCGCGCGCGGCGTGCTTGGCCTTGAGCGATCCCACGCCGTGGTGATGGGTGATGGTGGCGCCGCTCGCGAGCACGGCTTCCAGCGCCGCCGCCCACACGCGCTCATAGGTACCTTGATCGCCGCGGGCCGCGAACGAGAAGTAGATGCTGCCCCCCTCAGGGTAGACGTGGCTGAAGTGCGCCATCACGAACGCGTGCGGCGACACCGCCTTGCGGACCGCGTGGTAGGTCCGAGGCAGCACCGACCAGCGCGCCGCGACCTCCATCGTGTCGGCGAAGCCGCCGCGCTGAAACACCGGCATCAGCTTGTAGGAGACGGCGTGGCGCGAGTCGTACCAGCGCTGACCGGGCTCGTGGCCCAGGTCCTCGCCGTGCGCGCAGATCAGCTTGTGGCCGACCGTCGACGCGGCCTCGACCACGCCGGGCTCGCCCTCCCAGCCGACGATCAGCAGGCAGCCGGTCGCGAAGCGGTTCGCGACCTTGTTGAGCAGCCCAGGAAGTGAGAGCGGCAGCACCAGGCTGCGCTTGTGGATCCCGTCGATGCCGTCCACGGACTTGATCCAGCTGCGCAGGAAGGACTCGTGGTCCTCCTCCGAGCCATGGTCGGCCTTGGGCTTGGTGCGACCGCCGATCAGGGTGTCGACCGGATCGTACAAGCGCACCGCGGCGGGCCACAGCTCGGCCTGCATCAGCTCGCGCATCGCGTCGAACGCGACCTCGACCGACGGCATGCGGTAGCCGCGGAGCCAGCGGGCCTTGGCGATCGGGCGGACGCGGAGGCGCGCGCGCGTGATCACCGCCATCGTGCCCTCGGATCCAAGCAGCAGATCCATCCACGCGTCGGGCCCTCGGCGCGACGGGCTCTGGCTACCCGCGACGCCCACGTGGAAGGCGCCCTGGCCCACCGACACCGCGTCCACGCCGACGACCATATCCTCGACAACGCCGTACTTTCCGCTGAACTGGCCCGCGCTGCGCGCCGCGATCCAGCCGCCCACGGTGGAGCAGCCGATCGACGACGGCGAGTGCCCGAGCGTCCATCCGGCGGCAGCCAGCGCGTCCTCGAGCACCTGCCCGTTCACGCCCGCGCCCACCTCGACCGTCCACGTCGTTGGATCCACCGACCCGATCCGATCCAGGCGCTTGAGGTCGACCACCCAGGATCCAGCGCGACCGGCGGCCGCCCCGCACACGCCGCTGCCCGCGCCGAACGCGATGACCGGGATGCCCGCCTCCGAAGCCGCGCGGAGCACCTGCTCGACCTCGGCGTCGTCCTCGGGCCAGAACACCCGATCGGGCTCGGGCAGCGGTTCATCCTGCCACATGTGGAGCGTGCCGCTGGGGAGCAGGTCGCGCGAGGCGGCGCGACGATCCAGGGGAGACGAGCTGGAAGCGACGGTGTCTGGAGAGGTCATGGCGCGTCCTAGCGCAGCACCTCACCCCCGGACCACTGGATCCATCGACGACGCGCGACATCCGCAGCGCGAGGCCAGAAAGAAAGAGCGCCCGGTCAAAGGACCGGGCGCGCTGATCTTGCGGTGGGCCAGTGCCCTGCCTCAAGCGTCTCCGTGGGCCGCGTCTGCAGACGCCGTGCCAGCGCTCACGATCACGCTGAAACCGATCGTTTCGACCTTCGATAGAGGGGGCGACCTCTCGCGGCGGCGCTCTCCGCATCGAGATCGCGACATCCATGTCGCGGTGGTCTGGGTACCAGAGGGGATCGAACCGAAGTGAATCATGGTTTATCCTATACAGTTTCTAGAAATAGCCACGCGAACCGAGGCGTCCGCGCGTCCCGCCATCCTGGCGGGGCTGTCAGGGCTCCACCCCATGCGCGTCGCCCTCAAGATGCCCGACGAGACCGTCCAAGACGGGATTGTCGGCCGTCCTCGCAAACCAGGACATTCGTGTCACGGTCGCCTCGCCCACCGCGCCCCAGCGCGGGGAAACGTAGGCCACCACGAGATTTGACAGGCACTCTGCCGCAACCTGTGGTATTTCCGCAGAATGGAGGTTCGGATGTTCCGCAGCGCTCTCATCCTCGCCACCTTCGCCTTCCAGACGGCCGCGTGGGCCGTGCCTGACGCCGATGGTGACGGGTACTCCGCGGTCGATGACTGCGACGACAACGACCCGACGGTCAACCCTGGCGCCACCGATGTCTGCAACGGCGTCGACGACGACTGTGACGGCACGCCCGACCCCACCAAGGAGACCTGGTACGCGGACCGCGACAGCGACGGCTACGGCGTGAACGGCGAGACGCGCCGGGTCTGTCCGGGCGATCCGCTGCCGCCGATCAATGTCGGGACGTGGTCGCTGGAGAAGGGCGACTGCTTCGACACCAACGCCAACATGTCCCCCGGCCTGCCCGAGGTCTGTGACGGCCTCGACAACGACTGCGACGGCGACATCAACGAGGGCATCCCGGCGCAGAACTGGCACCCGGACTTCGACAACGACGGGTTTGGCAGCGACGACGAGACCCTCACCGTGTCCACGGCGTGCGCGCCGGCCATGTACGTGGCGTCCATGGACGACTGCAACGACAACGCCGACGGCGTGCACCCCGACGCGACCGAGGTCTGCGACAACTTCGACCAGGACTGCAACGGCATGGCCGACGACGGCCTGGCGACCCACACCTGGTACCCGGACGCGGACAAGGACGGCTACGGCGAAGAGGCTGCGGCGGTCGACACCTGCTCCCACCCGGCCAAGACGATTGCCATTGGCGGCGACTGCGATGACTCCTCCGCAGAGATCTCGCCCGAGGCCGACGAGGTCTGTGACGATGTCGACAACAACTGCGACGGGATCGTGGACGAGGACGAGGCGGTCGACGCCCAGACCTTCTACGCGGACTGGGACAAGGACGGGTACATCAACCCGAACATCACGCACCCCGGCTGCTCGGTCCCCACGGACGGCAACTGGCTACCGGACTCTGAGAAGATCGACTGCAACGACTCCAACGCCACGCAGCTGACCGAGTGCACCGCGCCGCCAACCAAGACCGGCTGTGCCACGACGAACGGCGTCGGCTCGGTCCTCGCGGGCGCCCTCGCGCTCCTCGCCCTGCGCCGTCGCCGGGCCTGAGCGCGCTGCCGACCTAGGGGACCGCTGCTCTGTAGGGGCGGCGGTCCTTCGTCGCGCGGGGGTGCGGACGTCAGTCCTTGGTCGCGCGCAGGCCGAACATCAGCGGCACCTTGGCGACGCCGTCGGGCCAGGCCCAGCGGCGCCCTTCCGTGGCGACCAGCCGAGGGTGCACGAGGCAGCCGTTGGCGTAGGGGTATTCGCGCAGGCGCTCCACGCGGAGCCCCGCGCGCGCGATCGCGTCGACGATCTCCGCGAGCGTCCACTGCCAGGACACCGCGGGCACGTCGTTGTCGAGCACCTCCGCGACCTCGACTACGCCGAGCGCGGAGCCGGACGCGCGAACGTAGTCGCTGACCGGCTCGTGGAAGGTGTCTCGGGTGAAGTAGTCGTCGCGATCCAGCCCGAACGTCTCCCCCACGCTCCACACGAGCGGGTGGAACTCCACGTAGACCAGCGAGCCGCCGGGCTCGAGCACGCGCGCCACGCCGCGCGCCCACCCGTCCAGGTCCGGTAGCCAGCCGGTGGCGCCATAAGAGGTGAAGGCCACCTGGAAGCGACGGTCCGTGGTGGCGAGCCAAGAGAGCAGCTCGGACCGCTCAAAGGTGGCCGGCACGCCGGAGTCCTGGGACAGCCGCCGCGCGAACGCAACCGCTTCGTCCGAGAGGTCCACGCCGTGCACGGTGGCGCCACGCCGCGCGAGCCCGAGCGAGTCCTGTCCGGCGTTGCACTGCAGGTGCACCAGCCGCTTGCCGGTGAGCTCGCCGAGCAGCTCCAGCTCCTCCGGGAACAGCACATCCGCGCCGCTCCGGAGGAGCGCGGCCTGATCGCCCTTGTGCGCGTTGTGGTTGCGCGTGGCGTTGTTCCAGGAGCGTCGGGTGGTGTCGAAGTCAGACATCGGATCCTCTGCTGGCCGCAAGCGCACCGTCGCGCAACGGTCGCCTCCTCACACGTCCGACGCAGCGCGTCCTACGTCGAACGTCCGTCCGAAAACCAACCGATCGTTTAACCAGCGACCTCGCCTGCGCCCCGCCGGGAACCACGATACCACCGCGCACGCCTGAGGCCCCAACCCCAAGGTAAAAGGACGCCATGACCCACCCATCGTCGCTGCTTGATCGCATCAACTACATCCAGGCGGAGCTGGGAAGTCTCGCCGCCATGGTCCACCTGATGCAGTACGACGGCCTCTCGGCGAATTCGGCACCGTCAACTCCGGCGTTTCACGGGGAGAGTGTGGCGGCATCGGGCGCGGTCGCCTCGGTCGACGTCGCGGCGCCCGAAGCCGACGACGAGGTGGAGGAGTTCACCGCACCGCACCGCCGCGCCCAGGTCAAGGCGCCGGTCGAGGTCGCGACGCCCACCCCGTCGGCCGAGCCGCCGGTCAAGCGCGGCCCTGGGCGTCCCCGAAAGGGCAGCGAGGCGCCCGCCAAGCCCGCGCGCCGCAAGAAGGCGCCGGCGACGTTCAGCTACCTTCCCACGGCGAGCTACCGCATCGTCGGCGAGAACCCTTTCCGAAACGGCAACAACCTCGCGCTGTTCGACCACCTCAAGGGCCAGTTCGCGGACCGCCCTTTCACCCGCGTGCAGCTCGGCGAAGAGATCGCGCGGCTCCAAGCGCGTCAGATCATGTCCTC
>CANJMY010000094.1 GCA_947475315.1 Pseudomonadota bacterium | reverse complement strand
TTTGAGTCATCCGTCGGGATGTCGACGTTCTCCTTGTCCGCGCCGAGATCCTTCGCGTTGAGCCACTCCGTCCGGCCAAGCTGCCATACCAGCTTGAGCTCGGTCGCCGCGTCGAACGGCGCCGCGGCGCTGACCACCAAGCGGTTGACCGCCACCGCGATCGAGAAGGAGAAGCCTTCGTTGGAGGAGCCGGTCCAGACCGCGGGCTGATCGGTGGTGAGCTGCACGCCGCACCACACGCCCTTGGGGATGCCGAGCGTCGATCCGCCGACGAGTGAGAGCGCGACGCCCTCCGCGATCGAGCTGGTGCCACCCTGGCAGTCGACCAGCGCGGCGTCCGTCACGTGGACCTGCCCTTCGACAGACACCACGTCCGGCGCCGTGGGCGTGGACACGCGGAAGTTCGAGAGGTTGCCGACCGCGGTGCCTTGCCCCGTGGTGTCCGGGCTGCACGCCATCAGGCCCATCGGCAGCAGCGCAAGTACAATGGACTTCACACGTCCTCCGACAGCGGAAACAGGTGCAGGTTCACCTGCACGACGCGCCGCTTCAAGCCGGGGGCGGAGTCGCAGAGGTCCAGCATCCTAGCCTGGAGCGCATTGAGATGCTCTTTCAGTACGGGCATGAGCTCAGGCGGGATCGCCACGGTCAGACCAAGGTAGTGGCGGTCTGCCGGGGCCACTTCGCCGATCGCCGCCTTGGAGCGTTCGGCCATGTCGCGGTGGTAATTGTGCACGGCCAGGCTGCCCACCTCGCGGGGGGTCACCACGCTGACCTCAGCCGGGCGCAGCGCGCCGTCCGCCCCGGACGCCAGCATCCCGAGCCGCTGGAGCAGTTCCAGAGCCTCGGTGGCTTCCTCCAAGCTGATCCGCGGCCGCAGGACCGCCGCCACCGACTCGGGCGTCGCGCGGAAGGCCGGCAAGGCCGCCAGCTCGCGGATGGTCGGGAGGTAGCCGCGGGACAGGTAGACAAACGCGTCGCCGTCGATGTGACGGGCCGCACGGAACCGGCGCTCGGCGCTGATCCTCACCCAGGCGTCGTTACGTGCCTCGTCGGTCGCCGCTTGGTCCAGCTCGACCAGCGCGCAGAAGAACGCCGTCTGGTCGGCGTCCAGCTTCATGGCGTGCGCGAACGACAGGGCGGCCGCGTCACTCAGGTTGCGCTTGCGAGAGATCACCTGGAGCAGCAGGCTCGGCGACTTCTGGCCTGCGAGGCGGGCGAACAGCCGATGGCTGAAGCGCGGGTTTGCGGACTTGCGCGCGTCGAACCACGCGCCGAGGAAGGCGCGGTAGTCGAGGAAGGCGAACAGATCGGGCGGGGCTTCGGTCACGGTGTACTCACGTCGTCGGTATACGCCATGCGCGACTGGCGCAGCAATCGCACACCCCGTCGCTGACGTGCTCCCGGGGGTCCCGGCACCCCTGCTCTGCGTGTGGACGCATGCGTACTCTAAGCGAGAACAAAATCGCTCCGAGTTCGCGCCACGATGGGGATCGTCGACCCACGCAGACCGCGGTATCCGTAGGCTCCCGCCAGCCAAGGTGCCCGATGAAGCGCGTCCTCGCCCTCTGCCTGCTCGCCGCCTGCCAGACCCCGGAGCCCGCCACCGACACGGACACCGTGGCCGACACCGACAGCACGGGCGGAGGAGGAGGCGGTGGCGGCGGTGGAGGCGGAGGAGGCGGAGGAGGCGGCGGTGGCGCCGACACGGACTCGCCCTCGACCGGAAGCTCCCCCCTCGTCGACCCGACCTGCACCGACGGCCAGTACGCCCAGGTGCTGGCCGACCCGAGCGCGAGCCTCGCCGCCGCCAAGGCGTCGTTCAGCGCGGCCGACCCCAGCGCGTTCCTGCTGGACGCGTTCGACGCCCGCTACCCGATCGGCGCCTTCCTGTTCCAGGGCGGCCTGGACCACCCGGTGAACGGCAGCTGCCTCACGCAGTTCACCTCGGCCAACCAGCGCAAGTCGGCCGCGGGCATGCTCGACGCTGCCAGCACGCTGGTCCACGAGTGCGGCCACTTCTTCGACATCAAGACGAGCGTCGGCCAGAGCCAGACCTACCACATCCGGGACGACCTCCAGTTCAGCTGCAACGGCGGGAGCTACCGGAACACGCCCGCCCGCTCGCTGATCCAGAACGACGACTGGGCCGACCTCCGCCCGCAGTGCCCCGCGCAGGGCGGCCACGGCTGCGACAGCTACGCGGACGTCTACCTGGACGGCTCCCCCACCAACGCCACCTTCGAGTCGGGCGACCAGGGCCTGGACATGGTGATGGAGGAGGCCACCCAGTACGTGAACTCGCTGGCCGCAGACTACGCGTTCGAGGACCACCTGAGCGCCGGCGTGCAGATCAGCGCCAAGGACGGGATCCTCACCTACCTCTGGTACATCGAGCGCTACCTGCACCTGATGCGCACCACCAAGCCCGCGGTGTACCAGACCGTGATGAACCAGGCGTGCTGGCGCGACATGATCCTGACCGTGTGGGGCCGCGCCTGGCTCTACCTGGACGCCGCGCAGCCCTACCAGAGCCTGGGCCTGGACGACGCCGACCTGACCGATCTGGTCCAGGACCCCGTCCTGCTCGACGAGATCCAGCGCGTCCGCGACGCCTCCGGGTGCAACTGACCCCCGTCCATCTGGCGGTCCGACGGGGGCCTGCTCCGGGGCGCTCCATTGACAACCGGCGGCGAGGCGGCGAGAATCGGCGCCCGCCCTCCTGCCCCGCCCCGCCCTCCCGGAACGCCCCGATGCCTGACCTCGCCGATCTGCTCGAGCTGACTCTGGACGAGCTGCGAGCCCGCGCGCGGAAGCTGGAGGTGCCGGAGGGCCCGTTCCCCTGGCGAGATGGCCTGGTGGCGGCCCTGGCGAACATCCTGATCGAGCCGGGCCACGCGGCCGGCGTGCTCGAGGTCCACGCCGAAGGCTTCGGCTTCCTGCGCTCCCCCCACGCGGACCTGATGCCCGCCCCGGGCGACATCTACGTGTCGCAGTCGCAGATCAAGCGGTTCGAGCTGCGGACGGGCTCCACCGTGATCGGCCGCGCCCGCCCCCCCAAGGAGGGCGAGCGTTACCCCGCCATGCTGCGCGTCGAGCGCGTGGACGGCGTGCCCGCCGAAGTGCCCGTCGAGCCGTTCGAGAAGCGGGTCGCCGAGCACCCGTCGGTCCGGCTGCCGATCGCGCAGGACCCCTGGCTAGCCGCGGTCGACTGGGTCGCACCCCTCGGTCTGGGCGCGCGCGGCGTGATCTCAGGCCCCTCCCGCGCCGAGCGCGGCGATCTGCTGCGCCGCCTGGCCCGACGCTTGGCCGCCGATCCGCGCCTGACCACCACGGTGCTGCTGGTGGGCGAGCGCCCCGAGGACGTCACCGAGTGGCGCGCCACCGTGCCCACCGAGGTGATCGCCACCCCGATGGACGCCGAGGCCAACCGCCACGTACACGTCGTCGACGTGGCGTTCGAGCGTGCGCGCCGCATGGCCGAGCGCGGCGCTGAGGTCGTGATCCTCGTCGACTCGCTCGACCGCTTGGTCCGCTTCGCCGTCGAGGCCGCCAGCGCCGAGGCGTCGCCGCCGCCGCTGGTCGCCGCGCTGCAGCGCACCCGTCGCTGGCTGGCGAGCGCGCGCGACCTGCGCGGCGCGGGCTCCATCACGCTGATCACCACGGCGGCCCCGCCCGAGGACGACGCGATCCACGCGGCCGTGCTGCGAGACGCCGCGGACCTGTGCTCCTGGTGGCTGACCCTGCGCGACGCGGGCTCGGTGCCGTCCGAATACCCCTCGCTCGACGTGCGTCGTTCCTGGACTCGCCGCGAGGAGCTGCTGGTCGGCTCGGACGAGCTGGATCGGCGCCGTCGGTGGCGCGCCGCCCTCCCTCTCGACGGATCCGGCGACGAAGATGGGCTGGTGACCGTGTTCCGTCCGACCCCTGTCGGTGACCCTGCGCGCGGGACGCCTTGACAGGAGCCCCGAATCGGGCAAAGAGGCCGGGACCTTTTCGCGCGCTCCGCACGGGGCGTGGCAATCTCATGCGCGCTCCTCTGGGAGCGTGGCAACCCTCAGCGCGCTCCTGACCGAGCGCGGACACCGTTCCGGAGCCGCCATGCAGCCCGATATGCACCCCAAGTACCGCTACATCGTCTTCCGGGACATCTCCACGAACACGCAGTTCCTGACCCGCTCCGCGGCGGACGAGCGTCACTTCAAGGAGAACACCACGATCGACGGCGTCGAGTACCCCGTCATCACCGTGGACATCTCCTCGGACTCGCACCCGTTCTTCACGGGCCAGCAGAAGCTGATGGACACCGAAGGCCGCGTGGACCGCTACTACCGCAAGTACGGCTTCGCGAACCCCAACGCGACCGACGGCTCGGGCGAAGGCGCGTGAGCCCCTGGGCTGGGACGCGGCGGCCTCGGTCGCCCGTCCCGGCTCGGTGCTCCGCCGCTCCCTGACCGTCTGCCACAGGAGGGTGCTCCGTGTTCGCCCGCCTAGAAGCGCTGGAAGGCCGCCTCGAGATGCTTGACCGCATGCTCTCCGACCCTGAGGTCGTGAGAGATCAGGGACGCGTGCGCGAAATCTCGCGCGAGCACAGGCAGGTCACGTCCATCGTGGACGCCTGGCGCAAGCACAAGTCGATGGAATCCGAGCTGGTCGAGAGCCGTGAGATGCTCACGGCCGAGTCCGACGCCGATCTCAAGCAGATGGCCCGTGACGAGATCACGCGGCTTGAGGCTGAGCTCTCCGCGTCGACGGACCAGATCCGCCTGCTGTTGCTCCCTAAGGACCCCTACGAGGGCCGCCCGCTGCTCGTCGAGATCCGCGCCGGCACCGGCGGAGACGAGGCCGCCCTGTTCGCAGGCGATCTGTTCCGCATGTACCAGCGCTGGCTGGACAGCAAGGGCCTCAAGCTCCAGGTGGTCGAGGCCAGCCCCATCAGCATTGGCTCAGGCGGCCGCACCGTGGAAGGCTTCAAGGAGATCATCGCCTCCGTGCAGGGCGAGCTCGCCTACAGCATGCTGCGCTTCGAGAGCGGTGTGCACCGCGTTCAGCGCGTCCCCGCGACCGAGACCCAGGGCCGCATCCACACCTCCGCGGCCACCATCGCCGTCCTGCCTGAGCCCGACGAGATCGAGGTCAAGCTGGAAGCGAAGGATCTGCGCATCGACGTCATGCGCGCGGGCGGCCCCGGCGGTCAGTCGGTCAACACCACCGACTCCGCCGTCCGCATCGTGCACATCCCCACGGGCACGACGGTCATCTGCCAGGACGAGAAGTCCCAGCTGAAGAACAAGGACCAGGCGATGCGCGTCCTCAAGGCGCGCCTGCTCGAAGCTGAGCGCGAGAAGGCGGCGGCCGAGGGCAACGCCCAGCGTCGCGCCATGGTGGGCAGCGGTGACCGCAGCGAGCGCATCCGCACCTACAACTTCCCGCAGAACCGGGTCACGGATCACCGCATCGGGCTGACGCTGTATCAGCTCGACAAGATGATCGACGGCGACCTGGACGCGCTGGTCGACGGCCTCACCTCCGCGCACCGCGCCGAGCTCTTGTCGGAGCAGCAGGCGGACGCGTGATCCCGCTGCTGGACGTCCTGCGCAAGACCGAGTGCTTCTTTCGCGAGAAGGGCATCCCGACGCCGCGCCTGGACGCCGAGCTGCTGCTGGCCCACGTGCTGGGCCTGGAGCGCCTCCAGCTCTACCTTCGCTTCGACCAGCCGCTCACGGATAAGGACCTGGAGACGCTGCGCCCGCTGGTCCGTCGCCGCGGGCTGCGCGAGCCGCTCGCCTACGTGCTGGGCACCAAGGGCTTTCACCGCCTCGATCTGGCGGTGCGCCCCGGCGTGCTCGTCCCGCGCCCGGACACCGAGACGCTGGTCGAGGCCGCCTTGGAGTGGATCGGCACGCCGACCGAGCCCGTGTTCGTCGCGGACGTGGGCGCAGGCACCGGTGCCGTCGGCCTGGCGATCGCCCACACGCTCCCCCAGGTCCGCGTCTACGAGACGGACATCTCGCCTGACGCGCTCGCCTGCACCCGCGAGAACGTGGCGACGCTGCAGCTGGGCGACCGGGTGGCGGTCCTGGAGGGCTCGCTGCTCGACCCCATCCCTGCCCGCCGGCCCATTGACTGGGTGGTGTCCAACCCGCCCTACATCCCCAGCCGGGTGATCGACACGCTGGAGCCCGAGGTGGCCAAGCACGAGCCGCGGCTGGCCCTCGACGGCGGCCTGGACGGCCTCGGCCCCTACCGGCTCCTCGTCCCCCAGGCGCGCGCCCGCGCCCGCAAGGGGCTGCTGGTCGAGGTCGGCCACGACCAGGCGGACGCGGTCGGCGCGATGTTCGAGGCCGCCGGGTTCACCGACGTCCGCACCTGGACCGACCTGGGCGGGCATCGTCGCGTGGTCGGCGGGAAGATCCCCTAGGCGCGACGCGCCACGGAGCCACGATTGGACCACGCGCACGTCGTCCGCGCGCTGCGCGAGTCGGTGCACCAGACCTTGCAGACCGGGCTCGCCATGGCGTCCGCGGCCTACGACGAGGCGACGCACGCCGAGTCCAAGGCGGAGAACAAGTACGACACCCGCGGCCTGGAGGCGTCGTACCTGGCGGCCGGGCAGGCCGTGCGGATCGCCGCGCTCCGCCGGGTGTCCGCGTTCTTCGATCAGCTCGGCGACGGCGTAGCGACCGAGGGCGTGGCAGCGGGCCTCGGCGCGCTGGTCGCGCTCGAGGACGCGCAGGGCGTGGTGCGGTGGAGCTTCGTCGCGCCCGACGGCGGCGGGATCACCGTGGTCGTCGACGGCGTCGAGGTCCGCGTGATCACCCGCGACTCGCCGCTCGGTGAGGCGCTGCTCGGCGCGGTCGAAGGCGACGTGCTTGAGCTGGCCCAGCCGCGCCCACAAGAGCTCACCGTGCTGCGGGTCACCGGCTCGGTCTGATCACCACTGGCCACGACGCCGGGATACCGTTCCACCTGAAGCGCGAAGGCGTGGCACACCCTGGAAGGCGCGCGGCCCCTCGCGGGTCTGCCTCTTCCACGTCCCCGGCCAGCGCGGTCCATCGCCCGCCCACGCGACAAGGTGCCACCGCCGCATGACCCGCACCGCGCACCGCCCCCCCGCCTGCTGCCGCCCGTCGCTTGCCCTGCGCGCGATGACCGTGCTGTTGTCGCTGACGCTGGGCGCCCGCGCGAGCGCCGCGGACGGCGCCGGCTGGCGAGGCGATGGCCATGGCACCTTCCCCGCCGCAGCGCTCCCGGCCGCCGTCCCACGAGTGGTCTGGCGTGTCCCGCTCGCGGCGTGGGGCAACGGCTCCCCGGTCGTCGCGGCCGGCAAGGTGTGCGTCACCTCTGAGCCCACCACGCTCGCCTGCTACGACGCCGCGACCGGCGCCAAGCTGTGGCAGGCGGCCAACGACGTGGCCGACGCCGTGGGCGCCTCCGACGCCCACGAGATCCGGCGCCGCGTGGCCGAAGCCGACAAGCTGGAGGTCGAGCTGGCCACGGTGAAGTCGAGCTACTCGCAGCTTCGACGCGCCGCCGCCGCTGGGGGCGCCGACGGGGCCGCCGCAGCCGCCCAGCTCACCACGCTGATCGCCCGCATGGGCACCTTGAAGGCGACGGTCGAAGCCGCGGCGCCCTACCGCACGCCGCCCGCCGATCCGAACATCGGCTGGTCGGCGCCCACGCCAGTGACCGACGGCAAGCGCATCTGGGCCTTCTTCGCGAACGGCGTCGTGTCCTGCTTTGACCTGAGCGGACAGCGGCTCTGGTCGCGCTGGCTTGGCCCCCACGCGGTCGAGATGCGCGCGTACCCTGGGCGCGCCACCGCCTCGCCGTCCATGGTCGGCGGCGTGCTGGTCGTGGCGTACAACATGCTCTACGGCCTGGACGCGACCACCGGAAACACGCGATGGACCGCCGGAAAGTACGCGGACTACGGATCGCCCGCGACCGGATCGGTCGAGGGTCTGGGCGTGGTGGTCACGCCAGATGGCCGGTTGCTGCGCGCGTCGGACGGCGCGCTGCTCCAAGGCTCCCTCGGCGACCTGTGGTACGCAGGCCCCCTTCTCGAAGGCGACCGGGCCTACCTGGCGGGCAACGTCCCCACGCAGAGCGGCGAGTCCAAGAGCGCGGCGACCGCCTGGTCGCTCAAGCGCAGCGGCGACTCAGTCGTGGCGACCAAGCTGTGGACCGTAGATCTGCAGACCACCCAGCGCATCTACACCTCACCCACCGTCTGGCAGGGCCGCCTAGTGATCGTCGGCAAGGACGGCGGCCTGTGGTCGCTCGACGCGCAGACCGGCGCGAAGGCCGCGACCACGCCCCTCGTCCCTCCCAAGGCGTCCGAGATCTGGCCCAGCCCGCAGCGCCTCGGCGCCGATCTGGTCGTGCTCTTCAACTCGGGCGCGGTGCAGGTCCTGCGCGGCGCCACGCTGACCCGCGCCACCCAGTGGACGCTGCCCATCCCACCGAGCCTCGCCACGCCCTGGTGGGACCGCGACGCGATCTACGTGCGCGGCGCGACCGAGCTCGCCCGGGTCGCCCCGTAGATCACAGGCAGGACGCGTCCAGACGCACGCAGACCCGCGACGCCCGACCGCCCAGCCCGATCGCCGAGCCCGCACCCTCGATGGTGAGGTCATCGGGCGAGTTCGACCCCGCGGTCACACCGAACGACACGATGCTGAGGTCGAGGAGGCCGAGCGCCGGGTCCACGGGCGCGACCGCGTAGATCCCGCCACCGCGCACCGAAGCGGTGTTGCCCTCAATGTGACCGCCCCTCATCGTCAGCCGGGTGAGGAAGGCGGCGTCGAGCGCGACGGCGCCTCCCCACGTGGCGGAGTTGCCGCTCAGCAAGGTTTCGCTCAGGGTCAGGTCCACCGACGTCGCGTAGATCGCGCCCCCCAGCGGCGCCGAGCCCTGGTTCACCTGCGACTCGTCGAGCGCGAATGGAAGGAAGCCCGGACGGTCCGATCCATCGAAGATCGCGATGCTCCCGCCGCGCGCCGACGCGGCGTTCTCCTCGAACCGCGTTCGCAGCACGCGCCCGGATCCCGCGTCGAGCGCGAGCGCGCCGCCCTCAGTCGCGCCGTTGCGCTGGAAGATCGAGTCGCTCACCTGGATGACCGACCGAACGTCGATTCGACCGTCAAGCTGTCGCAACGGGCCCAGCCAGATCGCGCCGCCACGGCCACGCGCGGCGTTGTTGTCCTCCATGAGCACGTTGTACATGCTCATGTTGGTGCCGACGCCGGCGATCGCCCCGCCGCGCGTCTGGTCCAGGTTTCCTGTCGCCGTGCAGCGGGCGAACGTGGACGACTCGATGTCCGCGGAGGCGTAGAGCTTGGCCTGCCCGAGCTCATCCACCGCGGGCTCCAGGTAGAGGCCGCCGCCCACCTCCGCGCTGGAGTCGGTCACGAAGTCATCGACCATCCAGAGATCGATGCCGACCGCGTCCAGATAGCCGCCTCGCACCGCAGAGCTCTCCGACGTCGTCACGGATTCGATGTTCACGATTGGCCCCACCCAGGTCCCGTACCGGAGGTACGGTTCGAAGGCGAAGGCGCCGCCGCGCGACGCATGCAGGCGGGTCGCGATGGCGTCGTAGACGGTGACCGACGCCGTGGTCGCGTGCAAGACGCCGCCCGCGCCCCCCGCAGAGCAGTCCGACGCCATGATGTCGCCCAGCCAGACGCTCCCTTCGGTGACGCGCAGCGCGTCCAGATACGGCGCCGCGTCCACCGCCCCGCCGTTCCGACCCGCGACGCAGTCGACGAAGCTCACGTGACCGGCCTGCTGCGCGACGCCCACCGTGGCGATCGCACCGCCGTCCCGACCCGCGCGCTGCCCCGTGAAGGTCACGGTGTCGGTGTACAGGATCGAACCGCCGCCGAGCCCGTTGAAGTAGAGCGCGCCGCCATCTTGCGCCGCCTGATTGCCGTCGAAGTTGGAGTGCTCGATCGACAGTTCGAACGCGCCGTACACGGCGATCGCACCGCCGTCGAGGTTGGTGTGGTTCCCGGTGAACGAGCACGAGTCCACCTGGATCGTCGTTCGGGTCAGCTCGCTGTCGGTCCGCTTGGCGGTGATGGCCGCGCCCGCAGAGTCCAGGTTGCCCGCCAGCGAGCCGTTCCCAGAGAACGTCGAGCCCTGGAGGTCGAGGTTCACGTCGAGCAGCAGAAGGCCGCCCGCGCCGAGGGTGCCCACGTTGTCCTCGACCGTGACGCCCGACATGCTCGCGGAGGTCGCGTTGCGGGCGATCGACGGATCGCCCTGGATCTTCATCGCGCCGATGTTCCCGCTGTTCCGTCGGAACACCACGTCGGTCAGCTCGACCACGGAAGCACCCCCATCGAGCAGCCCGCCGACCGCCCCGCCCGCGTTGTCCTCGAACACGGTGCCTTGCAGGCGGAGCTGCGACGACGGCGTCACGCCAGGCGGCGGCATGACCACCAGCGGCGTCCCGAACACGCCCGCGAAGCGGCCTCCCACCGCCGTGAAGGTGCCGCCCGTCACGACCACCGCGTCCTTGGGTTCCACGACCGACGCGTCGTGCCGGCCGATCTCGACGTCCTCAAAGCTGATCTGAGGCGCGCGCGTAAACGCGTCACCCATGATCGGATCCGCCGACAGGTCCACGCCGCTCACCAAGGCGGCGTTGTCGACGAAGGTCGTGCGCACGACGTCGAGCGTGCCCCCGTAGAGCTGAACGCCTCCGCCGACCTGCGCGAGGTTGCGGGTGATCCGCGAGTCCGTCACCGAGATCGTCGCGTCCGACGCCGAGTAGATACCGGCGCCTTCCCCAGCGGCGTTGCCGGAGATCACCACGTCCTCAAGCTGGACCACCGACCCGTCCCCGACGACGAGCACGCCGCCGCCGACCCGCACGCCTCGGACGTCCGCGGCGCCCAGGCCGCCCTGGAGCGTCAGGTGCGAGGCCCGCCACCGAACTGACCCGACCGTCACGACCGGCCCCGCGCCGCGGGCGTCCAGGACGATGTCCTCCCTGGCCCCGAGCCCGGTGATCGTCACGTCGTCCTCGATCTCGACAGACGCGGTGTACACCCCTGGGCACACCACGATCGTGTCGCCGTGATTCGCCCGACGGAGCGCGGCGTCCAGATCGTG
>CANJMY010000093.1 GCA_947475315.1 Pseudomonadota bacterium | reverse complement strand
GTGCCCGTGCACGTTCACCCACCACGACGAGATGCCGTCGAACACGCGCCGTCCGTCGTCCAAGGTGAGCCATGCGCCCCGCGCAGACACAAGTCGACCACGGGGCTGGAAGCCTTGGAGCTGGGCGAAGGGGAACCAAACAGGCACGGCAGATCTCGATTGTCGTAAGGTGTTCGACGGATTGACACCGAACACACAGGATCTGGTGTTCGAAGACGCGACGGCCACAAGAGCTTGGGGTACCCTGTTCTCGTGGGACGCCAACCACCTTCCTGCGAGCGCCCGGGCTGCACTGCAACCCGGGCGCTCGTTCTTTCTGGGCTGGCCTCCGACGTGCTATCCCGAGGCCACCCGACAGCGGGACACCGACGAGGTGCTCGTGGCTTCCCACTCCGAAATCCATGCCCAAGACCGCCTCGCTTGGCTCCGCGCCGCCGTGCTGGGCGCCAACGACGGCATCGTCTCCACGTCCAGCCTGATGATCGGCGTCGTCGCCGCCGGGCAGTCGTCGAGCGCGACCCTGGTCGCGGGCGTCGCCGGGCTGGTCGCCGGGGCCATGTCCATGGCCGCGGGCGAGTTCGTGTCGGTTGCCTCCCAGCGCGACGCCGAGGACGCCGACATCGCCAAGGAGACGCGCGAGCTGGCCGAGACGCCCGCCAGTGAGCTCGACGAGCTGATCGCCATCTACAAGCACCGCGGGCTGGACGAGGCCCTCGCGCGCGCCGTGGCCGAGAAGTTCACCGCGCACGACGCGCTCCAGGCCCACCTCCGAGATGAGCTCGGCATTACCGACCTAACCCGCGCCAAGCCCTTCCAGGCCGCGTGGGTGTCGGCGGTGAGCTTCGTGCTCGGCGCCGCCCTCCCCATCCTCGTCAGCCTGATCACACCCGCCAACCTGGCCGTGTGGGCGATCGGGGCCAGCGCGGCGCTCGCGCTCGGCGGCAGCGGCTACGTGGGCGCCAAGCTCGGCGGCGCCAACCCGCAGCTGGGCGCGGTCCGCGTCGGCCTGGGCGGGATCGCCGCGATGTCGCTCACGTTTGGCATCGGCCACCTGCTGGGCGTCACGGTCGGGTAGTCGCGCGAACGGCCGTCACGCTCTCGTCGCTTGACTTGATCGGTCGGCGGCGGCACTCCAGCGGGCATGTGGTTCTGGTTCACGCTCGCGCTCGCCTTGGCTGCCCCCGACGGCGACAGCTTGGCGCAGCACATGGCGGCCGCCGATCAAGCCGCCAAGGCCGAGCTGGCCCGCGACTGGGAGGGCGCCGTGACGGCCTGCCAGACCGCGATCACCGCGCTCCCCACGGGCCCCCGCGCCGCCCGCTGCGCCCGACGCGTCGCTTGGTTTGACGCGCGGCGCGACGTGGACGGCGGGTTCGACCTGTGGACCCAGCTCGACACCGTGCGCCGCGAGACGTGGCGGGTCGATCCAGACGGCGCGCGCGCCAAGGTCGCCACGCTCCGCGACGACGCGCAGGCCACGCCGATGCTGCGGGCCGAGGCCGGGCTGTGGCTCGGGAACGACGCGCTGGCTCGCAAGAAGGACGCCGCCCTGGCGCTGACCGACACCACGCCGCTCTACGACGACCGCGCGGCGTTCGACGACGAGCACCGCAAGAACGTCGTGCTCATGCACGCGCTCGCGCTGGTGCAGGTGGGGCGCGCCGACGAGGCCAAGCTGGTCGAGAAGGAGGCGCTCGTCGTGGGCGGCGCGCTCGCCACGCCGGTGGACGAGGCCTTGATCGCCCAGCACCACCAGCGGGTGCGCGTGGTCTCGTGGTCGGTGATCGCGCTGTTCGTCGCGACGTCGCTGCTCGGCGCGTGGCGCGCGGTGGGCCAGCCGCGGCCGTGGGCGCTGCTCCCGATAGGCGCGGGACTGCTCGGCGCCTACGTGATCGGTACGTCGTGGGACCCGGGCTCGGCTGACGCCGTGCTCTGGATGAGCGCCCCGCTCGCCGGTATCCACCTGCTCGCCGGGCGCGCGCAGCACGGGACCGCCAGCGCGATCGGCCGCGCCGGGATCGGCGCGCTGGCCGCCGTCGCCTCCTTCGCCGCCGCGTGGCTCGCGTTCTACGCCACCGGCACCCTCAACCAGGTCTGGTGGTGAGCATGTCTGTGCCACGCGACATCCACGTCCTCCGCGTTCGCCCCGGGCACAGCCCGAACTGTTCGGCCGCAGGCAGCGTCGTCGGCGCCGCGCTGCTGACTGCGGTCGGCGTGGCGGCGGTGCTCAACGCGTTCGCGGGGCGGCTCTCCGCGTGGCGACGCGATGGGGAGGGCGGCCCTCCCACCGGCGTCGACCCGTCGACCGACACACCGCCTGAACCGACTCCGACCGACGACACGCCGCGCGTGCGCCGCGAGGCGTTCGGCGCGATCGTGGCGGTGAATGATCCTCCCGCGCTCGTCTCCGTGGACGCTGAGAGCGCGCAGTCGCTGCTCGATCGCGGCGCGCGGGAGATCGGCGGCGGCACGTCCCCGGCGGGCGCCCTGTCCGCGCCGACCGAGGCGCACATCGCGGTGACCGATCGCTGCCCGGTGGCGTGTGACGGCTGCTACCTGGACGCGGGCCCCCACCGCGCCAGCCCCGACCCCACCGCGACCGACTTGGCGCGCGATCTGGACACGCTCCAGGCGATGGGCGTGTTCGAGGTGGCGCTGGGCGGCGGCGAGGTGCTGGTGCGCGAGGACCTGGCGGCGCTCATCGCGTCGATCCGCGCGCGCGGCATGGTGCCCAATCTCACCACATCAGGGCTCGGGCTGACGACCGGCATGGCGGCTGCGCTCGCGCCGCACGTCGGCCAGGTCAACGTCAGCCTGGACGGGGTCGACGAGACCTACGCGGCGGTGCGCGGCTGGGACGGCACCCGCGTCGCGCTACGCGCGATCGCCACCCTCCGCGACGCGGGCATTCGCGTGGGCGTGAACACGGTGCTGTCGCGCAAGAACGTGCACGCGCTGGAGGCGATCGGCGACGCGATCGCGGCGCTGGGTGTGTCGGAGTGGCAGTGGGTTCGCTTCAAGCCGGCGGGCCGCGGCGTCGACACCTACGCGGAGCACGCGCTGTCGCAGGCGGACGGCCTGAGCCTGTGGCCGCGCCTGCTCGACATCGAGGCGCGCACCGGCCTGATCATGCGCGTCGACTGCGCGCTCGTCCCCTTCCTGGCCGCGCACGGACCGACGGCGGACGCGCTCGCGCGGCTGGGCGTGAACGGCTGCGTCGGCGGAGAGAGCCTGTGGGCGCGCGGTGCGAACGGCCACTGGGCGCCGTGCTCGTTCGCGCACGCGAGCTCGGTCGGCGACGATCGCCCGCTCGCGGAGCGTTGGCAGTCGGACAACGTGCTCGACGCGTGGCGCGCCCGCGCGGCCGCGCCGCCCGCGCCGTGCGACACCTGCGACCACCAGCGCGTGTGCCGCGGCGGCTGCCGGATCGTGGCCGGCCACGTCACCGGCGACACGCTCGCGCCAGACCCTGAGTGCCCGCGCGTGATCGCGATGGCGGCCCTGTGATCGGACCGTCGCGACGCGCGTGGGCGGTGGGCGCCATGGCCTTTGGCCTGGGCACACCCGTGTCGTACGCGACGCAGCGGCTGCTCGCGTGGCTCCTGCTCCACGAGGACCCCGCGATGGTGGTGAGCCAGGTGCACACGCCGTTCACGTGGCGGCTGTTCCTGGCCATCCTGCACGGCGTCCTGCTGGGCCTGATCGCGGCGGTGGGCCTGTCCGACGACCGCGCAGGCCGCGTGCTCGCGTGGGGTCCGTGGATCGTGACCGGGGTGATCGTGCCCTACGCGGTGTCGATGGTGCTGGTCCCATGACGCCCACGCTGTTCGCGCTGCTGGAGCGGGTGCACGGCCACCTGGCGCTGCTCGGTCTGGCGCTGCTCTTGCACCCGATCGTCAGCCTGATGCGTCGCAAGGGTGTGCCGTGGTGGACGCAGGCGACCGCCGACCTGGCCGCGCTCTTGCTCGCGGCGCCCTTTGGTCTGGGATGGTGGATCTACAGCGACTACCGCGCGCACGTGAAGGGCGGCCTGTACGCCACCAAGAGCCCCGCGCTGCCCGCGTTCGAGACCAAGGAGCACCTGGCGGTGTTCGCCATGGCGCTCGCGATCGCCGGCACGCTGACGCTGCGGCTGGCCGGCAAGGACCCGGGCGGCCGTCGCACCGCGCTCGCGCTGCTGCTGAGCGCGTGGTGCTGCGGCGTGGTCACGGGTGTGATCGGGATGTGGGTGTCGGCGGTGACCACGCACGCGTGGTGAGCGATCAGCGCTTGGACGGGATGGCGTAGGTGACCGTGGCGTGCGCGACCGGCTCGTCGCCCGCGCCCTCCGCGTGGATGTCCACCACCGCGACCGCCAGCGACTTGCCCAGCTTGAGCAGGCGCGCGTCGACGGTGAGCGTGCCGGGCGGCGGCTTGCGCAGGAAGTGCATCTCCAGGCTCGACGTGACGGCCAGCGCCACCGGGCCGACGCGCGACAGGATCACCAGGTAGGTCGCCGTGTCGGCTAGGGTCATCAGGGTGGGGCCCATGATGGTGCCGCCCGGGCGCAGGTGGTGGTCGCCGGTGCGCAGGACGAGGCCCACGCCCTGCGCGTCCACGCGGGTGATCTCAAAGCCCAGCTGGAGCGACTGGGGGAACTCTGCCGCGAGGAACCTACGCAGCGCGTCCGCGTCCATCACCACGCTCATGCAACCTCCGGCAAGGCCCCGCTGTACCGCGCCCGGTTAGCCCACCCCACCCCTGGAGGCCCTGTGTCGTACCGCCCGCATGTCCAGCTCCCCACGCACGAGGTCTTCAACCAGGTCCCCAACCTGCAGGACTACGACCTGTTCGGGACCGACGTGGTGCTGCAGGAGGCCGTGGAGCGCGAGGGCGCCGGCTGGGCCAAGGACCGTCTGACCGCATTCGGCACCGCGCTCGGCAGCTTCGAGATCCAAGAGGCCGGCCGCCTGGCGAACGTGCACGGGCCGATCCTGCGCAGCTTCAACCGACAGGGCGAGCGGCTGGACGAGGTCGAATTCCACCCGGCCTACCACCAGTTCTTCAGCCTCGCGATGGCGCACGAGCAGCACAGCATCGCCTGGACGTCCAAGGAGCGCGGCGGCCACGTGGCCCACACGGCGCTCGGCTACATGGCCGGCCAGATCGAGGCGGGCAGCGGCTGCCCCACCACCATGACCTACGCGGTCGTCCCGTCGCTGCGCCACGAGCCGAGCGTGGCGGCAGAGTGGATCCCGCGTGTCACGTGCAACGCCTATGACCCGCGCCTGATCCCTGCGGACCAGAAGACGTCGGCGACGATCGGCATGTCGATGACCGAGAAGCAGGGCGGGTCGGACGTGCGCACCAACACCACGCGCGCTGTGCGCGACGGCGACGCCTACCGCCTGACCGGCCACAAGTACTTCTGCTCCGCGCCCATGTGCGACGCGTTTCTCACGCTCGGGCAGGCCGAGGGCGGGCTGACCTGCTTCCTCGTCCCGCGCTTCCTGCCGGACGGCACGCGCAACAACTTCTTCGTGCAGCGGCTCAAGGACAAGCTCGGCAACAAGTCGAACGCGTCGAGCGAGATCGAGTACAACCACACCTACGCCGAGCGCGTGGGCGACGAGGGCCGCGGCGTGCGCACCATCCTGGAGATGGTCCACCACACGCGCCTGGACTGCACCACCGCAGCGGCAGCGCTCGGTCGGCAGGCCTTCGTGCAGGCCGCGCACCACGCCACGCACCGCAAGGCGTTCGGCAAGCGCCTGATCGAGCAGCCGCTCATGCGCAACGTGCTCGCGGACCTGGCGGTGGAGATCGAAGCGCAGACCGCGCTCGCCATGCGCATGGCCCGCGCCTACGACGACAGCGAGCAGGACCCGGTGGCCAGTCAGCTCGCGCGCATCGGCATCGCGATCAGCAAGTACTGGACGAACAAGCGCTGCCCGACCGTGGTGGCCGAGGCCATGGAGTGCCTGGGCGGTGGCGGCTACGTCGAGGAGTCGATCCTGCCGCGGCTGTACCGCGAGGCGCCGCTCAACGGCATCTGGGAGGGCAGCGGCAACGTGATCTGCCTGGACGTGCTGCGCGCCCTGTCGCGTCAGCCCGAGGTGGCCGACGCGTTGATCGCCGAGATCGACCTGACCCGCGGCGCCAATGCCGCGCTCGACGCCGCCGTCGACCGCCTGAAGGTAGAGCTGCGCGACCCGACGAACGCCGAGTACCGCGCCCGTCGCACCACCGAGTTGGCCGCCGTCACGCTGCAGGCGTCGCTCCTGATCCGGAGCTCGCCCAAGGCCGTGTCCGACGCCTTCCTGACCACCCGGCTGGGCGACGGCGGCTACGCGTTCGGCACGCTGCCGGTGGGCACGGACGTGGGTACCATCCTCAGCCGCGCGTGGGCTCCGGTCGACGCGTAGCGGGCGGTCCGGCTGACAGCGCGCGGGCGCGTGGCTATCGGGGGGTGTCCCCCTTCCCCCCTGCGAGGAACACCATGGCCAATGTCCACGTCCGCCAGCCGCACTCCCTCTCCCGCGACGCCGCCAAGGCCAAGCTCGCGGGCTTTCAGGAGTTGCTCGGCAAGTACCGGGTCACGCTCAACTGGAAGGGCACCGACGCCACCATCCAAGGCCTCGGCGTGAGCGGCGACGTGAAGGTGAGCGACAGCGCCGTCGACGTGGACGTGAAGCTGGGCATGCTCGCGCGCGCCGCCGGCGTCGACGCCGCCAAGCTGGAAGGCAGCATCACCAAGCGGCTCAAGGAAGCGTTCGGCGCGTAGGCCGGGCAGACACGATCAGGCGCGGACGGGCCGGCGCGACTTGGCCTCGGCGACGGCCCGGTCGCGCCAGGTCAGCACCTCACTGAACTCCTTGGCGAGTCCGTCCTCGGTCCACAGCGCGCGGCTGCGCGGCCCGAGCGGCGTGGACTCGTGCGGCTTCACGAAGCTCAACGCGGCTGCGGCGGTGATGTCGGCGTAGCTGAAGTCGCCCAGCAGCCAGTCGCGGCCATGGAGCGCGTCGGCCAGCTTGGTGAGCGCCAGGCGCATCTCGACCCGCATCGACTCGTCGGAGTTGTCGCCGACCGCATACTTGGAGATCAGGTCGCCGCTGGCCTTGCGGCCGATCGCCAGGCCGATGGGCCCCAGCGCACGCACGGGCGGCGGCAGCGACTCGCGCAGCGCCTCGGCGTCGGCGCGCACGCGGCGCGTGGTGCGGATGCGGCCGGCCTCCAGCGCGCGGTTGGCGAGCTCGTTGAAGGCCTCACACTGCGCGCGGTTCTCAGGCGTGATCAGCGGGCGCGCGGAGCGGGCGGCGGCCCACGCGGCGATGTCGAACGAGTCGGTGAGCGGCGGACCGTCGTCGGGGAACAGCACGGGCGTGGTGACCTTGCCGGTGAGCTGCTTGAGGCGCCAGCGCAGGCCCGGCTCGCTGATCTGCGGGATGTACGGGCGGCCCTTCCACGCCACGCCCTGGGCGTCGAGCGCGAGGCGCGCGCGCATGGACCAGGGCGAGTAGGCGATGAAGACGAGCTCGTGCATGGGGGCTCCGGGGCGGACGAGGGTTGGGGTAGCACGTCATCCGCAAGCGCGAGCGACCGCGCCGGGACCGCGGCGGCCGCGAGGACGCGCGGCGGACCCTTCTGGCCACGCGTTGACTTCCGTCGGTCGCTGTTGGAAAATGGTCGGACAGCGACACCTCACCGCTGGAGGACCTTTGACCCGCACGACCCTCGCGCAGCTCGCCTTCCTCGTGATCGCCACCGCGTTCGTGGCGCCCGCCGCGTTCGCCGCGCCGTCCGCGCCTGAGCTGGATCCGGGCTCGCTCTCGAGCGGGCTGGCGCTCGCCTCGTCGGTGGTGCTGCTGCTTTCGCACCGCGGGCAGAAGTAGATCCCTCGGCCGAAGCATTCGCAGCGAGCGCGCAGAGGCGGGCCCCGCTCGACTCACAAGTCCAAGAAGCTCCGCAGCCGCCGGAACAGATCCTCCGACGCCGCCGAGTCCGCGCCTGCCTCCGGGTCGTGGCGCAGGAACTCCACCAAGTCGTCGAGGTGCTCGATCGGCTCCAGCAGCGAGCAGCCCGGCCCCACGCCGGTGGGCCCGCGCGTGCGGACGAAGTGCGGGCGCGTCAGCCACAGCTCGCGGCGTGCGCGGGTCACGGCGACGTAGAGCAGGCGGATCTCCTCCTCCATCGCGCTGTCGTCGTCGAGCGACCACGCGCTGGGGAAGCCGCCGTCGGCGAGCTGGAGCAAGTGCACCGCCTCCCACTCCAGGCCCTTCGATGAGTGGATGGTGGACAAGGTCAGGATGTCGTCGTCACCCTCGGGCCGGTCGGGTTTGGCGTCCTCGATCGGGTCGATGGCGACGGTGCTCAAGAAGCTCTCGATGGACTGGTGGCGCTCCGCCACCAGCGGGAGCGCGTCGAGGTCCTTGAGGCGGCGCTTGGCGTCATCGTAGATCGACGGCATGCGCTCGCGGTACCAGGCGATCACGGCCTCCACACAGCTGACCGGCTCCATGACGAGCGGGGCCCAGCTGTCGAGCTGGTTGGCCAGGTCGAGCAGGGCGGCGTGGTACTTGCGGCCCTTGAACTGAGCGGCGTCGAGCACCGGATCGTCGGCGTTGGTGATGGCGTCGCCGATCTTCTGCGCGGTCTTCTCGCCCAGGCCCTCGAACCAGCCGAGCACGCGGAACCACGCCATCGCGTCGCGCGGGTTCGCGACCAGGCGCACGAGCGCGAGCGCGTCCTTGATGTGGGCCGCCTCGCCAAAGCGCATGCCGCCGAACTTCTTGAAGGCGATCTCCTCTTCGACCAGCCGCGTCTCCAGCAGGAACGAGTGGTACGCGCTGCGGAAGAGCACGGCCTGCTTGGAGACGGGGACGCCGGCGGCGCGCAGGGCGAGGATGCGCTTGACCACCGCGTCGGCCTGGTCGTGCTCGTCGATCACGTCGACGATGCGCGGCAGCGGGCCCTCGCCGCGGACGGCGCGCAGGCGCTTGTGGAAGCCCTCGCGCGCGGAGTCGAGCACGGCGTTCGCCAGGTCCAGCACGGGCTGGGTGCTGCGGTAGTTCTCCTCCAGCTTGGTGATCTGGATGTCGGGGAACAGCTTAGGGAAGTCGAGGATGTTGCGGACGGACGCGCCGCGGAAGCCGTAGATCGACTGCGCCTCGTCGCCCACCACCATCAGGTTGCCGTGCGCGCTCGACAAGAGGACGGCGATCTCGGCTTGCAGGCGGTTGGTGTCCTGGAACTCGTCGACGAGCACGTGGCGCGCCTCGCTCGACAGCTTGCGGCGGGCCTCGGGGTGATCGCGCAGCAGCGTGGCGAGCAGCACCAACAGGTCGTCGTAGTCCATGACGCCGTGGGCCTGCTTGCGCTCCGCATAGCGGCGGCCGATCGCCTCGAACGCGTCGGCGAAGGCGCCGTACTGCGGGTACTGGTCGGACAGGACCTCTTGAATGGTCTTGTGGGTGTTCACCGAGCGCGAGAGCACGTCGAGCACGGTGCCCTTGCGGGCGAACTTCTGCTTGCCCTCGGCGTAGCCCAGCTCGCTGCGGACCAGACCGACCATGTCCTCGGCGTCCTCGCGGTCCATCACGGTGAACGACGGCGTCCAGCCGAGCGTGTCGGCGAAGCGACGCAGCGCGCCCAGCGCGAAGGCGTGGAAGGTGCCGCCGCGGACGGCGCGGGCCTCAGGGCCGACCTGCGCGGCGACGCGATCGAGCATCTCCTCGGCGGCGCGGCGGGTGAAGGTCAGCAGCACGATCTGACCGGGCGCGACGCCCTGCTCGATCAGCCACGCCACCCGGTGGACCAGCGTTCGGGTCTTCCCAGTACCGGCGCCGGCCACGACCAAGTGTGCGCCATCACGCGACTGCACCGCCGCACGTTGGGCCTCGTTGAGCTCGTCGAGAGACAATACGGTACTCCACCCCTTCAGTGGGGGCTGAGAAGATCCGATGACCCCTATCTCACGGGCGTAGGGCCCGTCGGGGCCGACCTCTTGCAAGCTCGCTTCCGGAAGCGCGCGCCGGTACGATGGAAACTCCGTCGGACCAACCCAGGATCCAGCGAAGATGAGCCTCCCTGCCGTCCAGCTCGACAGCCAGCCCAACGAAGCTGGAGACGTGCGCGTGGGCCGGCTGGTCATGGCGGTGATGGCGGCGGCGTTCCCGGTGTGGTGGTGGGTGCTCCAAGCGACCTACCCCTGGGCCAAGGACCCACTGGCGCCGCGCCTGCTGATCAGCCTGCTGGCGATTGGCGTGGCGGGGGCGTCGCTGGTGTCAGAGCAGCGCGCGCGCGAGGTGCCGGGCTGGATGGCGCTGGTCTGCTCGCTGGCCTCCATGGTGGCCGTCTGGCTGGCGTGGACCAACGCCGCGCTCCCCGCGTACGTCGGGCAGCTGGTGGCGACGGTGGGTGTCAGCGCGCTGGCCGTGCGCAACCTGACGCACGTGCGCTGGTACTGGACGAGCGTGCTGGTCAGCGCGCTGATCGCGGCGGCGTGGAGCGTGTTCGGACTGGGTGAGTCGCTCGCCGAGGACGCGCCGTTCGTGGTGGTGGCGTGCGCCGTCATGTTCGTCGTGCACTGGAACGTGGCCAAGCAGGAGGGCCTGCTCCAGGACGAGATCACCGACCGCACCACGCTGCTCCGCGCGATCTTCGAGAACGCGACGGACGCCTTGTTCCTGGTGGACCCGGTCACCAACGCCACCGAGCTGGTCAACGAGCGCGCGGTCGACATGTTCGAGGCGCGCAGCACCGACTCGCTGACCGGCAAGAGCCTGTCCAAGCTGCAGACGCGCACGTTCACGTCGGCCGAGCTCAACGAGATCTGGCGCATCACCGACGCGGGCGGCGAATTCCGTGCCGAGGTGCAGTACCACTCGCTGTCGGGCAACCCTTTCTGGGGCGAGGTGGTCTACCGCCCGCTCGACATCCGCAACCGACGCCTGCTGCTGGTGCGCATCGACAAGGTCGACGAGCGCGTGCAGGCCAAGCAGGCGCTGGAGGCCGCGCGCGACGCCGCGCAGGCCGCCACCGTCGCGCGCACCGACTTCCTGGCGCGCATGTCGCACGAGATCCGCACCCCGCTCAACGGCGTGCTGGGCCTGGCGTCGCTGCTGGAGGGCACCAAGCTCACCGAGGAGCAGCTCTCCTACATCCAGACCATCCTGACCAGCGGTCGCAACCTGCGCGCGCTGATCGACGAGATCCTCGACTTCTCCAGCGGCGAGGCCGGCGAGCTGGTGCTGGTCGACGAGATGTTCGACGTGAACGCCGCGATCGACGAGCTGCAG
>CANJMY010000092.1 GCA_947475315.1 Pseudomonadota bacterium | reverse complement strand
TCGAGGCGCTCGGCCTGTCGCCCTACCTGGCGTCGATCGTCAGCGACGAGGTGAGCCCGCCCCTGCGCGGCCACTTCAACATCTACCCGGTGGAGCCCAAGAAGGATCGCCCGAACGGCGGCGCCTACGCGTGGTGGAATGAGGTCCCGCCGTCGACCGACGCCATGGTCGACTTCCTGCGCGAGGCCCACGGCCCGGACTTCATCCTGCAGTCCAACCACCCCACCAGCAGCGGCCTGGCGAGCAGCGCCGGCTGGGCGCCCGGCCAGGTGCAGCAGGCCAACCGCTGGACCGATCGCATCCAGGCCGTCGAGGTCCTCAACTCGTCGCACCTCGACGACTACACCGACTTCTGGTCCGACCTGCTCGCGCGCGGCACGATCACCGCGCCCGTCGGCGTCAGCGACAGCCACGACCACTTCAACGGCCACCCCGGCATGAGCGCGACCTTCCTCCACGTCGGCACCACGGTGCCGTCCGAGGTCACGGACGCCGGGCTGATCGCCGCGATGCGCGCCCGCCAGACCATGCCAACCCGTGGCGTGTTCCTGCAGACCTCAGTCATGCCCGGCACGACCGTCGGTCAGGACACCGAGGTGGATGTCACCGCGCTGTCCCCCGACTGGATCAAGGTCGATCGCATCAAGCTCATGCGCGACAACAACGTCGAGGTCGAGCGCGTGGACGGCAGCACCGCCCACTTCACGCTGCACGCGGACCAGGACGCCGCGTTCTGGGTGGTCGCCGAGGGCGACACGTCGATGCGCCCGGTCGAGGACAGCACGCCGTGGGCGATGACCTCGCCCTGGCTGATGGACCTGGACGGCGCCGGTTGGACGCCTCCCCTGCCCCCGATGGACATCAAGCCCTAGGCGCCCGCCGCGCCGGTCGATCCGTCATGGGACCGACCGGCGGCAGGCCGAGCCTCAGACGCGACGACGACGCGCCAGCGCCAGCGCCGCGAACGCGACGAGCGCGCCGCCCGCGGAGCCGTTGGTGTCGCAGGCACAGCCGGCCGCGACGATCTTCTCGGGGCCGTCGACCAGACCGCCGCCAGCGCCGCCGCCGACGTCGGTGTCGGTGCTCTCGGTGCAGGGCAGGTCGCCGTCGACGCAGTCCTGATCGATGCCGTCACCGCAGATCTCGGCGGCCTTGGGGCCGATGCCGGCGTTGGTGTCGTCGCAGTCCTTGCCGCCCGCGACCTCGGCCTTGGCGCCGTCGTCGTCCACGTCGGTCAGGTCGGAGCCGTTGCAGTCCTGGTCGATTCCGTCGTAGGGGATCTCTTCGGCGACCGCGCCCACGTCGGGGTTGGTGTCGTCGCAGTCGTCGCCGCCCCACTGCTGGGCGACCAGGCCGTCCTTGTCCTCATCCGCCGACACGAAGGTCAGGCGCTCCCGGTAGAAGAAGTTCTCCAGGCCCGCTTCGAAGGTGGGCGGGGGCGCGTCGACGGACGTGCGAGCCGAGCCGGTGAGGCGGCCGAACGAGGGCACTTCCGGGCGAAACTGCGTGTAGTAGTAGTCCCAGCCGTCGCCGATCCAGGCGCCGATGCCGTAGGTCTCGTCGGGGAGCAGCACCCACTCGACCGGGCCGCTGCTGGCGAAGGTCGGGTTGCCGTTGGTCGTGGGGCGCGTGGGCGTCGGCACGGAGTCGACGAGGTTCCACGTGTTGCTGGCGCCATCGCGCTTGTAGAGCACCAGGATGATGTCGCCAGCGCCGTTGTCGCCAGAGACCTGGAACTCGGACTGGGTGATGACCACCGCGTCCGCGATCTTGATCGTGGCCAGCTTGACCGCGTTGTCGTCGTTGTTCGCGGCGAATTCGCCGCCGATGGTCTCCACCTGCTGGGCGTGGGCGGTGGACAGAAGGCTGAGGGCGAGAAGAAGCGTCATGTAGACCTCCAAACCCGCGCATCTTCGCAGCGTTCACCCGCCGACGCAACGGAACAGTAGACAAGAACGTGGCAGCAATCGCCTCGTACGGGGATCTACTCAGGCTCTGGAGGGAGCTCCTCCTCGGGGAGCGCCTCGGGATCGTCCTCGGGGGGCCCGGGAGGGAGGCCGATCGCCTCGCGGCGAGCCTGTCGGCGGGCCTCGCGATCCGCGCGCTCCTCGGGCGTCAGGCCGTCGTGCTTCTCGCGCACGCGCTCCCGCACCGCGGCCAGCTCCTCCTCCGAGAGGGTCTGGCGCCAGGCGTTTCGGGCGTCATGCCGATTGGCCAGACGCGCCGGCGCCATCTTCAGGATGTCGGCCGGGTCTTCTTCGCCACGGGCTGCGCGGTCGAGCTTTTCGGCGTCCTTGAGCTCCTTCAGGCCGCCGGTGACACGCTGGGGGACGGCCTCATGGCGCACCGGAGGTGCCAACACCGGCTCGTCGAGCTTCACGCCCAGGTCGACACCGCCGCCCGCGACCACGCCGAAGATCTCGGCGGTCCGCCAGGCCAGGACGCAGACCAGCGTGAGCGCACCCGCGCCCACCACTCCGCCGATGATCCAGCCACGCTTCGCCATTCTTCCGTTCTCGCCTCCCGGTGTAGACCCGTTTCTGGCCGATGGCAATCCCCAGGATCAGCCCAAGAAGGGGTAGCGCCAGTCCGTGGGGGGGTCGAAGGTCTCCTTGAGGGTCCGCGGGGAGATCCAGCGGAGCAGGTTGAGCGGGCTGCCGGCCTTGTCGTTGGTGCCCGACGCGCGGCCACCGCCGAACGGCTGCTGACCCACCACCGCGCCCGTGGGCTTGTCGTTGATGTAGAAGTTCCCTGCCGCGTGGCGCAGAACCGTCTGGGCCTGGGCGAGCACCGCGCGGTCGCGGGCGAACACCGCGCCGGTCAGCGCATACGGGCTGGTGCGGTCGACGATGGTGAGCAGCTCGTCCCAAGAGCCCGGCTCGTAGACCCAGACGGACGCCACCGGGCCGAAGATCTCCTCGCGCATCAGGCGGTGGTTGGGCGTGCTGACTTGCGCCAGCGTGGGCGCCACGTACCAGCCGTCGTTCGCGTCGTAGGTGCCGCCGGCCAGCACGGTGGCCTCGGCGTGGGCCAGGTCGATGTAGCTGCCGACGCGGTCGTAGGCGGCGCGGTCGATCACCGGGCCCACGAAGTTCGACAGGTCGCGCGGGTCGCCCTGACGGATGGCCGCCATGTCTGCCACCACGCGGTCGCGGACCTCGGGCCAGAGGTTGGACGGGATGTACATACGACTGGCGGCCGAGCACTTCTGTCCCTGGTACTCGAACGCGCCGCGGACGATGGCGGTGGCGACCTGCGCCGCGTCTGCGCTCTGGTGCGCGACGATGAAGTCCTTGCCTCCCGTCTCGCCCACCAGCCGCGGGTACTGCCGGTAGCCGCCGATGTGCTCGCCCACCGTGCGCCACATGGCGTGGAAGGTGCGCGTGGAGCCCGTGAAGTGGATGCCGCCCAGATCCTGGTTGGGGAGCACGCGCGCGCCCACCTCCGGGCCGTGGCCGTGCAGCATGTTGATCACGCCGTCGGGTAGGCCCGCGTCGCGCAGCATGCGGAACAGGTGGTGGCAAGCGAGCGCGCTGGTGGTGGCGGGCTTCCAGACCACGGTGTTGCCGACCAGCGCGGGCGCGGTGGGCAGGTTGAGCGCGATGGCGGTGAAGTTGAACGGCGAGACGGCGAACACGAACCCGTCGAGCGGGCGGTGGTCGGTGCGGTTCCAGGTACCAGGCGCGCTGATCGGCGGCTGGTCGTGCAGGATCTGCTCGGCGTAGTGAACGTTGAAGCGCCAGAAGTCGATGAGCTCGCAGGCGCTGTCGATCTCGGCCTGGTGCGCGGTCTTGCCCTGGCCGAGCAGCGTGGCCGCGTTCACACGCGCGCGCCAAGGCCCCGCGAGCAGCGTGGCGGCGCGCAGGAAGATCGCGGCGCGCTCCTCGAACGGCATCAAGGACCACGCATGCTTGGCGTCGTTCGCGGCGAGCATGGCCGCCTCGATCTCGGCGTCGCCGGCGAGGTGGACGTGGGCCAGGACCTCGCGGTGCGCGCTCGGGTTGCGCAGCTCCCAGATCTTGCCGGTGAACACCTCGCGGCCGCCCACCACGCACGGGATCTGCACGATCTCCGCGGACTGCCGCGCGGCCTCGGCCAGCAGCGCTACGCGCTCGGGCGTGCCGGGCGCGTAGGAGAGCACCGGCTCATTCACGGGCGTAGGGACGCGCCAGACACCGTTGGTCATGGGGACTCCGGAGCGGTCCCCTATCGCGACGCCGACTAGGCGCGATCCCGACGGCGGCGACGAAGTGTCATGCCCGCGACGATCAGGAGCCCAGGCGCAAACGCGCCGGTCAGGCCCCCCGTCGCACACCCGCAGGTGCCGTTGGTGCCGCCCGTCCCCGACGACGCGCCGAGGAGCGCGTTGCGCGAGCGGATCCAACCGTCGATGTCCGCGCCGCGGTCGACCAGCGTCACCGGCGGCGCGTCGGCGCTGGTCTGCTCGATGCGGGTGGCCGGGTAGCCCAAGAAGGGCGCGAACCACTCGTCCTGCGTCATGCCGTGCGCGTCGAACCAAGCCTGCGACGGCACGTCGAGCTCGCGTCCGTCCGGCACCTTGAGGCGGCCGAGCAGGTCGCCGCCCTCGCACGGCATGGTCAGCACCGCGGTGCGGGTCTGGGCGACCTCGTCCATCGTCGGGTTGATCGTGAAGCGCGGGTCGACCGTCATCTCCGCCGCGGACATCGACGAGGTCAGGCGTGTGACCCAGTCGTAGGAGGTCATCAGCTCTTCCGCGCGGCGCAGCGGCGTCACGATTTGCTCGTCGAGCGCGTCGACGATGGGGCCGGGCACCAGCGGCGGACACGGGTCGATCCCGCACAGGTCGATGCCCGGGTCGATGAAGCCGGAGCTGCCCGTGTCCTGGCCGGCGCTGAGCGCGTCGCGCGCGCCGGGGATGAAGCTGTCGAGCAGGCCCAGCAGCCGCGTGTCGAGCGTGAAGCCCTGATCCAGGATGGCCTGGAGGAACGCGGAGCGCAGCGTGAGCTGGCGCAGCGCGGGCAGGTCAAACCGACCGTCGAAGTAGAGCTGGCCGTCCATCACGGTCGGCGAGCCGGCGAAGTCGGTGGCGAAGGCCTGCCCGCCCGCCGCGTCCGCCGCCAGTGACACCACCGCCGGGTAGTTCGTGCCGTTGTTGAACCAGTCGATCGCCAGATCATCGATGACGACGTGCAGGTAGTTGTCCGGCACGGCGCGGCCGCTGGAGAACACGTAGGGCACCAGCGGCATGTCGGGCGCCGCCGCGATGCTGGTGAGCACCAGCGGGATGACCGGCTGGTCGGCGTCGTAGGTCAGGCCGATCGGCGCCAGATCGCCGGTGGTCTTGTCCTTGCGGAGCCGGAGCGCCACGAACCACGACTCAGACGCGACGTAGGGCGCCAAGGCGGGGCCGACGTTCGCGGGGATGTTGTAGTCGTGCTCGCCGAGCCAATCGAGCACGTGCTGGGCGGTGTCGCCCTGGAGCACGACCGTGTCGTACGGCCCGAGGGTGGACTCGGAGAACACGATCACGCCACCGCCGGTGGCGCCGGTGTCGGACGAGTCATCGACCCCGCCGCCGCCGCCCGAGTTGGGCGTGTCGCAGCCGTCCTCGAACACCCGCTGGAGCTGAAAGATGGGGGCCGTGTTGCGGCCCAGCACCGTGAACAGCTCGTCGGTGGACAGGAAGAGGTCCGGCGGCTGCGGCACGGGCAGGATCCACGCGAACTCCTCCGCGGTGCCCGTGTAGGTGATCTGCGCGTGCATCTCGACCGTGTGGCTGGCCTGGTCGAGCGCGAACACGATGCGCTCGCCCGCCTGGTCGATCGGCCTCGCCTGGTTGTCGCAGAAGAAGCCGCCGCACGCCAGCGCGTCCGCGGAGACGGTCAGCGCGGCCAGGGAGAGCAAGGCGATCCGAGCACGCATTCCACACCTCTCTGAGGTCAGGTCAAGCGAACGGCGTGCCAGCGCGGCGGACTAGGGCGGGTAGAACCCGACCGAGGTGACCGGCACGCGCAGCGACGTGGCGGTGAACGTCAGCCCCGCACCGTCCGAGAACACCACGTTGCGCGCGGTGACCGTGGCGGTGGCCGACGGCGACAGGCCGGTAGGAACCACGTCCACCGTCAGGGTGCCCGACACCGCCTCCCACGAGCGGGTGACGCGCGGGCCCTGCGGCGGTTGCATGCCCACACAGGTGGTCGACGTCAGGCGGAGGCCGTCCTCGGCGCTGACGCCGACGTCCGGCGACGGCAGCGTGTAGGTGTGGCGGACCCGACCCAGGTTGTGCGAGTCGGTGGCCATGTTGGGTAGGTTTGCGAAGAACGCGCGGGTGTCGTTCGCGTTGTGTCCGTACAGCAGCACGTCGCCGCAGCCGCCCGTGATCCAGCCCGGCGCCGCGCGCAGGGCGTCGGCCATGTCGGCGGTGGCGGCCTGGTCGGCCGCGTCGGGTGCTTGGGCGTCACAGGCGGCGAGCATGGCGCAGGCCGCGGCGGTCAGGATCGGTCGCATCAGGTCTCCAGCTTGGTCCAGTGTAGCGCATCCTCCGATCCATCGGGCCATGTTCCACCACCGTTCGGCGCGTTCCACCGGAGCCACGCCGAACGGCGCGTTAGAGCGCTGCCCCACCAGCCACCCGGAGCCCCGATGCGGCTGTCCGTCCTCCTCTTCACCCTGGCCCTTGGCGTCGGCTGCGACTGGGGCAAGCCGCCCGAACCCGCCGGCCCGCCGCGCGAGATGCTGGACGCGCCCGGCCTGCTGCTCGGCACCTGGAAGCTGGCCCCCAAGGTGCTGGAGGAGGTCCGCTTCAACGCGCTCGACGAGGTGCTCGGCGGCGGCCCCGTGCCCACCGACGCGCAGTGGTCCGAGTCCGACCTGGCCTGGCTCGCCTGGGCGGCCGAGGTGCACGCGCGCCCCGCGACCGACCCGGACCGGGTCGCGCTGGAGAAGTTCTCCAAAGAGCGCGCGGAGCGGCGCATGGTGATCGACGCGACCACCGTGTCGGTGGTGGGCGTGGACGGCACCTTCAAGCGCGACTGGAAGCTGGACGCCGCCCTGACGGACCCGACCGGTGCGGACCTGCTGTCGATCAAGACGGTGGATTCAGCGAGCGCCGACCTGCCCCCGGAGACGATCATGGTCCGCTTTGAGGACCTCGATCACATCGAGATGGGGCCGTGGGCGAGGACTGACCAAATGGTACGTTGGGCCCGCCTCCCCGACCCGTCCTGAGTCCGCTGCGAACGCCGACTGAATCGCCGTTCACTTTTCGTTTGCCGATCGGGGTCCGGCTTCATAAGCGGGCGGCCCCCTACGGGTGCCCCACGGGGCGCTGGAGGCGCGATGGCCACGGAGACTGTTCCCGGCGTTCGCATCCGAGGTCCGAAGGGACCCGGCTTCGACGAGATCCTCACCCCGGATGCGCTGGCGTTCGTCGCCGACCTGCACCGTCGCTTTGACGCCCGTCGTCGCGACCTGCTCGTCGCGCGCGTGCAGGCGAAGAAGGCGTACGACGCGGGCAACCTGCCGTCGTTCCCGGCCGAGACCGCGGTCATGCGCGCGTCCGACTGGACGATCGCGCCGCTGCCTGCGGACCTTCAGGACCGCCGCGTCGAGATCACCGGCCCCGTCGACCGCAAGATGATCATCAACGCCTTGAACTCCGGCGCCAAGGTCTTCATGGCGGACTTCGAGGACTCGTCGGCCCCCACCTGGGCCAACCTGCTCGACGGCCAGCTCAACCTGCGCGACGCGGTCAACCGCACCATCAGCTACGAGCATGAGACCAAGGGCACCTACGCCCTGGCCGACAAGACGGCGACCCTGCTGGTCCGCCCCCGCGGCCTGCATCTCCCTGAAGCGCACATCGAGGTCGACGGCCAGACCGGCTCCGGCTCGCTGTTCGACTTCGGCCTGTTCTTCTTCCACAACGCCAAGCAGCAGCTGGCGAACGGCACGGGCCCGTACTTCTACCTGCCCAAGCTCGAGCACTACCTCGAGGCCCGCTGGTGGAACGACGTGTTCGTCGCCGCGCAGACCGCACTCGGCCTGCCCATCGGCACCATCAAGGCCACCGTCTTGATCGAGACGCTGCCCGCCAGCTTCCAGCTCGACGAGATCCTGTTCGAGCTCAAGGACCACAGCGCGGGCCTGAACTGCGGCCGCTGGGACTACATCTTCAGCTTCATCAAGACGCTGCGCGCCTACCCGGACAAGCTCACGCCCGACCGCGGCGTGATGGGCATGACCCAGCCGAACATGCGCGCCTACACGCAGAACGTGATCCGCGTGTGCCACAAGCGCGGCGCCCCCGCGATGGGCGGCATGGCCGCGCAGATCCCCATCAAGGGTGACGACGCGGCGAACGAGGTGGCGCTCGCCAAGGTCCGCGCGGACAAGCTCCGCGAGGTGACCGACGGCCACGACGGCACGTGGGTTGCACACCCTGCGCTCGTGAAGGTCGCGATGGACATCTTCGACGAGCACATGACGACGCCCAACCAGATCGCGCGGCAGCGCGACGACGTGGTCGTCACGGCGGAGGACCTGCTCATGGCGCCCGTCGGCGCCCGCACCGAGCACGGCCTGCGCGAGTCGATCAAGGTGGGCGTGCAGTACCTGGAGGCCTGGCTCGGCGGGTCTGGCTGCGTGCCGCTCTACAACCTGATGGAAGACGCCGCGACCGCGGAGATCTCCCGCGCGCAGCTGTGGCAGTGGGTCAAGCACGCGGCCACCCTGGACGACGGCCGCACCGTCACCATGGCGCTGGTCCGCGAGATCACCGCGTCCGAGATGGCCGACATCCGCGGCCGCCTGGGCGCCAAGCGCTTTGACGGCGGTCACTTCGACCTGGCCGTGAAGCTGTTCGACGACATGATCTCGGCCGATGTCCTGCCCGACTTCCTCACCCTCGCCGCCTACCCCCACATCACCACGCTCACGGAGTGACCATGACCACGCACCCGACCGACTCCTTCGCCCACCCCCGCTGGAACGGCATCACCCGCCCGTACTCTGAGGCGGACGTGCAGAAGCTGCGCCCCAGCCTGCGCATCGAGCAGACGATCGCGCGGCACGGCGCCGAGCGGATGTGGAAGCAGCTCCACGAGATGCCCTTCGTGAACTCGCTGGGCGCGCTCACCGGCAACCAGGCCATGCAGCAAGTCCGCGCGGGCCTCAACGCCATCTACCTGTCCGGCTGGCAGGTCGCGGCCGACGCCAACCTCGCGGGCCAGATGTACCCGGACCAGTCGCTGTACCCGGCCGACTCGGTGCCCGCGGTGGTCCGCAAGATCAACCGCACGCTCCAGCGCGCGTCTGAGATCGACAACTCCGAAGGCAAGACCGGCTTCGACTGGTTCGCCCCGATCATCGCCGACGCCGAGGCGGGCTTTGGCGGCCAGCTCAACGCGTTCGAGCTCATGAAGCAGATGATCGAGGCCGGCGCCGCGGGCGTCCACTTCGAGGACCAGCTCGCGTCCGAGAAGAAGTGCGGCCACTTGGGCGGCAAGGTGCTCGTCCCCACGTCCTACTTCATCAAGACCCTCATCTCCGCCCGCCTCGCGGCCGACGTCATGGGCGTGCCCACGCTCGTCATCGCGCGCACGGACGCCGAGTCCGCCACGCTGATCACGACCGACATCGACCCGTACGACCACTCGTACATCGACCGCAGCCACCGCACGTCCGAGGGCTTCTACCGCATCAAGGCCGGCACCGAGACCGCCATCCTGCGCGCCCTCGCCTACGCCCCCTACGCCGACCTCATCTGGTGCGAGACCGGCACGCCGGACCTCGAGCAGGCCAAGCGCTTCGCCGAGGGCGTGCACGCCAAGTTCCCGGGCAAGATGCTCGCCTACAACTGCTCGCCTTCCTTCAACTGGAAGAAGAACCTGGACGACGCGACGATCGCCAAGTACCAGCGCGAGCTCGGCGCCATGGGCTACAAGTTCCAGTTCATCACGCTCGCCGGCTTCCACAGCCTGAACCACAGCATGTTCAAGCTCGCCAAGGGCTACAACGAGCGCCAGATGAGCGCGTTCACCGAGCTGCAGGAGGCCGAGTTCGCGTCCGTGAAGGACGGCTTCACCGCCGTCAAGCACCAGCACGAGGTCGGCACCGGCTACTTCGATCTGGTGAAGGACATCATCACCAGCGGCGACTCCGAGACGAAGGCGCTCGAGCACTCCACCGAGGCTTCGCAGTTCTGATCGTTCGGTAGCGTGCCCGCGTGAGCGGGTGGAGGGGCGTCGGGCGGAAGCTCGGCGCCCTTTTCGTTTGGGCGACGGGCGAGCTGGAGAGGGCGTCCGCGGGCGCTATCTCAACGCAATCCTAATTCACCCTAGATTAGGATTAGGTCATGATCGAGCGCCCCGCGGCGCGTGCTCACTCGTCGGCGACGGACGCGGACACCCCAGGCCGACCGCACACGGCGCGCGCACGCTACGCTCGGGCATCGCCCATCCCGACCGCATGCTCCGCCTCCGCGCCGCCCTGCTCCTCGCCGTAACCGCGTGCGCCTTCGCGCCCGTGCCCGAGGCTCCCACCCCGCCGGCGCCCGCCGCGCGCGAACCGACCGAGACCGGGCCCAAGCCCCGCACCCCCATCCCCCACGTCGCCGACCTCACCACCCTCGTCCAGGACGGCGACATCGTCCTGCAGCAGTCGCGCTCCGCCCAGTCGACCGCGCTGCGCGACGCGACACACAGCCGCTACACCCACACCGGCCTGGTGTTCACGCACGACGGCGCGCCGCAGGTGCTGGAGGCGGTCGAGCCGGTGAAATGGACGCCGCTCGCGGACTGGGTCGGGCGCGGGGTCGGCGCCGACGTGGTGCTGATGCGGCGGGCCGACACCGCCCCGCTCGAAGACGGCGGCGCGGACAAGCTCCAGGCGGCGGCCACCCGCTACCTCGGCCGCCACTACGACACGCTCTTCCAGTGGACCGACGACCGGATCTACTGCTCGGAGGTGGTCTACAAGGCCTACCAGGCGTCGCTGGGGCTGCAGATCGGCGCCGTGCAGCGCATGGGGTCCTTCGACCTGGCGGCGCCGTCCGTGCGCGCCCTGACCCGGCGCGCCGGACCTGAATCCAGCGCCGCGCGTGTCCGGAACCGAGCGCGTCACGGCGCGCAGAACGGCCCGCGGATCTCGACGCTGTTGTCGTTCTCGACGCACTCGGGCAGCTTGCCGTGCCCGGTGCCGCCGTCGTCGGCGACCACCTTGAGCGCGCTGGCCTGCTGGGCGATGTCCACGGGGACCGCGAACTCGACCTGCTCGCCGTAGGTGCCGGCGTCGGTGGCGACCGTGGTCTCCTTGGTCTCCACCGCC
>CANJMY010000091.1 GCA_947475315.1 Pseudomonadota bacterium | reverse complement strand
GTCCAGCGCTCGGTGTCGTCCCAGGCGCTGGGCACGAGCGGGAACCAGAACGGCGTGCCCGCGACAGGCAGGTCCTCCTTGGCGTGCTCGAACCCGCCGAGCGGCGGCAGGGTGGCGTGGTGGATCGACAGCGCGGCCTTGATCAGGCCTGCCACGCCCGCGGTGGACATGGTGTGGCCGATGTTGGACTTGCTCGACCCGATCGCCACACGCTCAGCACCCTGCAGCGACGCGACGAGGCCCTCGAATTCCGTGACGTCGCCGACCGCGGTGCCGGTGCCGTGCGTCTCGATGTGCGTGGCCTTGGACGGCGAGGTCTTCGCGTCGTTCCAGGCGCGCAGCACCACGTCGGACTGGCCTTCGAGGTTGGGCGCCATCGGGCCGTCGCCGCGGCCGTCGTTGTTGACCGCCACACCCTCGATCACGGCGTAGATCCGGTCGCCGTCGCGCTGCGCGTCTTCCAGGCGCTTCACCAGCAGCATGGCGACGCCGTCGCCCTGGATGAAGCCGTCGGCGCGGTGGTCGAACGGACGACACGCGCCGCTGGTGCTCATCGCGCCGATTCGGCTGAACGCGATGTAGTGCTCGGGCGTGAGCTGCAGGTACGCGCCGCCGACGAGCGCGGAGTCGATCTGCCCGGTGCGCAGCTGCGCCACCGCGTCATGCAGCGCGACCAGCGACGAGCTGCACGCCGCGTCGATCGTGTAGGCGGGGCCGCGCAGATCCAGCTCCTGCGCCACGGCCGCGGCCGCCATGTTCCCAAGCACGCCGGGCGCCGAGAACGGGCGAGGGGGCAGCACACGCTCCACCGCGTCGAGCAGCGAGGCCGCGTCCTCTGGGGCGGTACCCAGCTGGCCCGACGCCATCATCATCGCGACCATACGGCTGGCTTGCAGGATACGGAATTCGTGGCCGGTCAGGCCCACGTAGACGCCGGTGCGCTTGGGCAGGTCGGCCACGCGGTAGCCGGCGTCTTCGATCGCCTCCAGCGCCGTCTCGATCGTCATGCGCTGCTGCGGATCCATCACCTCCACGCGGCGCGGCGGGATGCCGAGGGCCAGCGCGGGGAAGCTGCGCACGTCGTCGAGGAAGCCGCCGATCGGCGACGTGGTGCGATCCATGTCGCGCGCGGACGTGGACTGGAACATCGCGGCGTCCCAGCGGTCGGCGGGCACCGGACCAAACGCGTGACGACCCTCGCGGACGAGCGACCAGAAAGACTGCAGGTCGGGCGCGCCGGCAAAGCGACACGACATGCCGACGATGGCGACAGCGCTCATCGAACACCAGGGGGAGGGGACGTGGAGAACAGCGCGCGCCGCAGGGAGCGGCGCGTGGGGGATCAGCGCCCGAGCAGGGCGTTCTTGGCGCGGGCGAACACGCCCTTCGCGACATGGCGCGCCACGGTCAGGGTGTCGCCACCGGAGCCCATGGTGCGCGTGCCCTCAGCGCCCAGCTCACCGGCCAGGTACTGCGAGCGCGTCTTGCGGCGCTGGAGCTTGCCCGACGACGTCTTGGGGAGCGAGCCCGCGGGCAGGCAGATCACGTCGACCGGAGGGACGCCGATCTCTTCGCGGACGGCCTTCTTCACGTCGGCGATCACGCGCTCGTGGTCCTCGTCCTTGGTCTCGACGACGACCACCAGCTCCTCGCTCTCCTTGCCGGGGCGGGAGAAGGCGACGACGTTGCCCTTGCGGACGCCGGGGACCTCACCGGCGCGCCACTCGACCGCCTGCGGGTGCACGTTGCGACCGTTGAGGATGATCAGATCCTTCACGCGGCCGGTGACGTAGATCTCGCCGTCGAGGATGTAGCCGAGGTCGCCGGTGTGGAGCCAGCCGTCGCGGTACGCGGCGGCGGTGGCCTCGGGCGCGTTGAAGTAGCCGGGCGTCACGGACGGGCCCTTCAGGCACAGCTCGCCCTCTTGGCCCTCAGGAAGCACCTGGCCGGCCTCGGACACGGCGCGCATCTCGTGGCCGCGGAAGGCGGGGCCGCACGACACGTGCTCGGCCATCAAGCCGCCCTCTTCGGGCTCGGCGACGATGCCGTCCTTCTGGAAGCGCGACGCATCCACGCGGCGGGTGCGGTGCGTGTCGCGCAGCGGCTTGAAGCTGATCGCGAGCGTCGCCTCGGCCATGCCGTAGGACGGGAGGAACGCGTTGGGCTTCACCTTGGCCTTGGCCTGGAAGAGCTCCATGAACTCGCGCGCGGTGTCCGGGTGGATCGGCTCGGCGCCACAGCCAAACGCGTCCACGCAGGACAGGTCCCACTGCGCCAGCTCGTCGGGCTTCACCTTCTTGGTGATCAGCGCGTACGCGAAGTTGGGCGCGAAGGTCACCGTGCCGCGGTGGCGGTGCAGCGCGTCCATCCAGACCTGCGGCTTCTTGATGAAGCGCATGGTGGGGATGAACACGGACTTCATACCGTTCACGGTGGTGGCGATGACAAAGCCGATCAGGCCCATGTCGTGGTAGAGCGGCAGCCACGCGACGGCGACGCCGTGGCCCTGCATCTCCAGGCCCTCGACGATGATCGCTTCGCTGTTGGCGACCAGGCAGCGATGCGTGACGATGACACCCTTCGGGTCTGCCGTGCTGCCGGAAGTGTATTGAAGGAACGCGATGTCGTCGGGCGTGATCTCGGGCCACGTAGGCTCGCCGACCGTGTCCGCCAAATCCTCGACGCGCACCAGGCGCTCCAGGTTGGCGACGCGGTCGACCAGGCCCCACAGCACGTTCTGCAGCTTGGCCGACGCAAACAGCGCCTTGGCGTTCGACAGCTCCAGCACGCGCGCCGTGCGGTCCGCGTAGGCGTCGAGCGCGCTGAACGACATGGGCGGGTAGAGCGGCACTGGGATCACGCCGATGCGCAGGGCCGCCAGGAACGTGAGGACGAAATCCTCGGGCTCGATCACCACCAAGCCGACGCGATCACCCTTGGTCAGGCCCATCTGCTGCATGGCAGCGGCGCGGCCGGCCGTCAGGCGCTCGACCTGCGGGTAGCTGTACGCGGTCTCTTCGCCGCGCATGTCCTGGAACACGTAGCCGTTCTGCGGGTACAGCTTGCCGATGCCAGCAACCGCGGCGGAGACGGTCTCAAACAGGGGCATTTCAACCTCATGAGGGGTGCTTGGCGCGGCGAGTAGCCCACGGCCCGGTCGCGGTGCAAGTTGGATGCATGCCGCTTTTCGTCAGGGAGGAGGCGATCAGTTCTGACTGACCCGTCGGAATGGTTGGACTTGTGCGGTCGGACCGCGATCCTCGGCCACAAATCCAACGAGGATTCGTGATTTCCGACCGGCGAGTTTTTATCGTTGGACCCAACCTGTCACCCCGCCGCCACGATCGCACCGGCACCAACGGGAGCGCGGAGGCCACTTCGGGGGAGTCCATGTTAGCGTGGCCCCATGCGAACTGTAGCCGCGGCTGTGCTCCTCTCCCTGCTCGCCACGCGCGCGGACGCGGGCAGCTTTCGCAACAACGGGACGGGCGCCTACGACGCCACGCCGCCGACCCGCTTCCACGCCGTCGCGGACGCGCTCTGGAGCGCCACGCCGCCGTCCTGGTCGAACAGCTCGCCGGTCCTGTTCGCAGGGTTGGTGTGCACGCTCGCCGAGCCGACCACGGTTTGGTGCGTGGACGCCGCCACCGGCCGCCCCAAGTGGTCGGCGACCAATGACTTCGCCGACACGTTGACCGCGGTGGAGCGTCCCGCGTTCGATCTGAAGGTCGCGGACGCGGCGCGCGCGGCGATCGACGTGGCGGCGCTCCAGGCGCGCTTTGGCGAGCTTCGCAAAGCGCTGCGCTCCAAGCCGGGTGACGCGGCGCTGTCGTCTGAGCTCGACGCGCTGTCCGGCAAGCTGGCGTCGGCGCGCGCGCTGGTGGATGGCTTCTCGCCGTTCGTCGCCGGATCCGATCGCGAGGTCATCGGCTACACCACGCACACGCCCGTGGCGGACGCGGCGCACCTGTTCGTTCAGACCGGCAACGGCGTCGTGTCGTCGTTCGACGCGTCGGGCAAGCGGCTGTGGTCCAAGTGGTTGGGGCCCGCGCCGCGACCGCCGCGGGGCTACGCGCTGGGCACCGCCGCGTCGCCGCAGCTGGTGGACGGCATGTTGATCGTCGCGCAGGGCAACCTGTTCGCGCTGGATCCGGCCACCGGCCGCGAGCGCTGGCGCAGCGTACCCTTCAAGGACTTCGGCACGCCCGGCGTGGCGCGCGTCGGCTCGACGACCGTGCTGCTGACACCTGCGGGTGAGCTGGTGCGCGCGAGCGACGGCGTCGTGCTGACCAAGGGGCTGGGTGACGTGTGGTACGTCGGACCCACCGTGATCGGGCAGGACGTGTACTACGTGGGCGGCCGGTCCGACGTGCACATCTCGGCGGGCGCCAAGCCGGTGGCCACGTCTTGGCACCTCACTGAGGCGGCCCCTGGAGACGTGCGCGCGACGAAGCGCTGGACGTCCGACATCCCGGCGACCGAGCCGTTCTACACGGCGGGCGTGGTGCTCCCAGGCGCGCTGATGGTGGCGGATCGCGGAACCCGCCTGTGGCGGATCGACACGGCCACGGGCGCGGTCACGGCTGCGTCGTCTCCGCTCGATGGGATCGTGTTCGGGCCCAGCTACTCCAGCCCGTTGTTCGTGGGCGGCCGCGTGTGGGTGTGGTCGGAGACGGGCACCAGCGCGTCGTTTGCCCCGGGCGGCGGGCCCGCCGAGACCTGGCGCTGGGAGACGATGCGCAGCACGCCCGTCTTCGATCACGACCGCCTCTACGTGCGCACGCTCGATCACCTGCTGTGCTTTGGAGGTGCGCGGTGACGCTTGGGCTGCTGTGGCTGGCGCTGTCTGCGTGCGGCGGCGGGACGCGCGGACCGGACGCGGACGCGGACGGCCTAGCCGACGCGGACGAGATCGCGCGCGGGCTGGACCCGCACATCTCCGACGCGGACGCGGACGGTGTGAAGGACGGTGTGGAGGTGCGCGCAGGCACCGATCCCCGGCAGGCGCCGACCGAGGGCGATCCGCACCCCACGCTCAACCCGTTTCGCGACGCGCCCCCGCCTGAGCTGCAGTGCCAGCTCGAGCACCCGCGGCACGACTGCTTCGTGTTCGTCGAGGGTGGCACCTTCGCGATGGGCGCGCAGGCGACCGATCCGAAAGCCCGCGGCTACGATCCGAACGCCGCGCCGCCGGAGGCCCCGGTACACGACGTCACCGTGTCGTCGTTCTGGATCCAGCGGCAGGAGACGGGCATGTCCGACATCCGTCGCTGCCTGGATCAGGGCTGGTGCCCCGCGGGATCCATCGGCCTGGACGCGGGCGCGAACCTGGGTCGCACGGACAGCGCCGACCACCCGATCAACCGCGTGACCTGGGAGGGCGCCGCCCGCTATTGCGCGATGATCGGCGGCCGACTCCCGACCGAGGCGGAGTGGGAGTTCACGGCGCGCGGCGCCGAGGGCCGGACCTGGCCGTGGGGCAACGACCCAGGCTGCGGCTACTACCGCATCAACCCGGCGCAGCAGTGGGTGCGCGAGATGGTGCGGGGCCCGTGTGAGGGGACCGGCACGCGCGTCTACAACGACCTGTTCGGCGAGACGCCGGACCACCACGTGCTCGGGCTGGGCGGCAACGTGGTGGAGTGGGTGGCCGACAGCTGGGACCCGGCCGGCTACCCCGCGGGCCCGGTCACGGATCCGTACGGCGTGCTCGACGGCACGCTCAAGATCCAGCGCGGCGGCGGCTGGACCGAGACGGAGCCGCTGGCGCTGCGCAGCGCGGGCCGCGTCGTCGTGCCGCCGGATCAGGCGTTGGTCGACGTCGGGTTTCGCTGCGCGTGGTCGCCGCTGCGGTGAGAGGCCGCCGCGACGGCGGCCCCTTCGCCTGCGCTCAGTTCGAGATCAGCGCGGCCGGCAGCACGACCAAGGCGTAGGTCAGGCACATCTCGTCGGTGGTGTTCTCGCCCCACGCCACGTCCTGCGGATCACGCGCCACGCCGTTGACCACGATCTGGTTGGCGGGCGAGTTGTCGTACTCGCAGGTCATGTGGAGCGTGGTGTCGGAGTTCGCCATGAACCACGCGTCCTCAGGGTAGTAGTAGGTCTGCTGCCAGTTGAAGTCCCACTTGGGGATGTCGAGCAGGCAGGTGTCGTCCAGTCCGGTCTGCGAGGCCTTGAGCGAGATGGCGGTGCCCAGCTGGTGCATGTGGCCCATCACGCCCATGACGGGCAGGTCGATCGGCAGCTCGCCGAACGCCTCGCGGACGCTGAACTTGTCCTTCTGGACGACGTGCGGGTCGCCCGAGGGGATCTGGATGTCCATCTTGGGGAAGGGGATGGTGAGCACGGCCTGGGTGGGCGTGCCGTCGAACTCCCAGATGGCGACCGAGGTGTGGTCCATGGGCACGGTCGCCGGGTCACGACCCAGCGTGTTGTAGTGCACCTGGATGACCCACTTGGACCCGGCCGAGACGAAGCGCGCGGTGTCGTCTGGCAGGAACTCGCCGTTCTGGCCGGGCGCCCACGCCATGATCGTCTGCGCGTCGGGGTTGCCAAAGCACGGGTAGCCCACGTCCGGATCCGCGGCGTCGTCGGCCTGCAGCTGCTCCACCTGCGTGGAGTCGAACTGGTAGAGGATCAGGTGGTGGACGTAGGCCTTCTGGTCGGGCCGGACCTCGACGCCGCGGATCCAGGTGTCCTGCGTGAATTCGTGATCCATCACGATGCAGCGGTAGTCGTCGGGGCGGTCGTTCGCCTGGATCTGGTAGGGCTCCGGGGACGACAGCTCAAAGGACGGCTCGCCCCACAGCGCCTTGCGGTCCTCCATGATGTGCGTCACCGGATCCGGCGACACGAAGTCGGCCTCGTCGCCGACGGCGTGATCGTTGGCCGCCCAGTCCGCGAAGGCCTGCTTCTCGTCGGCGGTCAGGCCGCGGGCGTCCTCGATCTCCTTGCAGTCAGCCGACGGCATCCACGGCGGCATGCTGCCCAACCCAACCGCACCCGTGGCGGCGGCGGCCCAGGTGGGCGCACCATCGGCCCAAGCGGCCGCGTCCGTGAAGTCGAGCGGGGCGACGCCGCCAGCCTGATGGCAGGCGACGCAGCGCGACTCCACGATCGGTCGGATGTCCCGCTGGAAGGTGACGTCCGGGGCGGGACCGGCGCCGCCCCCCGAACAGGCGCTCAGAAGCGTAACGAACGACACGGCGGCGGCGACAGGCTTCACTCGGTCCTCCCAGGGGCTGCGCAAGTTGCCACAGCGACCGCAAAGGCACAAGAAAACTGCTGTCAATTAGACAAAACTGGGCGTGCCCCCGACATGGTTCGAACATGCGACCTGCCGTTTAGGAAACGGCTGCTCTATCCAACTGAGCTACGGGAGCAGGGCGGCGGCTGGTATCCCGGGGATTCAGAAGCGTCTCGCGTGCGCGGGCGGTCAGCGCTCGCTAGGGCGGTCGACCGAGAGGCGACCATGGACCTGGCTGGCAAGCGCGTCGTGATCAGTGGCGGTTCGAGCGGCATCGGAAAGGCCTTGGCCATCCAGGCCGCCAAGCGCGGCGCGAGCGTGGCCATCCTCGCGCGCGACGCCGGGCGCTTGGAGTCGGCGCGCGTCGAGATCGCTGCCGCGGGCAAGGGCAAGGTCATCGCCGTGTCGGTCGACGTGACCAGCGACGCCAGCGTCGAGGCCGGCGCCGCCAAGGTGCTCGCCGAACTGGGCGGCATCGACGTGCTGATCGCCAACCAGGGCTACGCGCGCTGCGCGCCCATCTGGGAGACGTCGATGGACGACTTCCAGGCGATCATGAACACCAATTTCTACGGCCACGTCCGGCTGGTGAAGGCGTTCGCGCCTGCGTTCCGCGCTCAGGGGAGCGGCTCCATCTGCCTGGTCGCCAGCATGCTCGCGTTCATGAGCTTCTACGGCTACGGCCCGTACAGTGCCTCCAAGCACGCGATCGTCGGCTTCTCCGAGGCGCTCCGCCAGGAGATGGGCCTGTACAACGTGCACGTGAACCTGCACTTCCCGCCCACGACCGAGACCCCCGGTCTGACCGAAGAGAACAAGACCAAGCCCCCGGTCACCTGGGCCATTGAAGAGTCCAGCCGCAAGTTCACGTCGGAGCAGGTGGCGGCGTCCATCCTGGCCGGCATCGACAAGAACCGCTTGGTCAACCTGATCGGCGTCGACTCGTGGTTCATCTACGTGGCCAAGCGCTTTGCGCCGTGGCTCGTCCGCTTCTTCATCGACAGCGATCTGAAGAAGGGCATCAAGAAGAACGGTCTGCCGGCGGTCTAGGCCGAGCGCGCTGCAAGGAAGGCAAGGATGTCGATCAAGACGATGTTGTTCCCGGCGATTGAAGACAAGGGCAACCCCGTACGCGACAGCTGGGACCGCCTCAAGGGTGTGCCCGGCGGCGCGTGGCTGTTCAACCAGCTGATGCGCGTCGTGGTGCCGTACACCGGCAGCTTGGGCGCGCGTGTGGAGGAGGTTCGCCCCGGCTACGCGCGTGTGGTGCTCCACGAACGGTTCGCGGTGCGCAACCACCTGCGCAGCGTGCACGCGATCGCGCTCGCCAACTTAGTGGAGCTGACGGGCAACGTGGCCGTGGTCTACGCGTGCCCGGACGACGCGCGCATGATCGTGGCGGGCATGCGCATGAAGTACCTGAAGAAGGCGCGCGGAAAGCTCACGGCCACGGCGAACCCGCCGATCCCCACGTCGAACGCGCGTCAGCAGTTTGAGGTGGTGGTGGAGGTGCGCGACGAGGCGGGCGAGCTGGTGTGCGAGGGCACACTCGAGACGCTGGTCGGCCCGAAGAAGTAGGCCGCGGTGTCGCGCCGAGTGGTCCGCGCATGGGCCGCACCGACGCGGTGTGGTTAGTCCAGGGCCGTCGTCCCAGACGACTGGAGGATCCGATGACCGTGTCGGCGGCAACGTGGAGTGATCGGGCTGCGTCCTTGACTGGCGTGGCGCGGGAGGATCTCCCGAGCGTGCTTGGCGCTTGGTCGCTGGACGCCGCGGGCGCCAGCGCGCTCACCGGCGAGGCTGCGGAGACGATCCGCGAGCACCTGCTGGAGGCGGTGGTGTCCGGCAAGGGCCACGCGCGCGATCGGCTGGCCGTTGGAGCTTGGCTCGGCCGCCTGGGTGATCCGCGGCTGCGTCGTCCGGCGGACGAGACGTACTGGGTGCCGCTCACGCTGCGCACCAACGAGACCTACAAGCTGGCGCGCTTCCCCGTCACGAACGACGAGTTCCAGGCCTGGGCGGACGCCGGCGGCTACCGCGATCGCGCGGCGTGGTCGGAGGCCGGCTGGGCATGGCTCGCGGGCTGCGCGGACCCGTGGCCGGTGGTCGCGCACAAGGCCGACGTCGGCGAGTACATCGTGCCCAACCAGCCGGTGGTCGGCGTGACGTGGTTTGAGGCGGACGCCTACGCCCGCGCGATGGGCGCGCGCCTGCCTCGCTGGTACGAGCGCGTGTGGGCCGTGCGCGGCGCGGGCAAGCGCCCGTACCCGTGGGGAGATCCGTTTGGTGAGGGCAACGCCAACACCCGCGAGGAGGCGCTGGGCCGCCCGTGCGCCGTGGGCCTGTACGTCCGCGACGTCACGCCCGAGGGCGTGTACGACCTGGCGGGAAACGCGGGCGAGTGGACGTCCGAGTCCGCCGCCGACGACGAGTACCTGTTGGCACCCGGCGCCTGGGATCAGGAGTCGCTCGCGTCGTGGGCCAAGGCGCTCACCAGCGAACGTCCGAGCGCGCGCTGGGCGGGCCTCGGCTTCCGCCTGGCCAAGGACTAGCGGTCCCCGCCGTGGCCCAGACCGCCACGATGCACACGTTCGAGCTCACGCTCGCGGACACGGACCGCGGCGTGTACGGCACGTGGACCTTCCCGGTGGCGCGTCACCCGTCCGAGAGCGGCCCCTACCTGGTGTCGCGTCTGCTCGCGTTCGCGCTCGAGCACGAGGAGGGCATCGCGTTCAGCGCGGGCCTGTCCGACGGCGACGAGCCCGCGGTGTGGGTGAAGGATCTGACCGGGCAGCTGCGCGTGTGGATCGAGGTCGGCGCGCCCGATCCCAACCGCATTCACCGCGCGAGCAAGGCCTGTGACCGCGTGGCGATCTACGTGCACCGCGGGCTGGACGCGTACCTGCGCACCATCGCGGGCGCCAAGGTGCACGCGCCGGATCGGGTGTCGATCGTCTCGCTGGATCGCGGCGTCGTCGAGGCGATCGCCGAGCGCGTGGATCGCCGGAACAAGCTCAGCGTCACCGTGAGTGGCGGCGAGGTCTTTGTGGAGCTTGGCGGCGAGTCCTGGAGCATGCCGCTGGTGACGCAGAGCTGGCCGGGGTGAGCCCGCGGCGGACCTTCGGACACACGCCGTCGTGTCGAGCGCCTGGGGCGAACAAGGAGCACCATGATCCTCATCGGCCAGTTCGACAGCCCGTTCGTCCGCCGCGTCGCGATCACGCTTGAGCTCTACGGCATGCCGTACGAGCACCGTCCGTGGTCGGTGTTCGGCGACGCCGACAAGATCGCGGCCCACAGCCCCGCGCGGCGTGTGCCCGTGTTGGTCCTGGACGACGGCGAGGTGCTGATCGAGAGCGCGGCCATCCTCGACGCGCTGGACCAGCTGGCGGGCGCGGATCGCGCGCTGACGCCGGTGGCCGGGGCGGAGCGGCGGCGCGCCCTCAAGATCTGCGCGCTCGCCAGCAACGTGGCGGACAAGGTGGTGGCGCTGATCTACGAGCGGCTGCTGCACGACGTGACGTCGCCGGTGTGGATCGCGCGCTGCGGCGATCAGATCCGCGGCCTGCTCGACGCGCTGGAGGCGGAGCGTGTCGCCGGAGGGTCGCCGTGGTGGTCCGGCGAGCGGCTGAGCCAGGTCGACATCACGGTCGGGTGTGTGCTGCGCTTCCTCAGCGAGGCGCAGGCGTCGCTGTTTGATCCGGCGATCTGGCCGGCGCTCGCCGCGCACGGCGCGCGCTGTGAGGCGCTGCCGGTGTTTCAGTCGATCCAACAGCCGTTTTATGTGACGCCGCCGCGCAAGGAGTGACGCTTGTGCGTGCGCATCGCGCGCCATGGCCGCTCATGATGTGTCCACAGCGCCAAACGACGGCGTTCTTGTAGACGGTCGGCGGCTCAACGGGCATGGTTGGGCTCACGGAGCGTCTCATGCGTCACTGGGCATTGTGTCTGAGCATCGATCACAAGTCGAATTGCGATCGTAGAACCTGGCTCACGGCCGCCCCTTCGCCATCCACCGTTCCGCCGCCAGCCAGCCCGACTCGCGCTCCAGCAGATCCTCGAAGCCGCGGCCCAGCG
>CANJMY010000090.1 GCA_947475315.1 Pseudomonadota bacterium | reverse complement strand
ACGCGCGGGATCTTCTTCTCGGAGTTCGGCGCGTCGCCCTGGTCGTAGAGCTGGAAGGAGGGCTCGTCGTTCTCGCCGGGGACCCAGCGGTCGAGCTTGCCGACCATGAGCGCCAGGCCCGCGCCGGTGCCGACGTGGAAGTGCATGGCGAACGCGTTGTTCGTGAGCTCGGGCTTCACGATCGGGACTTCGTACTGGTAGTCGCCGCCGAACATGATGATGCCGAGGTTCTTGGCGGGGACCAGGTAGTCGCCGTCCAGGAAGTCCTCAGGGGCGGGGTTGTCGTCGCGGTCGTCCCAGTAGCCCTCCTTCATGCTCGAATCGACCCAGTCAAAGAACACCGAGCCTCCGCCGTTGCCCTTGCGGAACGCGACCTCCAGGCCGTACGCGACGCCCTGGATCGTGGGCCGCTCGCGCGGGTGGTCCCAATTGGGGAGGGCTTCCTTGGAGAGGGCCCAGCCATCGTCCTTGGCGCGGGTGTCCCACAGGTCCATGAAGCTCTTGGGGAGACCCATGTAGCGAGCGCGCAGCGACACCTCGTAGGTGAGCTTGTTCTCGCCCATCTTCTCACCGCGCACGCCCGTGGTGGAGGCGCTGTCGGTGGAGGCGGGTTCCGGCGTGGCGGCGAGGGCGGTGCCCACGACGAGCATCAACGAGACGAGCATGGCCGATCCTGGGTGAGTGATGGCGCCGGTGAGGTGCGACGCCGGGTTCACATGAGAGGCAACGGGAGGATATGCCGTCGCCTATGCAATCGGAGCCTCCGTGTCGATCGACAAGGCGCTCGCCCAGGCGCTCGCCGCCCCCCCTGCGCCCGTCTACCTGATCACCGGCGGCGCGGGCCTGCTCGTTCAGCGCGCCACCGACGCGATCATGGAGCGCATCCTGCCCACGGTCGGTCCGCGCAGCTTCAACGTGCTGACGCTGCACGCGTCCGACCCCGGCAGCGACGAGGCCATCGGCATGGCCCGCACGCCGCCGATGATGGCCGACCGTCGGCTCGTCGTCGTCCGCGCGATCGAGACGGCCAAGGACGCCTTCTTCGAGTCGCTCGACCGCTACCTGGACTCGGTGAACCCCGACACCTCCCTCATCCTGTGCGGCGTGGGCTTCCCGCCGGTGGTGAAGGGCGGAAAGAACTGGTCCGCGCGCCTCGGCAAGAAGCTGACGGCGGCGGGCACCACCCTGACCTACTCCACCGAAAACCTGCGCCCGGTCGAGTTCGCCATGGAGACGGCGGAGAGCCTGGGCAACCCGCTGTCGCGTCCCGACGCGCAGCTGCTGGTCGCGGTGGTCGGCGCCGACCTGGGCCGCCTGGTCTGTGAGATCGAGAAGGCCAGCCTGTACGTGGAGCCCGGCGCGCCGCTGGACGCTGTCACCATCACCATCGCCTGCTCCGCGGTGGCCGAGCAGGACGTGTGGGGCCTGACCGGCGCGCTCGCCCGCGCCGACCGCTCCGCCGCGCTGGGCGCGCTCCACCGCCTGCTGGCCGACGGCGACTCGGCCCACCGGCTGCTGGGCCTGATCGTCTGGCAGATGCGCGTCATGCTGCGCGTCCGCGAGATCCTGGCGCGCGGCGGGTCCTTCTCGGACGCCGTGAACGAGGCGCGTGGCCGCTCTGAGCTGGTGCGCGCCGTGCAGGTCGCGATGCAGAAGGGCTCGCTCACCGCGGCCCCGGTCATGGCCCGGCTGGCGCGCGCGCACCGCGGCATGAACGGCATGAAGGCCGGCGAAGACCGGGTGCTGGAGTCGCTGGTGCTCGAGCTGACGAACCCGGCGTAGTCGGCGCTGGAGCGGCCGCGCGTCGACCTAGGCTTTGGGCGCGAGGAGCGCGCCGGAGCCTAGTCGTCCAGTCCCGTCGGACGACCGCGCGCGTCCAGGCCCATGCTGCGGGCCCGCGCGTGCTCGGGCAGGCCGGGCATGGTGAGGATGTCGCCGCCGAGCGCGACCACGTGGCCCGCGCCCGGCATGGCGCGCAGGCCGCGCACGGTGAGCACGTGGCCAGTGGGGCGGCCCACCTTGGTGGGGTCGGACGACAGCGAGAGCGGCGTCTTGGCGATGCACACGCGGCTTCGGCCAAAGCCCGCGGCCTCGATGCGGGCGAGGTCGGCGTCGGCCGCGGGGGTGAACACCACGCCCTCGCCGCCGTGGATGCGGCGGACGATCACGTCGAGCTTGTCGCGCAGCGGGGCGTCGTCGGCGAACAGCGGGCGGGGGACGCCCGGCGTGGCGCGCTCGCGGACCAGCTCGGCCAGGGCCAGCCCGCCGGCGGTGCCCTCGGACGCGGCGGTGCAGCGGGCGGAGCGCAGGCCGCGGTCGACCAGCGCCGACTCCAGCTCGGTCAGGCCTGCCTGCGTGTCGGAGGGGAAGACGTTGATCGCGACCACCGGCTCCAGCCCGAACGCCCGGCAGGCGGCGACGTGCGCGTCCAGGTTGGACAGGCCCGCCAGCACGGCCTCGCTTGTCGCCTCCTTGGCGCCGCCGTGGGCAGCCAGCGCCTTGAGCGTCACGACGATCACGACCAGATCGGGCCAGACGTCGGCGACCGGCGCCTTGAGGTCCAGGAACTTCTCGCCGCCCAGGTCAAACCCGAACCCGGCCTCGGTCACCACCCAGTCGGCGTGCGCCAGCGCGAACTGGGTGGCGATCACGCTGCTGCAGCCATGCGCCACGTTCGCGAACGGGCCCGCGTGCAGCAGGGCCGGCGCGCCCTCAGTGGTGGCGAGCAGGTTGGGGAGCAGGGCGTCCGCCAGGATCGCGCCCATCGCGCCGTCCAGGCCCAGGTCGCGCGCGGTGACCACGGAGCCGTCCTCCGACAGGGCGACCACGACGCGGCCCAGGCGCTCCACCAGATCGGCGGGCCCGGTCGCGAGCGCGAGGATCGCCATCACCTCAGACGACGCCGTGACGTCGAACCCGGAGACGCGGCCCACGCCGTCCGCCTTGCCGCCGGGGAACACGGTGACGGCGCGCAGGCCGCGGTCGCCGATGTCGACGACGCGACGCCAGGTCACAGACTCGGGCGCAGCGCCCAGGCGGCCGCGGAAGATCGCGTCGTCCACGCCCGCCGACAGCAGGTTGTGCGCTGCACCCACCGCGTGCAGGTCGCCGGTCAGGTGCAGGTCGACGCGCTGCGCGGGCTCCACGCGGGAGCGCCCCGTGCCCGCGCCGCCGCCCTTGAGGCCGAGCACCGGCGCGAGCGAGGGCTGACGCAGCGCCACGACCGCGCGCTCAGCGCCCGCGTTCAGGCCCTGGGTCAGGCCGATCGCGATGGTGGTCTTGCCCTCGCCTGAGCTGGTGGGGGTGATCGCCGACACCAGCACCAGGCGGCCGCGCTTGGTGGGGGCAGGGGACCACAGCGTGTCCGGCGAGACCTTGGCCACGCCGGGGCCCCAGGGGATCACGTCCGACCCGGTCAGCCCAAGGCCCTCGGCGAGCACATCCCACGACGACATCCGATCCTCCAGACGCGACAAAGCCCAGCGAGGCAATGCCTGCTGGGCTTCTTGGTCGAGAACCGGAGCGCTGACCAGGGTCAGCGCGCGGATGCTACGCCTTCTTGGCGAGGACGAGCTTCTTGACGGCCGAGTTGAGGCGGCTGATGCGGCGAGCGGCGTTGTTGCGGTGGATGACACCCTTGCCGGCGGCGCGGTGGAGCGTGCTCATCGCGGACTGGAACGCGCCCTGAGCGGCGGGGACGTCGCCAGCGGCGACGGCGTCGCGAACGGACTTCAGGGCGTTGCGGACCTGAGTGCGGACGGAGCGGTTGCGGACGCGGGTGATCTCAGCTTGACGGTTGCGCTTCTGCGCGTCCTTGTGGACAGCCATGGTAGGCTCCAGGGGTGCGCGACGCGGTTGGCGTCGCGGGATCGGCCACCCTTAGGCGGCGTCGATCCTGGGTCATGTTTGACCGCGCGGAACTGGTGCTCCGTCGAGGCCGGGCGCACGTAACTCCACGATGGTTGTCGTGTCAAGCCTATGCCCCGGACGGGGCCGGTCCACCCGGCATTCACGGCGAGTTGTCGGCGTGCGGCGGTTCGGGTTGGCGCGCGTAGGGCGGGCGCGGATAGGCGGGCGGCCCAATGGGAGCGTGCGTTGACGTCGCTGGACCGCATCCGCAACTTCGCGATCATCGCCCACATCGACCACGGCAAGTCCACCCTTGCTGATCGTCTGATCGAGCGCACGGGCAGCCTCACCCAGCGCGAGATGAAGGCGCAGGTGCTCGACTCGATGGACATCGAGCGCGAGCGCGGCATCACGATCAAAGCCCAGACCGCCATGCTGCACTACACGGCGGCGGACGGGCAGATCTACACGCTCAACCTCATCGACACGCCCGGCCACGTCGACTTCTCCTACGAGGTCAGCCGCAGCCTGTCGGCCTGTGAGGGCGTGCTGCTGGTGGTGGACGCGGCCCAGGGCGTGGAAGCGCAGACCCTTGCCAACGTCTACCTGGCGCTGGACGCGGGCCTGGAGATCCTCCCGGTCGTGAACAAGGTGGACCTGCCCTCCGCGGACGTCGACAACGTGATCCGGCAGCTGGAGGATGGCGTCGGCCTGGACTGCTCCAACATCGTGCGCTGCTCGGCCAAGACCGGCCTGGGCATTGACGACGTTCTGGAGGCGGTGGTCGCGTTCGTTCCCGCGCCCGTGGGGGACGCGTCCGCCAAGCTCCAGGCGCTGGTGATCGACTCCTGGTTCGATCCGTACGTCGGCGTCGTCATGCTGGTGCGCGTGAAGAACGGCACGATCAAGGTCGGCGAGAAGATCAAGATGCTGGCGACCGACCAACGCCATGAGGTCGGGAAGCTCGGCGTGTTCACGCCCACCTCCGTGCCCCGCGACGCGCTCTCCGCGGGCGACGTCGGCTTCGTGATCGCCAACGTGAAGGAGATCCGCGAGGCGCGGGTCGGTGACACCATCACCCACGCGGTCGGTGGGTCGACCGAGGCGCTGCCCGGCTTCCGCGAGATCAAGCCGATGGTGTTCTCCGGCATCTACCCGGTGGACTCCAACGACTACGAGGACCTGCGCGACGCGCTGGACAAGCTCAAGCTGAACGACTCGGCCATCACCATCGAGCCGGACGTGTCGGACGCGCTGGGCTTGGGCTACCGGGTCGGGTTCCTGGGCCTGCTGCACATGGAGATCGTGCAGGAGCGCCTGGAGCGCGAGTACAACCTCAACCTGATCACCACCGCGCCGTCGGTCGTGTACCGGGTGTACCCCAAGACCGGGAACGTGTTCGAGATCCGCAGCCCGTCGGAGCTGCCGGATCCGGGCAAGTTCGACAAGATCGAGGAGCCGCTCGCGCGCCTCACGCTGCATTGCCCCGACGAGTACATCGGCGCGGTGATCAAGCTGTGCGAGGAGCGTCGCGGTCGTCAGGTCTCGTTCGAGTACCCGTCGCCGGGTCGCGTGGTCCTTGGGTACGACGTCCCCTACGGTGAGGTCGTGTTCGACTTCTTCGACCGGCTCAAGAGCGTGAGCCGCGGCTACGCGTCCATGGACTACGAGCTCACCGAGTACTCGGAAGCCGATCTGGTCAAGGTGGACGTGCTGCTCAACGGCGAGCTGGTCGACGCCCTGTCGATCATCTGCCACCGCGACAACGCCTACTACAAGGGCTCGGCGCTGACGGAGAAGCTCAAGGAGTTCATCCCGCGTCAGATGTTCGACGTGGCGGTGCAGGCCGCCATCGGCAGCCGTGTCATCGCCCGCAGCACGGTCAAGGCCATGCGCAAGGACGTCACGGCCAAGTGCTACGGCGGCGACATCAGCCGCAAGCGCAAGCTGCTCGACCGCCAGAAGGAGGGCAAGAAGCGCATGAAGTCGGTGGGAACCGTCGAGGTGCCTCAGGAGGCCTTCCTGGCGGTGCTCAAGATCGGCGGGGACTGACCCGTGCGCACCTGGCTGATCCGTGGGGGCGTGGCCCTGCTCGCTGTGGTGCTGGCGCTCGGCGCCGTGCCCGCGTGGCGGATCGGCTGGCTGCTGCGCGACGACTACATGTTGGACGGCATCACCGTGGCCGTGGCGCTCGACTGGCGGGACTTCGGGATCGACAAGGCCAAGCAGCGCCTGCAGTACGAGCTCGACCGCGCCGGCCTGGACGCCGTCCGTGACCAGGCCTGTAAGCTCGACGAAGGCAAGGACGGGCTCCGCAAGGTGGCCTGCGCCTGGAGCATGGATCTGGCGTTACCGCTTTGGCCGCACCCGATCCCCCTGTCGTTTCAGTCCGAGGCCAGCGTCGACCGCAACGGCGTCCTGGCGCGCTGAGGCCAGGATTCGGTCGGTCGGATGGCGGCCCGTTCGGCATGCGTTAGCAGGCGCACCTATTAGTCCATTCCGGCGGTCGCGCGGCTCGGTCGAGTCGCGACAGCAGGCGGACCGTTCGAGGAGCCATCATGAGTCGTCATCCCCTGACCCCGGCGGGCTTCCGCAAGCTTGCGGAGGAGCTCAAGCACCTCAAGGAATTTGAGCGGGGCAAGATCGTGCGCGACATCGAAGAGGCGCGCGCCCACGGCGACATCTCTGAGAACAGTGAGTACGAGGACGCCAAGGAGCGTCAATCTCACTGCGAAGGCCGCATCGTCTACCTTGAGGGCGTCTGCGCTGGCGCCGAAATCATCGACGTCGCCAAGCTGCCCCAGAATGGCCGCGTGGTGTTCGGCGTGACCGTCCACCTCAAGGACGCGGAGTCCGAAGAGCGGCGCACCTGGCGCATCGTCGGCGAGAACGAGGCCGACATCGAGAACCACCGCATCAGCTTCAAGTCCCCCGTGGGCAAGGCGCTGATCGGCAAGTCGGAGGGCGATGAGGTCTCCGTCCCGGCGCCCGGTGGCGTGCGTCGGTGGGAGATCATGCAGGTGGAGTACATTGGCGACTGACGGTCGCGTGCCCCACGGAGGTGCCCGATGACGGGCCAAGACGACTCTCGCGTTCTGGTCGAGTGGGAGAAGGCCGTCCGCCCCCTGCGGCGTGTGCTCTCGCTCGCGCCCGAGCGGGCCGGTGAGGCGCCCTTCGCGGTGTCCTGCGCCCGCTTGGCGCGCGCGCTCGTGGCGGTGTCGCTGCCCGCACCTCATGACGCCGACGCCGCCGAGATCACGGCCGCCTTCGACGGGCTGGATCAGGCCGACGAGGCGGGTCGCGTCGCGCGCCTGACCCGGGTGGGCGCGCTGGTGCGTCGCCTGGACGAGCGCCTGGGCCTGCCGCTCTCGGTGGTGGATCTGCGCCCGCGCCCTGAGCCGGCCGCGGCCCCCGCTGCGCCTGCGCCCGTCGTGGCGCCTGCGCCCGCCGAAGGGGATCGTCGGGGCAAGCGGCAGGGGCGCGAGGGCCGCCGGGGTGATCGCGGCCCCAAGCCGCAAGGGGATCGTCACGATCCGGCCGCGCCCGCCGTCGAGCCGGTCTCTGAGGCCGCGGTCGACGCGGTGCTGATCGTCGAAGGTGGCGAGGAGTCCGAGGAGCTGGTCGGATCGCTGCTGTCCGGCGCCCGGTGGGACACGCCCATCTCCGACATCGACCTGCCGGACGAGCTGCTCGACGCGGCGGCCGCCTTGGGCCTCGACACGGTGTGGGACGCGCTGACGCTCCGGCCCGTGCGCGAAGACACCCTCACGCCGGTTCACGGCGCCGGTCGCGACCTCCCGGACGGGCAGGTGGCGGTGGGCGGTCGCGTGCGGGCGCGCTGGACCGTGCTGTCTGCGGACGGCGGCCGTCGCTCGGCGATCGGGCTGGTGGGCGCGGGCGCCCTTGAGGTCCGCTGGCGTCGCCCCTTCCGCGAGGCCGACATGCTGCGGCTGGAGCCGGGCGCCAAGGTGGTCGTGGTCGGCGACGTCGTGCGGCCCGACGAGGGCACGACGCGGCTGGAGAACGGCGCGCTCGCCACCGCGGCCCACGGCCAGTGCCACCCGGTCGACTACGGCGCCGGGGACCGCGAGGACGACGTCCGTGACTTGATCGGCGCGCTTGCGGAGGACACGGCCCAGCTCGAAGAGCCGCTCCCGCCCCGCACGCTGGAGGCGGCGCACTTCGGCTCGCTGACGGACGCGGTCGCCCATGCCCACGGTCGTGGCCTGGACGCCGAGAGCCGCAAGCGCCTTGCGTTCGACGAGGCCCTTGTGGTCGAGCTGGGTACAGCGCTCGGCCGGTTCGAGGGCAACGCCGAGCGCGGCGTGGTGAACCCGGCGGTTCACGGCAACGTGTCGGATCTGGCCGTTCGCCTGTCGCTGGATCCGCTGGGCGACGCGGCCCAGGCGGCGCTTGAGGTCATCAAGCGCGAGCTGCGGTCGAGCACGCCGATGCAGCGCGTGCTGGTCGGCAGCACCGACGCCGGCGTGGACGACGTGGTCCTGCAGGCCATCCTCATGGTGGCCGAGAGCCGCCACCAGGTCGCCATCCTGCTGCCAGAAGTCCCGTACGCCACCGCGCTGTTCGACCGCTGGGAGACCATCCTGCGGACCTACGGCCTGTCGCCCATCCTCGTCACGGGTGAGCTGCGCCGCGCGGATCGCGACATGCTCAAGCGCGGCGATCACCACGTGGTCATCGGCACCTCTGTCGCGCTGGATCCGGCCAACGAGTGGCGTCGACTGGGCTTGGTCGTCGCGTACGAGCAGGCGTCCTATGGCGCCATGTCCGCCCGCGCGCGCACGCTCAAGGCGCCGCGTCCGGACGTGCTGGTCGTCGCCCGCACGGTGCTCCCGGGTGGGGTGTTGGGCGCGGCCTGGGCACGCTGGGACCTGACGGTGCTGCCGCCGTCGGGCGCGCCCACGGCCGAGGGCCGAGTGTGGAAGGAGTCCGAGCGCGCTGAGGCCTACCGGGCCCTGGCTGAGGACGTGAAGGCCGGTCGCCCCGCGATCATCGCGTTCCCGTTCCGCAAGCAGGGCACCGACCTGTTCACGCTGCGCGAGGCCACCGCGCTCATCGAGACCATGCGCGCCGAGATCTTCGACGGCGCCACCATCGCGCTGTTCCACGGCGCCACCAGCGAGAAGGACCGCCAGCGCGCCTGGTCGGACTTCCTGGAGCGCCGCGCCCAGGTGCTGCTCTCCACGGTGCCGATCGAGTGGATGCCGACCTCGCCGCGCGCGGTGTCGGGCTTGGTCGAGTACGCCGATCGCGTCGACCTGCAGCGCCTGCTCGCCATGCGCGCCCAGCTGTCGGGCGGCACCATGCACTACGTCCTGGGCGCTGAGCCCGAGGAGCAGCGGCTCGCCTGGGTCCACGCTTTGGCGGACGCCACGTCCGACGAGGTGCTCGCCGAGCGCGCCTCCGACCTGTTCAAGCTGGCCGACGACCTGCCCACGGTGGTGCCCATCACCTGGCGCTGGTTCGAGCCCAAGCGCGACGGCAACGTGCTGGTCGCGGCGCGCGCCGAGGCCCTGCGCATCGCCCGCGAGGACCCGCAGCTGCGCTTGCCGCAGCACGGTCGTCTGCTGCGCCTGGCCCACGTCGCGTGGCGTCGCCTGGCCGGAGACGTGAAGTCGCCGTTCCCGGACGTGCGCGCTGCGGCCGCCCGCAAGAAGCGTCGGAAGCGCAGACGGAAGTAGGGGAGCGCGCCCGCTTCGCGTCGTGACGCGTCGTTCGTGCTCAAGGGCGCGCGAGCGATGCGCCCTAGAAGGTGACGCGCTCGTTCAGGAAGCGCTCGATGCGGCGGTTGATCGCGTCGGGGTGCTCGACGATCGCCGCGTGGCTGCCGTCGGCCAGCACCGTGAGCTCGGCGTCGGGGATGGCCGCGGCCATGCGCTTGGAGCAGTACAGCGGCGTGAACAGGTCCTTCTCGCCGCCGAACACCAGCGTAGGCACGTGCACCTGGGGCAGATGGTCGTACAGGTCGTGGTTGGCCATGCGCTCGACCATGCCCAGGAACACCCGAGGGTCCATGTGGACCAGGTGCTCCATGTAGTGCTCCATGTCGACCTTGGCGGCGTAGTAGCGGTCGACCGCGCCGGTCAGGCGGCTGAACGCGAACGCGAACGGCGACGCGTAGAGCGGCAGCAGGAAGCGGAACGAGTTCTTGCCCCAGACCGACGCCACGCCGTTGATCATCTCGAAGATCTCGCGCGAGCGCGGGTAGTCCATGAAGGTGTCGATCGGCTTGCCGTAGGTGCCGAACATGGGGACGAGCGCGCGGATGCGGTCCGGCTGCTGCTTGTGCGCCTCCAGGATGACCTGGCAGCCCATGGAGTGGCCCAGCAGCACGGCGGGCTCATCCAGGCCCAGCGCGTCCATCACCGTGAACAGGTCGCGGGCGTTGCGCTCGATCGACAGGTCGGCGCGCTTGATGTCACGCGGGACGCTCGACAGGCCGTGGCCCCGGTAGTCCCACAGGATCACCTGGTACTTCTCGCGGAAGTGCAGGGCGATGTACTTCCAGAAGAAGGTGGAGACGCCCACGCCGTTGCAGCAGACCAGCGCCGGGCCTTCGCCCAGGCTGCGCCAGTAGATCTGGAGCCCGTCGTCAGTGCGCGCGAAGCCGGAGGTCACGTCGTTCATGGGGAGACCATGTAGCCGAATTGAGTCGGCCCGACCGGGGTCACCGATCGGGCCGAAGGGGTGTGGAGCATAGGGGAGTCGAACCCCTGGCCTCAGCAATGCGAATGCTGCGCTCTACCAACTGAGCTAATGCCCCGAACTGGGGTGCGTGCGCGACGCGGGGCCCGTCTAACCGCGCAGGCCGCGCTTGTGCAAGCATCATCGTTGCGTTGATCGCCCGCGCGCCACGGCATCTCGCGAAAAGTCCGTTGGATTGGTGGGGCTAATGCCTCGATCAGCACGCAATTGACGCGATCGTCGCGAAAATGCGCGCCGCGCGCTTGCAGACGGGTGTACCATAGGCACGTAGTCCAGCGTGTTTCAGTCGCCGTGCGCCTGGACAAGGGAGTTGTGATGACCAAGAAGGATCTTTCCGGCCTGCCGCCTCTTCCGGGCCTCACCAAGAAGCCTGTGCAATTCCTGCAGTCCGAGGAGACCCGCCAGGTCACCGAAGTCGACGTGGACGGCCTCCTCCAGAAGGCCGACATGCTCGTGTCGGATCCCGACAACGGCGGCGTGTTCCTGGCCAGCCACTGCTCGCACGGCTCCCATGGTTCGCACGGGTCGCACGGGTCACACGGCTCCCATGCGTCGCACGGCTCGCACGGGTCGCACGGCTCCCATGCGTCGCACGGCTCGCACGGGTCGCACGGCTCGCATGGTTCGCACGGCTCTCACGGGTCGCACGGCTCGCATGGTTCGCACGGCAGCCACGGCTCGCACGGCAGCCACGGCTCGCACGGTTCCCATGCGTCGCACGGCTCTCACGGGTCGCACGGCTCGCATGGTTCGCACGGCTCTCACGGGTCGCACGGCTCGCATGGTTCGCACGGCTCTCACGGGTCGCACGGCTCGCATGGTT
>CANJMY010000089.1 GCA_947475315.1 Pseudomonadota bacterium | reverse complement strand
CGCGAAGGTCCTCAGTCCAGCTCATCGTCGTCCTCGGGCTCGGGGGCGAGTTGCGCTCGAGGCTCCAGGTCGTCCAGCACGCCGGGGCGGGGCAGGGCGCCCTCGCGCAGCGCGATCTGGTCGGCCAGGCTGGAGATGTCTTGGGGGATGTCCCGCGGCGTGGCGAAGGTGCGGGGGACCGTACGCGGGAACGCTTCCTCGGCGAGCGCAGGCAGCGCCCAGGGGGCTTGGCGACGGGCGCGCGCGTCGAGCCGCTCGGCGTCGCGAAGGCGGCTGGCGGCCTGCACCAAATCGCCGCGCGCGGCGGCGGCGGCGGCGGCCCGGTACGCCTCGGCGACCCCACCCCAGCGCCCGGTCGATGGGAGGCGGGCCGACCCATGAGGGGCATGCGACGCGGCGTGCGCCCAGTCCGCGTCGGTCTCCTTGGGGACGTCCTCGGCACGGACGAACGAGGCCAACTCTAGGAGGCGGTCGCGGACAGTGTCCAGCAGCGTCTCCGCGGCCTCATCCGAGGCCCCTCGCAGTCGCGCGCCCTCGATGCTCATGCTCGACTGTGCGAGCGGTATCGTACTCGCGGGCGTCGAGGGCGCATGATCGGGGGCCGGCCGAACGGATTGCTTCATCGCGGGTCCGTAACCGGACTGTGGCAAGTCCGGGCGAAGCGGAAATTGAAGGGGGGTGTTCGGTGGATCCGGTGGCCGGGTCTTTGGGGCCGGTGTAGTCGCAGAGTGATCCGCGGGGGGGCGGGCTTAAATGTTCCATCGGGCGTTCATACGACTCGACAGACTCGCACATCGTCAGATGGTGCCGGCTCGGGTTGCGTTTGCGCTCCGCGTACTCTCGCGAGGCCCCGCGCGCCCCGAGCGCGTCGCCTGCGGGGAGCGCGTCGTTCGGGCGGAGTCGACCCAACGGAGCACGCTCCGGGTCGCCGAGCTTGGCCGCGCCGCGCCGCTGCTGGTGCGCCTGTCCACCCGGAAGCTGACGATGGACCTCCCGGCGATGCCGCGCGCGGGTGTCCGGTGAAGGCCGAGCCGGTGACCACGATGCCTCGCGGGCCCTACCAGGGCAGCGGGATCATCGGTGAGGTGACTGAGGCCCTGCACGCGTGGCTCGCCGACGGCTGGCCCGCCGGCCGCCCCGCCCCGCGCATCGAAGAGGACATCGAGTTCGAGCCGAAGGACCGCGAAGAGGTCGTCTACGTCTACCTCTACCGGATCGCGCGCAACGCGGACCTGCTCAACCACAAGCGCTGGCGCCGGGCCAAGGTGTCGGGCGACGTCGACGAAGACACGTCGGCCCACGCCCTCTACGAGCGCCCGCCGCTCTACCTCGACCTGTACTACATGGTCGCCACCCACGCGAAGTTCCGCAGCAACGCCGAGCGCATCCTGGGCCATGTGCTCATGCGCTTGCACGAAGCCACACACCTGCTGTACCGCCCGCGCCGCTACGTGCTGCCGGACGGCGCCGCGGTGGACAGCCTCGGCCGCCCGTGGGACCCCTCCGCCCGTGATGGCGTGATCATGGAGAAGGTGTCGGTCGACATTGTCGACGACCTGCCGCTCGGCGACGCCGTGCACTTCTTCAACATCTTCGAAGCACCGTACAGGCCGTACGTGACGTACCGGGCCCGTGTGGCCATGGAAGGAGCGCTGATCTCGGCGCCGCCCACCATGGTTCGCGCGGGACGCCTGGAGTCGGTGCCCGATGCTCCTTCCCCGCGTCCAGGCAGCCGCGCGTCTCGCGCCCGGCTTCCCACGGCGCGTCGTCCCGCACCCTTCGGCCCGCAGGGGACAGAGCCGAAGCCTTCTCCCGATTCCCCAGACGAGGACTAAGAGATGGAGTACCAGACACCAGGTGTGTACATCCGCGAAGTGGACTCTGGCCCCAAGCCGATCGCGGCGGCGGCGACGTCCATTCCGGGCTTCCTCGGACTGTTCGAGTTCAAGCCGAAGATCGACGCGATCGCCATCACGGGCTCCGTCGGCGACCAGACCGTGAGCGGCAAGCTGCTGCCCGCGGTGGTCGACGCCAGGGGCGCGGTCAAGTCGACCGAGGCCGCCGTGGCGGCGCTCACCGAGCAGTTCGGCCTGCGCCGCGGCAAGGTGAAGAACCTCAAGACCCTGCTCGAGCTCAACGGCCACAAGGTCACGTTCAGCAAGTCGGACAGCGGCGCTACCAAGATCACCTCGGGCAAGGACGCGTCGGTCGAGGTCTCGGCCGAGGCGCTCAGCACCGCCGGCGTCGTGACCGCCACCGATGAGAAGGCGGTCGAGGCCCTGTTCAACCAGGTCCACAACACCTTCCCGCTCGACAAGCCTCAGCCCAAGGTCGCCGCCGATCTGCTCGCTGCCTACGGCATCGAGTACAAGAGCGCCGAAGGCACCAGCCTGTTTGACGACTACTCCGTGTCGCCGTGGCCGGTGACGAACAAGAAGGAGTTCTTCCACTGGCTGCAGAGCTTCTTCGCCCAGTACCTGGTGGAGACCGAGTCGATCGAGGCGCTCGTCGGCAAGTCCATCACGGATCCCGATGACGCCGCGGACGCCGTGTTCGACGCGCTGACCTCGGACATCACGCTCAAGGGCCGCTTCCAGGACTTCCTGTCGCAGCCGTCCGTCTTCAACTTTGTCGCGGCCCTGCAGGGCTTCTACGACAACGGCGGCGGCAAGGCCTACGTGTACCTGATGGGCACGAAGAACCTCGAAGGCTCCATCCGCGGCAACGAGGGCGTCAAGTCCGGCCTGCACGCGTTCGACGACGCCGAGGACATCGCGCTGATGGCCGCGCCTGGCACCAACGCCGTGCAGCAGAAGGAGGTCCTCGAGTTCTGCGAGATCCGCCGCGACCGTTTCGCGGTCCTCGACGGCCCGATCGTCTCGCTCGGCGACATGGACATCCCCGCGTCCGACAAGGGCTACGGCGCCATGTACGTGCCGTGGGTCAAGATCACGCGTCCGGCCTGGTACACGGGCGCGCAGGAGGCGGGTGTCACCGGCCCGCTGCGCCGCAAGCTGTCCAAGACCACCAAGAATGAGGTCTACGCGCCCCCCTCTGGCTTCGTTTGCGGCGTCATCGCCCGCGTCGACGGCGAGCGCGGCGTGCACAAGGCGCCCGCGAACGAGATCGTGATGGGCATCACCGGCCTGTCGCAGTCTGTGAACAAGATCGAGCAGGGCCAGTACAACGACCGCGGCATCAACGTGATCCGTGACTTCCGTGATCGCGGCATCCGCATCTGGGGCGCGCGCACGCTCGCCACCAAGTCGGACGCGTCCTGGAAGTACGTCAACGTCCGCCGCCTGTTCATCATGGTCGAGCAGTCCATCCTGGCGGGCAGCCAGTGGGCCGTATTCGAGCCGAACGACCAGCTGCTGTGGACCAAGCTCAACCGCGACGTCCGCGCGTTCCTCATGCGCGTGTGGCGCAACGGCGCGCTCTTCGGCAAGACCGCGGAGGAGGCCTTCTTCGTCAAGTGCGACGAGGAGTCCAACCCCCGCTACCTGATCGACGCCGGTCAGGTGAACGTCTCCATCGGCATCTGCCCGGTGAAGCCGGCCGAGTTCGTCGTGTTCAGCATCGGCCAGTGGGACGGCGGCGCCTCGCTCAACGAGTAGGACCGATTGCCCCGCCTGGAGGACCAGGCGGGGACGTATTGCCCCGCCCGGAGGACCAGGCGGGGGACCGACTTCCGCCCGGGCGACCGGGCTCCCCAAACTTCCATCTGAAGGAGATTCAACATGGCTGGCAGTGGCGTCACCGAAGAACTCTTCGGCAATTACAACTTCCTCCTCGAGATCGGCGGCATCACAAGCGATGCCAAGACCATCGTCGGCGGCTTCAAGTCGATGTCCGGCATGTCGAGCGAGACCGAAGTGGTCGAGTTCAAGCAGGGCAACGACAAGGTCGTCCGCAAGAAGCCGGGTCGCACCACCTACTCCAACATCACCCTCGCCCGTGGCTACACGGCGACGGACGATCTGGCCAAGTGGCGCAAGAACATCGAGGACGGCGTGATCGATCGTCGCGCGGGCACCATCACGGTGCTCGACAACGACGGCAGCACGGTGGTCGCGGAGTTCAACTTCTTCGAGGCGTGGCCGTGCAAGTGGATCGTCCCTGAGATGGACTCCACCCAGTCCGGCATGGCCGTCGAGCAGATCGAGCTGACCGTCGAGCGTGTTGAGCGTGTGATGAAGTAACGGCGTGGCGGGCGCCCTTGGCCCGCCGTCGTCGTCGACGCGATCCCGTGCGTCCGCTTTGGCGGGCGCGCGAGCCAGCGACCCCGATCCGGAGACCCGATGAGCTTCAAGACCGAATACGAATTCGAGCTGCCCCGCGGCTACGTCGACAGCGAAGGCAACGTCCACCGTGAAGGCGTCATGCGCCTGGCCACGGCCAAGGACGAGATCATCCCGCTCAACGACGTGCGTGTGCAGCGCAACCGCGCCTACCTCATCGTGCTGCTGCTGAGCCGTGTCGTCACGAAGCTCGGCTCGCTGCCCGAGGTCAAGCCGATCCACATCGAGAACTTGTTTGCCAGCGATCTGCGCTTCCTCGAAGAGATGTACAACCGCATCAACGAAGAAGAAGCGATGGTCAACGTCACCTGCCCGCACTGCGGCGGGAAGTTCGACAAGGAGTACGGAAAGCTGGGGGAATCGTGAGCTACCCCTTGGAGAATATCTTCAAGGAGGTAGCATTTGTCGCCTACCACTTTCACTGGGACCGAGAGACCATCCTCAACCTGTCGCACCAGGAGCGGCACCGCTGGGTGAAGGAGATCTCGGGCATCAACGACAAGATCAACACGGGTCGGTGAGCGCGTCCGCGTGCCCGACCCCCATCGAGGGCCCGTCTTGAATCCCGGCATCCTGATCACCCACGTCCGAGCGTCGTCTGCCGACGAGCGCTCGCTGCACACGGACCACGCTGGGTTCGTGGGCGTGGTGACGCCGTCGCGCTGGCCGCTGGGCGCCACGCCTGGGGCCGTGGTCGAGGTGGAGGTGCGTGCGGCGACGGGGCTCGACAAGGTCGCCGCGGCGTCGCTGCTGGACCCGGCCACCCGCGCCGGCCTGCGCGCCTACTTCGCGAACGGCGGCGAGCGCGCCACGGCGTTCGGCGTGTGCATCCGCGCGCCGTCGGATCTGGCCACGCCTCACGCCGTCGCGCGCACGCTGGAGCCGCTGCGCGATCGGTTGCGGTCGATGGACGAGGTGTCTCTCATCGCCGCGCCTGCGTTCGCGTACCTGCCCACCGAGGCCGCTGCGGACGACGTGGTGTGGCCGGGCGGCGCCGCGTGGCTGGAGCTGCTGTCGATCTGCGCCGAGTCCGGCCACCGCTTCCTGATCGTCGACCCGCCCCGCGGCTTGGACGAGGCGGACGTGCGCGCTTGGGCCCGTCGCTTCCGGACGTCGGCGGGCGCCGACGCGTCCTTTGCGGCGCTCTACTGGCCCTGGCTGGCCGCGGGCGACACCGTGCTGCCTCCGTCGGGCGCGATCGTCGGCACGTATGCGCGCGTCGACCTTGCGAACGCGCCGATGGGCGTGCGGGTCGCCCCGGCGAACGTGGAGCTACGCGGCTGGACGGACGCCGAGGCCAACGTGGGCTTCCGCGACGCGGGCGCGCTGCTGGAAGACGGCGTGAACCCGATCGTGGCCTCGCCCGGGCGCGGCCTGGTGGTGTGGGGCGCGCGCACGCTCTCGCAGGACGAGCGCTGGCGTCAGGTGACGGCCCGTCGGATCGTGTCGGTGATCACGGAGCGCCTGCGCCGCGACGCGGAGTGGATCGTCTTCGAGTCCATGCGCCCCGAGCTCTGGCAGGTCGCGGCGCGCATGGTGCGCTCGCGCCTGGACGGCTTCTGGTCGGCGGGCATGCTGACCGGTGACACCGCGGGCTCAGAGTACGCGGTGCAGTGCGACGAAGAGACGAACCCGCGCGCGGTGGTCGACCGCGGCGAGATCCACGTGTCGGTGCGCATGCGCCCGGTCACGGCGACCGAGTTCGTCGAGATCGAACTCCAGCTTGGGCGGTGAGGGAGCCATGGCCGACGACCTTCGCAAAGACCCTTACGGCAGCCACTTCTTCAAGCTCGAGATCGCGGGCGAGGAGGTCGCTGAGATCGTCGAGGCGTCCGGTCTGAAGAACGCGGCAGAGGTCATCTCCATCAAGGAGGGCGGCCTCAACACGTTCGCGCATCAGCGCCCGGGGCGTACCACCTGGCAGAACATCGTCTTGCGCTGCGCGTTGGCTGAGAAGCGCACGCTCCAGAAGTGGCGTGACGACTACGTGCGCGAGCCGTTCAACGAGGATCACGTGAAGTCAGGCTCGATCGCGGTGCTCGACGACGGTTGCAACGTGGTCCGTCGCTTCCACTTCACGAACGCATGGCCGATCAGCTGGGACGGTCCGGCGCTCGACGGAGGCGGCTCGGCGATGGCGATCGAGACGATCGAGCTCGCGCATGAAGGCATCACCGTGACGGATGGCGACGAGTGACCGACACCACGCCCGCGCTGGACGACGTCGGAGCTGCGCTCACTGCGCGGCTTGTGGCGCGCGCGGCGACACGCGGCGTGGGCGCGGCGCGTCAGGGGGCAGCGTCGCGGGCGTGGGCGCGCAGCCGAGACGACAGCGGGGCGCCGGGGGCTTCGCCGCGTCGCGCGAGGCTGCTCTCGCGCGTGATGGAGGGCTTCGGCACCGCGCTGCCTGCGTGGGACCGCTGGGGCCAGACCCGCGGCGCCACCGTCCTGCGTGTGCTCGGCGAGGCCTACATGCTCTCGCCGGACGGGTTCGTCTGGGTGGTCCCGCAGGCTGAGGACGCCCCCGAAGAGGCGAACGCCGTGAGCGGCTGGTCGCGCGCGCCGCGTCGCGCCGGTCGTCCGTCTGCGAGCGTCGGTCGCCCATCGACGAAGCGCCCCGCGCCGGGCGCTCGTGCTGCGCGTGAAGTCCACGAGCCCGAGCCCGTGCTCCTTGGCAGGCCGCTTGAGGCGTCCGACCGGACCGCCGCTCTGTCGCAGACCCAGGCGGGCTCGTTTGTGCCCCGGGCCGAGCCGTCGATGCCCCCGCGCGCGCGGCGTCGGGGGCGCGCGGTGGCGCGTGCAGCGGCGCGCGCGGTGCCGTCTCGCGGCGTGGGGCGTGCGCGGCCGCTCTCGACGGGGATCGGGCGGTCTTCGGCACGTGGTCCCCTGGCGTCCGACGAGCCGAGCGTGGGCTGGGCGCCGATCGCGGCCGCGCACGCGCGCCTCGACGCGCCGGAGACGGTGCGTCGCGTGCTGCCGGGCGCGGCCGACCCCGTTTGGCTGACCGGCCCGGAACACGACGGCGAGGCGCTCTCGGTCACTCGACTGGCGCGATGGGGAACGCCGCCGCATGGCGCGACCGCGGCCACAGGGGCGACGCGCGCGCGCCCCGGCTCGTCCTCGACCTTCGCCGGAGGGGCGCGGCGCCCGGCGGCGTTCGGGGACGACGGGTTCGGAGACACGTTCGAGCTCGCGCGGGAAGCTTCCGAGCAGGCGGCGCAGGCGGCGGCGCGTCCGCTGGCGCGCGCGGCGCGTCGGTCGGAGTCGGAGGCGCGCGCGGACGACGGTCTCGCGGCACGATCGATCTTGCCGCGCGCCGCGGGCGTGCGGGGCTCCATGGGCGGTCTGGCCGCGCCGCGCACGCGACCGTCGCGCGCCACCGACGTCGCCCTCATCGGGCTCGACGGCGCTGGCATGGTCGGGGAGGCGGGCGAGTCGAACCCGTCCTCGCCGCAGGCCGCCGGGGGCGTCCGCGCGCGCCTCTTCGGATCCGAAGGTCGCGCTGGGTCGACGCCTGCGGCCCGCGCCGAGCTTCGGCCGCGCTCGGCCGAACGCGTCGCCCCGGAAGGCGTCGGCGCCGGTGCGTCCGCGGAGCCCACGCTCGCGCCGGTCTCCGCGACCACCCGAGCGCTGGAGCGCGCCACCCGCGCAGACGCCTCGCGCGCGGCCGAGGTGCCCACGACCTCCTCGTCGACCGCGCTCGCCGCGCCGCCGATGTCTTGGATCCGACCTGAGGTCGGCGCGTCGACTGTCGCGGGTTCGGCGCCCATAGCCGGTCGCGACGCTCGCCCGGGTCCGGTCGGCCACGCCCAGCGCCGCGCTGAAGCGGGGCCGGCGTTTGGCTTCTTCGCGGCGACCGGCGCGCTCCCTGCGGCGGGTGGTGTGGCGCCGGACGCCTTCGCCGACGCAGTGCGCGCGCGCCATGAGGCGTTGGCGCCGGTGCGTGGCGCGTCGCGCGCCCTCCGTGCGCCTGAGCCTTCGTTGCTCGACGGTGCGCTCACCGGCGGTGCGATCAGTGACGATGCGTCTGCGCAGGCGTCGTTCGACTCGGGCGCGTCGAGTTCCATCGCCTCGGCGACCGCGCGGCGCGCGGGCCGAGCCCGTCCGACCACGCGCCTCCGAGACCGCGGCGCCTCGCCGGTGGAGCATCGCGCGGCCGACGCTTCGCGCGGCCTGGAGGGCCCGTTGATGACGCTCGCAGAGGTGTCGTCACCGCAGGCGTGGGACGACGTAGCCGTGACCCCATCCTCCTCCGCGCGCGGCGGTCACGTCGGGATCGCCGCCTGGCGGCGCGCGCTGTCGTCGGCGCCCAAGGACGTGGCCGCGGCGCTCGCGTCTTCGCCAGAGCTTGGCGCGAAGGTGGTGGCGGCTATGCGTCAGATGAAGGCGCTCCCTTCGGACGAGGCCAAGCCCCTGCACGCGCGCACGACCGCGCCGTCTGGCGTGACGGCGCCATCCAAGCAGCAGGAGGCGCGGCGCGAGAAGACCGCGGCGGCGCTGGCGACCCTGCGCGGCAGCCCGATGCGCACGCGCGCCGATCGCCCGAACCAGACGCGCCTCACCCGCCTCGCGAGCAAGCTGGAAGGTTTGGTCCATCTGGTGGAGTCGGAGCAGCGCGAGGCGGACGCGCAGCGCTGGGTGCGACGTGCGTCTGAGCCTGCGGAGGCCGCCGGCGCCTCCACGGCCGCGGCCGCGGCAGGCGCACAGGACATGAGCTTGGACACCCTGCAGCGCGAAGTGCTGGAGGCGGTCCTCCGCGAGCTGGAGCGCGCCCAGGAGCGCGGAGAGGGGATCGGACATGCCACCACCGACTGGTAACGACAAGGCGTCGTTCACGAACCTCACCACGGGCGTGGCGTTGAGCGTGCAGTTCAACCCGACCGAGTTCACGCTCACGGACACGGCCCAGTGGCGTGATCAGGGCAACCGCGCGCGTCCGTCGCTGCAGTATGAGCGCGGCGCCCCGGCGGCGCTGTCGATGGAGCTGTGGTTCGACACCACGCGCGGCGGCGACAACGTGAACACCGCCTACATCAACGACTTTCGCGCGCTGCTGGAGCAGTCGGTGACGGACACGTCCGCGCCGCGCCACACGGATCGCCCGCCGTACCTTCAGTTCTCGTGGGGCGGCTTCGAGCTGGTCTGCGTGCTTGAGCGCATCCAGGTGCTGTACTCGATGTTCAAGCCGGACGGCACGCCGGTGCGCGCCAAGGTCCAGCTTCAGCTCAAGGAGCACGCGACGGACGCAGGCGCGGTCACGGGGACGGGCGCCACCACGCCGGCCTCGCTCGCCGGGACGACCACCGCGACGGTCGGCCCAGGCCAGACGCTGTCTTCGGTGGCGGCTGCGAACGGCGCGTCGACCGCGGACGTGGCGCGCGCAAACAACATCCCCGACCCGGCGAACGTGCCCGCGGGCACGGAGGTGGTCATCCCCGGCGACGCCGCGATGGCCGACGCCATGGAGACCTCCTCCAAGTCGTCCGTGCCGACCTCCTTCTCTGAGGCAGGCTCGGTTGATCCGTTCGACGATCCCGTCGGCGGCGGCTTTGGCGGCATCACGCAGACCGCCGAGGAGATGGGCGGCGCGCTGCACGACGCGCAGGACACGGCCGACGAGGGCATCGGCAAGGCGCAGGACGCGGGGACCACGGCCGCCAAGACGGCGGCCAAGGCGGACGACGCGCGCGACGCGGCGAATGAGACCGCCGAGGGCGCGGACGTGGCCAAGCGCCAGGTCGACAGCTCGGTCGAGCGCACCAAGCGCGATCTGGACGAGTAAGCACCCATGCCAATCCAGATCAACGACGTCGTCACCACCCCCAGCGGGACCAGCAGCATGCCGGTCGCGCAGGCGTGGACCTACAAGGTGACCATCGGGCGGCTGGAGGCGACGCAGTCCGACCCGCAGGGGCTGGAGTCGATCGTGGTCGAGGATCACGTCGACATGATCGGCATGGCCGAGATCTCCTTCGGGCCCGACCTCGATCCCTGGAGCAACGTCGACCTGGGCAATGACGTCCGCATTGAGATGGGCGTCGACGCGCCCCACCCGGTGTTCGTCGGCAAGGTGACTGGCCTGCGGCATGTGCGCCGGGGCGGTCGCGAGCGCCTGGTCGTGATCGCCATGGACCCGCTCGCCATCCTGGCGGCCAGCCGCCGCACCAAGACGTTTGTGCACGCGAGCGACACCGACGTGTTCCGTCAGGTGGCGGGCGCGGTGGGCGTCCCGGTGCGTCGCGCCGACTCGGGGTCCTTCTCGCGCCCCTACGTGATGCAGCGCAACGAGTCGGACCTGGACCTGCTGCGCCGCCTGGCCACCCGCAATGGCTTCATCCTGTTCGCGGAGGAGGGGGAGCTGGTGTTCGGCCAGCCCTCGCTCACCGGTCGCGCGGTGGAGGTCCGGGACGCCGATCTGCGCGACCTGGACTGGACGATATCGACGCTGGGCGTGCCCAAGGGCGTCGAGGTCCACACCTGGGACCCCGGCGCCCGTCAAGACCTGGAGGGCACCGCTGGGCCGAGCGAGGTCGTGGCGATCGGCGAGGGCACGATGTCCGTGGGCGCCCCTTGGAGCCTGTGGGACGACATCGCCCACCTCTCGGACGTCGAGGTGACCAGCCAGGCGCTGGCCAAGGCCGTGGCGATCGCCGAGCTGAACCGGCACTCGTGGGGCTTCTTGCGCGGTCGCGCGGTGGTGACGGGAAACCCGCTGATCCGGGCAGATTCCAGGGTGAAGCTGCTCTGCGCGCGCGAAAGCTTCAAGCCCGACGGCTGGGTGGTCGGCAGCCGTCACCTGATGGAGCCGGGCCGCGCGTACACGACCGAGATCCAGTTCTGCTCGAACACGAGGCCGACATGATCGCGGAGAGGCGGAAGCGCGGCGCGGTCGCTGGCCCAGCGAGGCGGGCGGGCGTGCTACAAGGTCGGCGGACGACGCAGCGTTGGGGGCAGGCGTGAAGGCGGACATCCTTGGTCGCGGCTGGGCCTTCCCGTTCCGGTTCGATCCGGCGACGGGCGCCATCGCCACGTCGGCGGGCGAGGACAACATCCGCTCCGCGATGACGCTGATCCTGGCCACGCGGCCGGGTGAGCGTCAGCACCTGCCGGACTTCGGCTGCCGCGTGCACGAACTGGTGTTCGGGCCGAACACGCAAGCCAACGCGAGCTTGGTGGCGTGGCACGTGCGCGCCGCGCTCGAGCGCTGGGAGCCGCGCGTGGACGTCCTCGAAGTGACCGCGCGTCCGGACGGGTCCGGGCGCATGGCGGTCGCCGTTCGCTATCGCATCAAGGTGTCGCGAAACGAGTCTGTGCTGCAGCTCGACCTCGCGACGGGGAGCTAGGACCGTGCCGATTCAGCCACCACGTCTCGACGACCGCTCCTACGAAGACCTCGTCCGCGAGGCGCGCGCGCTCATCCCCCAGTACACGCCCGAGTGGACCAACCTGGGCGACGCTGACCCGGGCATGGCGATCGTGCAGCTGTTCGCGTGGATGACCGAGCTGACGCTGTACCGGCT
>CANJMY010000088.1 GCA_947475315.1 Pseudomonadota bacterium | reverse complement strand
TTGGCCGCGCACGGCACGGCGGTCGGCATGCCGTCCGACGACGACATGGGCAACAGCGAGGTCGGGCACAACGCCATGGGCGCGGGCCGGGTGTTCGACCAAGGCGCCAAGCTGGTGAACCAGGCGCTGTCCAGCGGCGACGCGTGGAAGACCGACGTGTGGGCGTCGCTCATCGCGGCACCCACCTTCCACCTGCTCGGCCTGATCAGCGACGGGAACGTGCACAGCCACGTCGACCACCTCTACGCGGTGCTGGAGCGCGCGGTGGCGGACGGCGTGAAGCGCATCCGCGTGCACGCGATCACCGACGGTCGTGACGTCGCGCGTCGCTCGGCGCTGGTCTGGGTGACGGCGCTGGAGGCCAAGCTGGCGGCGCTGACGGCGTCGGGCGTGGACGCGGCGATCGCGTCGGGCGGCGGGCGCATGGTCATCACCATGGACCGCTACGGCGCCGACTGGCCCATGGTGAAGCGCGGCTGGGACGCGCACGTGCACGGCGTGGGCGAGCCCACCTCCAGCGCCTCGGGCGCCATCGAGCGCGCGTACGCCAGCAGCCCGGACCTAGACGACCAGTACGTGCCCGGCTTTGTCGTGGTGGACGCGCAGGGCGCGCCGCTCGGTCGCATGGTCGACGGCGACAGCGTGCTGCTGATCAACTTCCGCGGCGACCGCGCGGTGGAGATCTCGCGCGCGTTCGTCGAGCCCGACTTTGACGAGTTCGACCGCGGCGTCGTCCCCAAGGTCACCTTCGCCGGCATGATGCAGTACGACGGCGACCTGCACCTCCCCGAGCACCACCTGGTCGCGCCGCCGGTGATCCACGGCACGGTCGGCCAGGCGCTGGTGGGCGCGGGCCTGCGCACCTTCGCGTGCGCCGAGACGCAGAAGTTCGGGCACGTCACGTACTTCTTCAACGGCAACCGCTCGGGCAAGCTCGACGATGCGCTCGAGACCTACGTGGAGGTCCCCAGCGACCGCCGCCCGTTCGACGAGGCGCCGTGGATGAAGGCCGCCGAGGTGGTGGACGCCTGCATCGCCGCCATCGAGTCGGGGTCCTACGACCACGTCCGGCTCAACCTGGCGAACGGCGACATGGTGGGCCACACCGGCAACCTGGACGCCACCCGCGTGGCGATCTGCGCGGTGGACCTGGAGCTGGGTCGCCTGGAGGCGGCGGTGCGCGCGGCCAAGGGTGTCCTGCTGGTCACCGCCGACCACGGCAACGCCGACGCCATGTGGATGCGCGACAAGAAGGGCAAGGTGGAGCTGGGGCCTGAGGGCAACCCCATCCCGCGTACCAGCCACACGCTGGCGCCCGTGCCGTTCATCGTGGTGGATCCATCGGGCACGCGGACCGTGCGCACCGACCAGCTTCGTCCCGGCATCGCCAGCGTGGGGGCGTCGATCGTCACCCTGCTCGGCCTGGAGCAGCCTGAGGGCTGGCTGCCGTCGCTGGTCGGCGCCTAGTACCGAATCGCCGCGGCTTGCCGGTGGATCGGTCGAGACGACGGATGCGGGTCGCCGATTTGCGGGCTCTACTCTAGGCTGCGGCGATGCCTCGCAGTCCGGCAATTTCTGTCCGTACTGTACCGAAGTGCCTGCGCGGAAAATTGCCGGATGCTGCCACAGTTCTTGCGAAAACTTTAGGCCGAAATTCGAACAAATCCTTCTCGGATCCGGGATGGGGGTTTACCCTTACTCGACGAAAGCGAAAGACGACTCATGCCTGACGAAGCCGAGAGAATCGGGGGGACGTCAGGCACACCTCACGGAGCGAACATGGCAAACCAGAAGGCTGTGACGAGCAAGCGGGCCGCCCGGACCCAAGATCGCGAAGGCGCCCGTAGCGGCGAGCAGATCGCGATGATCGTGATCATGTGGCTCGTCCCGGTGTCGCTCTTTGCCTACGTGGCCATCAAGGTCGCGATCGGCACGGGCATCATGCCGGACGCCGTCATGGAGTTCGACTTCCAGAAGGCCGCCATCCTCGTCGCCATCGCCTTCCTGGTGCTCGCGGCGTCGCTGGTCCTCATCCCGGTCGTCTTCCCGCGCAAGAGCACGCGCCGGGCCGGCCCCTGGGACAACAAGACCTCGCCCGGTCAGCTGCCCGGCAACTGACGGCGCCGCCCCTTCGGGGGTGACGTCGCCGCGCTCCGTGCGCGGCCAGCCGAGTTCGGCCTGACCGGGCTGCGTCTGCGGACAGCACGGTAGGGTGAAACAAAGAGGGCTCCCTCGACGTGTCGGGGGAGCCCTCTTGGCTTTCTGGCTGTCGGCGCGTCGGGCCCCCGAGGGAGCCCGACGGCCTGGCGGACTAGCCGAGCAGCTCGGAGACCGCGGCGCGCTCTTCTTCGAGCGCCTTCACGTTCTCGGCGATCTTGGCCTTGCAGAAGTCGTCCGTCTCCAGGCCCTCGACGACGGTGTACTTGCCGTCGGCGCAGCGCACGGGGAACGAGAAGACCAGGCCGGCCGGGACGCCGTACCAGCCCTCGGAGACGATCGCCATCGAGACGATCGCGCCGTGGGTGCCGAGGTGCCAGTCGCGCATGTGGTCGATCGCCGCGTTGGCGGCGGACGCCGCGCTGGAGGCGCCGCGGGCGTCGATGACGGCCTTGCCGCGGGTGGCGACGGTCTTGATGAACTCGCCCTTGAGGTAGTCTGCGCCGAACTTGGCGCCGATCGCCACGCCGTCGATCGTGCCGACGGTGACGTCCGGGTACATCGTGTCCGCGTGGTTGCCCCACACGAAGACGTCCTTGATGGCGGCGGGGACGGTGCTGCCCTTGAGGGCGAGCTGGCCGACGGCGCGGTTCTCATCGAGGCGCGTCATGGCGGTGAACTGGGTCTTGGGGATGCCCTTGGCGTTGGCCGCGGCCACCAGACAGTTCGTGTTGCAGGGGTTGCCGACCGTGATGACCTTGACCGTGGGCTTGGCCTTGGAGATGGCCGCGCCCTGGCCGACGAAGATCTTGCCGTTGGCGGAGATCAGGTCGGCGCGGGTCATGGTCGCGTCGCGGGGGCGCGAGCCGACCAGGAAGATGGCGTCCGCGTCGGCGAACGCGACGTTGGGGTCATCCGACGTCTCGACCGCGTGCAGGCACGGCAGCGCCGAGTCCACCAGCTCCATCACCACGCCCTGGAGGCGGGGGAGGACCGGGGTGACCTCGAGCAGCGAGAGGATGATGGGCTGGTCGAGGCCGAAGCACTCGCCGTTGGCGATGCGCCAGAGGAGCGCGTAGCCGATGTTGCCAGCGGCGCCGGTGACGGCGACGCGCATTGGGGCCTTCATGAATGCCTCCAGGTGGGGGGTCGGGTTGGGCCAGCGGCCTTAACCGCCGACGCGTGCACGATCGACACGCTGTTTGGGACGATCGCGCGCCGCGAGCTCCAGGTGCGTGGTCGCGGTCGCGGTCTGGTCGGGCGTGGTGTCGGTCGCGGGCAGCTTGAGCGTGGCGACCAGGTCGAGCGCGGCGCCCGTCGCGGGCGGCCGACGCATGTCCAGCCAGACCGTCCCGGAGCCGGAGAGGGTCAGCCCGCCGATCGCGATGCCCGCGACCACGGTCGCGTCGGCTTCGCCTGCGACCGTCAGCTTGATCACGGCCTTTTCGCCGCGCAGGTCGAGCAGCTCGGCGTGCAGCGACTCGTGGATGGCCACGCCCTGCTCGGACACGTCGCGCGTCCACGACCAGCGCGCGCCCACAGCCACGGCCTCGTTGGGGAGGGGGATGGCGACGGCGTCGAGCGCCCACGCCATGTCGTCGAGCAGCTCCGCGCCCAGCTCGTTCGACGCGTCCGCCGGGCCCTCAAACGTGCCGTAGGCGCGACCCTTTGGGTCGGCGGGCAGCACACGGTGTACGGCGGCGAGCGGCAGCACAGCGGCGTTGATGCGCGCGAGCGTCGGGATGTCGGCGCCCTCCAGCGAGGCGTCGACCAAGGTCACCACGACCGCTTGGTCCCGGACCTCGACGTCGAGCGTGTCGACGGTGGTGGGCGTGGGCTCGGTGGTGCCGGGCTGGCCTTCCGCGGCGATCACCATCGCGCCGCTGCGCCGGGTCTGCAGCTGCCAGCGGTCGCCGTCCGTGACTCGGTAGTGGAGCGCCCCTCGGCGGCCCTCGCCGGGCGCGTCCAAGGTCACCGTGGCCGCCACCACAAGAGGCAGGGGCCCGGGCGGCGGTGGGGCAGGCGGCTCGGCCGCCACGGGCGTGGTCGACGCGGCGCCTGCCGAGACCATCCACACTGTCCAGCCGATCGCGATCGCGAGCACGCACACCTCCGATGCCGCCCCGCGTAGCGGATCGATCGCGCGTCGCCCACCGACAGTCAGGGTGTCGGCGCGCATCGCTCGCCCACCGTGTCGCCGACACGGTGCCGCGCGCCGCGTCGGCGATTGACGGTCGGCGTGACGGGCCCCGCAGGCGTCGTCGGCGTCGGGATCGTCGGGGGAGCCTGGGTGTCGGCGCGCCGTCACTCCAAAACGGACGAACGCTGGTTCTCGACGGCACGTCGCGCGCGGGGACGCCACGCGGAGGCCGCGGTGGAGCACTTCCTGTGGATCGGCGTGGGCGCGGTGGCGGGCGTGGGTCTGGTGCCTTGGACCGGCGGCTCGACCGCCGTGGGCTTGGCGATCGGGCTCGCGGCGATTGGCGTCGCGCTGCTCCTGCGCCGTGACGGCCTCGCCCTGCACGTGGCGCTCGGCCTCTCGCTCGGCCTGATCGCCTTCGCCGCCCAGCCGACCGGGCTGCGGCTGCGTGGCCCGGTGGCCGCGGTGGGCGTCGTGATCGCCAGCCCGACCGGTCGGGAGGCTGACGTCGTAGTGAGCCGCTGGGCGCCCCTGCGCGGCCTGTGGCGACCCGCCGAGGGCCGCGTCCGCGTGCGCTTCCCGGCGGACTTTGGCGTCGAACCCGGCGGCACCTACCTGTTCTTCGGGGATGCGCGGCCGGTGGAGGGGAGCGGCCCGCCCGGCGCCCCCGACCCGGTGCGGGCGGCGGCGCGGTCCAAGCTGCGCACCATCATCATGGCGGACGCCGCCCGCGCGCTGGGCGGCGACCCGCGCCCCGACACCAACCCCGTCGATCCGCTGCTGGTCGCGATCGCCACGGGAGACCGCGACGGCCTGCCCGCCCGCACCGTCGACCTGCTCCGCGACACCGGCACCGCCCACCTGCTCGCGGTGTCCGGGTCCAACGTCGGCCTGGCGGCGGTGGCGGCGGCGTGGATCGCGCAGCGCCTGCTCGGCCTGATCGCGCTGGCGCGCCCGCGCGGCGGGGCAGCCTGGCTGCCGCCGGTGGTCGCGGTGGTGGCGTCGGCGGCGTTCACGATCGGGGTGGGGGCGCCGCTGTCGGCGCAGCGGGCGCTGATCGTGATCTTCATCGCGGCGGTCGGGCGGGCGACGGGTCGGGTGGTCGACATGCGCGGCCTGCTAGGCCTGGCGGCGCTGGTGCTCGCGCTGGCCGACCCGGCCTGCGTGGGGTCGCCGTCCTTCCACCTTTCGTTTGGGGCGGTGGCGGGGCTTGCCCTGTGGGCGCCGACGTTGGAGTCGTGGATCCCCGCGTCGGCGCCCTGGCCGGTGGCGGCGGTCGCCAAGGCGCTGGCGGTGTCGGTGGCGGCGACGATCGGCACGCTGCCGGCGACCGCGTGGTGGTTCCAGTCCTTCCCGCCGCTGGGGCCGGTCGCCAACCTGGCGGCCGTGCCGTGGACCGGCGTGGTGCTCATGCCGGCCGCGCTGCTCGCGATGCACGGGCCGGCGCCGATCGCGGGCCTGGCGAACACGGTGGGCGTCGCGGGCGGCGAGCTGATGCTGCGCTTCCTGGAGCTGACCCGCGTCACGCCCTGGCACCCGGCGGTGGGGCCGGTCGGGGCGCTGCTGCTGTGCGGGCTGTACGGGCTCGCGTCGCGCCCGTGGGTGACGTGTGTGCTGACTACGGCGGTGCTGTCGTGGACGCCGCGCGCGCCGGACGTGACCCGGGTGGTCTTCCCGGACGTGGGCCAGGGCTCGTGCGCGCTGGTGCTCTACCCAGACGGTCGGCGCTGGCTGGTGGACGGCGGCCTGCGCAGCGCGGGCGTGGCGGCCTGGCTGCGGCGGGAGCACGTCGATCACCTGGACGTGGTGGTGGCCTCGCACGGCGACCTGGACCACGTCGGCGGCCTGCCGGACGTGCTCGACACCATCACCGTCGACGCGCTGTGGGTCGGCGATCGCGACGGCCTGGACGACGTGCTCGCGGCGGCGGCGCGGCGTGGCGTGGCGGTGGTCGACGCCATGCCCGAGCGCGTCTACCCGCAGGGGCCGATCGATCCCGCGCTCGACCGCAACGACCGCAGCCAGGTCGTCGTCGTTGAGGGCCAGGTCGTGCTGCCGGGCGACATCTCCGCCCGCGTGGAGCGCACGATCACCACGCTCGTGCCGGACGCGCGGGTGCTCGCGCTCTCCCACCACGGCAGCGCCACCGGGTCGTCCGACGTCTTCCTGGCCGCCACCCACCCGGAGCTGGCGATCGCCCAGGTCGGCCGTCGCAACCGCTACGGGCACCCCAACGGCAAGGTGCTGCACCGGCTGCAGGACGACGGGATTCCGGTTCTGCGCAGCGACGTGCACGGCACCGTGACGATCGACCTGACCGACCCGCTGCGCGTGACCGGCGAGCGCGCGGGCGTCGGTCGCTACCCGATCACGCCCTGGTCGACCGAGGCCGTCCGCACCCCGATCACGCCGCCGTCGCCGTCGCCGTCGACCGCCAGCGCCACAGCGCTAGCGCCGTGATCGCGACCACGATCGACACGCCCTGCGACGTGGAGAGCACCGGGCCCAGCAGGCCCTCGAACGCAAAGCCGCGGTCGGCGTCGCCGCGGAACAGCTCCACCACCGAGCGCAGCGCCGCGTAGGAGAGCGCGTAGGACAGCACCACCTGGCCCGAGAAGCGCTTGCGGGTCGACAGCCACGTCATCAGCCCGAAGATCAGGAACAGGCCGATCGCCTCGTAGACCTGGGTGGGGTGGCGGGCCACGTCGCGCGGCGCCGCGGTCAGCGGGTCGGTGTAGAGCACACCCCACGGCAGCGTGGTCGGCAGGCCGTAGCAGCAGCCCGCGCCCAGGCAGCCCAGGCGGCTGATGCCGTGCGCCAGCGGCAGGATCTGCCCGAACATGTCGAGCACCTCCCAGGTGGGCAGCTTGTGGCGGCGGATCGCCCAGGCGGCGGCGGGGAAGCCCAGGAACGCGCCGTAGAAGACCAGCCCGCCGCTGCGCAGGTTGATCAGGTCGAAGGGGCTCTGGAAGTGGCCGGGGTTCTGGAGCATCCACACCAGCCGGGCGCCCATGATCGCCGCGACCGACGCGTAGAAGATCACGTCGATGACCGAGTCCGGGCTCCAGCCCATCCGCCGCGCGTGGCGCAGGGCGATCCAGCAGCCGAGCAGGAAGCCCGCCGCGCCAAGCGCGCCGTAGGTGTGCAGGTCGAAGCTGCCGATGTGGGTCAGGATGGGGAACAGGTGCGCCTCCGCCAAGCAAACCCGGCCGCGCCGAGCACGAACAGGACAAGGCATGTCACCTGCGCGGACGACAGCGGCCCGTCGAACGGGAAGCCGCGCTCCAGATCGCCGCGGAACCACTCCACCTGAAACCGGCCAAACCCATAGGCCATCAGCAGGGTCAGGAACATCTCGCCGGGGACCCGCCGCCGGGCGCGCGCGCCCACGACCACCACAAACACGAGCAGCGACACGATCGCCTCGTAGACGGGGGCGGGGTGCAGCGGCACCACCCACAGCGCGTCGGGCGAGTAGCCGTAGTAGCGAACGGCCCAGGGCACGGCGACGCCGGTCGGCCAGTCGGCGGGGCGACCGTGGCAGCAGCCGGCGGCCAGGCAGCCCATGCGCCCGAACGCCAGGCCGAACGGGAAGGCCGGGGCGAACACGTCGGCGGCGCGCCACGGGTCGACGCCGCGCGCGCGCGCCAGCAGCACCACCGCGACCACCACCCCGAAGAAGGCGCCGAACGACGACCAGCCCACGCTCGATGAGAAGAACATCGCCGGGTTGCGCAGGAAGGTCTGCGGGTCGTCACTCGCCAGGAACAGGCGGCCGCCGATCGCCCCACCGGGGAGCACGGCCAGCGCCAGGTCCCACACGGTGGCGCGCGGCAAACCCTCGCGGTCGGCCTCGCGCGCCAGCACCTGCGTGGAGAGCATCAGCCCCAGCGCGATGCACGCGTAGTAGGTCGAGATCCGCGCGTCCCCCCAGAGCGTGATCCAGGGGTGCACGAGACTACGCCGTCGGCGGCGCGGCCGAGGCGGCCTTGGCGGCGGCCTTCGCTTCGGCCTCGGCGCGGGTGCCCACGATGAGGAACACGAGGACGCCGATCAGCAGCGCCGCGTCCGCGATGTTCCAGGTCGGGTACTCGTTGGTGCCCAGGTTCTCGATCAGCCACTGCTTCATGCCGGGCTGCTCGATGTGGATTCGGGCGAAGTCGGTCACGGTGCGCTTGTGGACGCGGTCGATCGCGTTGCCCACGGCGCCCGACGCGATCATCGCCAGCGCGATGGACATGGCGCGCTCGCCCAGCTGCAAGCGACGGAACTGGTCCCACACCACGTAGACCGCGACGCAGGTGAAGCCCAGGAACACCACGTAGCGGTACTCAAAGTCCCGCAGGATGCTGAACGCCGCGCCCGGGTTCTGCGCGTGGATGATGTCGAAGAAGCCCGGGATGACGGGGATGACGTCCCCGGGGCTGGTGCGTGTGGCGGGCGCGACCCGCGTGTACACGAGGAACTTCGAGACCTGGTCCAAAAAGACCGAGATCACGAACACAATCCAGAAGCTCTTGGCGTTGCGGGACACGGCAGCGTCCTCCGCGGCAGGGGGTAACGCACATCCAACAGGACGGCGTGGGCCGTCCGTCTATTGCATCCCGGGGTTCGAGTCGTCTGTCTCCGGATCTTCGGAGTCGTCAGGGAACATCGCCAAGCCAGCGTAGAGCAGCACGCCGACCACCAGGGTGCTGTCCGCCACGTTGAAAGTGGGCCACTCGTCCATGCCCACGTGGGCCCGCAGCCAGGCCGCGGCCGCCGGCTGGTCCGTGTAGACCCGGATGAAGTCGACCACCTGGCCGGTCCGCGCGCGGTCCACGAAATTTCCGAGCGCCCCGCCCACCATCAGGCCCACCGCCGCCGCCGTCCGGGTGGCGCTCGCGGGGAGTCGGCCCACCAGCCAGGCCACGATCGGCGCAGAGGCCAGGGTCAAGGCGAGGAAGATCCAGCGTCGGTTCGGCACGTCCGAGAAGGCCCCGAACGCCGCCGCGCTGTTCCGGGCGTGGATGAACGACAGCAGCCCGGGGATCAGCGTGAGTTCGTCTCGGCCTGGCCTAAGCCAAGCTTCCACGATGGCCTTGGAGCCCTGGTCGACCGCCAGGACGGCGATTGTGGTCACGGCGAAGGCCCGTCGGCTCGGCGTCACTGCGCCTCCGCATCAGCGTGGGGCACCATGCCCGCTCCGAAGCGGTTATCCCCCCCGGCCGCTCGGAGGTCCGTGATGCAGCGAGAAGAGATGCCCGTCAACGTGCTGTTCGTCGGGGGTGGCCCGGCCAACCTCGCCGGTGCGATCCGCCTGATGGACCTGATCACGGGCCACAATGAGGCCATCGAGGCCGGCTCCAAGCAGGGTGAGGCCATCCAGGAGCCCACCATCGCGCTGTTGGAGAAGGGTTCGGGCATCGGCTCGCACCAGCTCTCCGGCGCCGTGCTGGACCCGCTCGCCCTCGACGAGCTGATCCCCGACTGGCGCACCCGCGACGACTTCCCCCTCGAGCGCTTCGTCGAGCGCGACGAGATGGTGTTCCTCACCGGCACCGGCGCCATCAAGGCCCCGTGGGTGCCCGCTGAGATGCACAACCATGGCAAGCCGATCATCAGCCTGGGCTTGTTCTGCAAGTGGCTGGCCGGCATCGCCGAGGCCAAGGGCGTCATGATGCTCCCGTCCTTCTCGGGCGTGGACCTGCTGTGGGACGGCGACGCCGTCCGCGGCGTCCGCACCGGCGACAAGGGCGTCGGCCCGGACGGCCAGCCGCTCGACAACTTCGAGCCCGGCATGGACCTCACCGCGCCCATCACCATCCTGGGTGAGGGCACGCGCGGCCACCTGTCGCGCAAGCTCATCGAGCGCCGTGGCCTGGACAAGGGCCGCAACCCCATGGCCTACGAGGTCGGCTGCAAGGAGATCATCGAGCTCCCCGCCGGCAGCGTCACGCAGGGCTTCGCCATCCATGGCCTGGGCTACCCCCTGGACATGCAGACCTTCGGCGGCTGGTTCTGCTACAGCATGGCCGGCGACAAGGCCTGCATCGGCCTGCTGGTCGCGTGTGACGCCAAGGACCCGATGATGGACTGCCATCACCTGCTCCAGAAGCTCAAGACGCACCCGTACATCCGCAAGCTGCTCGCGGGCGGCAAGGTCGTGAAGTACGGCGCCAAGACCGTGACCATCGGCGGCTGGGGCAGCGTCCCGCAGCTCTACACCGACGGCGCCATGCTCGTGGGTGACTCGGCGAGCTTCCTCAACCCGTTCCGCATCAAGGGCATCCACCTGTCGATGAAGTCGGGCATGCTCGCGGCGGAGGCGGCCTTTGAGGCGCTCGTCCGCGGTGAGGCGTCTGCGGCGGTGCTCAAGCGCTACCAGGACGCGCTCGACGCCAGCTGGGTCCGCCAGGAGATGGAGTTCTCCAAGAACTTCCACGCCGGCTTCGAAGGCGGCATCATCTCCGGCATGATCAAGACCGGCCTGGCCTACTTCTTCGGCCCCGGCAGCACGATCAAGCCCTTCTCGGCCGACTTCGAGCACATGAAGACGCTCAAGGCGTACTACGCCAGCGGCGCCCAGATCGAAGAGAAGCTCGAGTACGACGGCAAGTACATCGTGGACAAGCTGACGGACGTGTTCCTGTCGGGCACCACCCACGACGAGCACCAGCCCGCGCACCTCAAGATCGCGGACACGGAGGTCTGCGCCACCACGTGCAAGGAGCAGTTCGGCAACCCGTGCACCAAGTTCTGCCCCGCGCAGGTCTACAACATGGTGCCCAACGGCGAGACCGGCCGCCTGGAGATGCGCGTCGACTTCTCCAACTGCGTGCACTGCAAGACCTGCGACATCCGCGATCCCTACCAGCAGATCACCTGGGTCCCGCCCCAGGCTGGTGGCGGCCCCGAGTACGGCCAGATGTAGGCACCCCTGGCGCGCGCCCCGGTCTGGTCCGGGGCGCGCCCGGGTCGCCACGTCGTCGATCGAGGTATGTTGGCGCCTGACGGAGGTCAGGATGCGCCGTGTTCTCGTCGCGAGCTTGTGGGTGTGGATGGTCGGCTGCTTCAGCGGCGGCGGCGAACCCGCCACGGACGCCACCGCCGACGCGCAGAACGTCGCCGTGCCCGACGGCTCCGCACCCACGTCGCCCGGCCCCGCCAACAAGCCCGACGTGGGCCCCGGCGGCTTGTCGCCTGACGTGGTCACCGCCTACAAGACGCTCGCGCCGGACGGCCGCCTGGTGCGCTGCACCATCCCCGAAGAGCTCAACGCCGACATGATCAGCGACGGCCCGCTGTCCGGTCAGATCACCCAGACCCCGCACGACGCGCTCACCCTGCCGCGCGCGGCCGATGGCTGGTTCTCCGCGGTGGTCCCGGTCGACTCGCACACCGCCACCCTGGTGCGCGGCGAGCGCGCCGTCGGCATGGTCACCTGGCGCCGCGCGGTGGCCGGGCAGTGGAACGAGTGCACCGTGCTCAAGGCCTACCCGTACAGCGTGGTCGGCCGGGTGACGGACGCGTCCGAGACGCCCATCGTGAAGGCGTCGGTGATCGGCTGCTCGGCCGACAAGCCCGTGCTGACCGACAAGGACGGCCGCTTCGACCTGCCTGGCGTGTTCGGCCGCTCCTGCGTGGTCGTGGCCTTTGTGCGCGACGCCGCGGGCCTTGGCTACAGCCCGCCCTCGATCATCGACAGCGGCGGCGTGGACGCGCTGTTGGACGTGGTCGTGCCCGAGTCGCGCATCACCCCCGCCGAGGAGCAGACCAAGCTCACCG
>CANJMY010000087.1 GCA_947475315.1 Pseudomonadota bacterium | reverse complement strand
GTCTGGCGCGTGTGGTTGACGTACGCCCACGGCGACTGGATCGGGTTGCCGTCCTCGCCCACCAGACGGTTGGTGAGCACCATCGCGTAGGTGGTCTCCTCACGCAGCGGCATGACCGGGCGCACGATGAGGGAGTTGGTCTCCTTCTCATAGAAGGTCAGCAGGTCCTCAAAGTGGTCCCCGCCTTCCGGGTACACGTTCGGCACGTCCAGGATGCCGTCGCCGTCGGTGTCTTCGCCCGGGTCCATCGACCCGTTGTGGTTGAGGTCCTCGTCGGCCGTCTCGAAGATCAGGCTGGGTTCGCCCGCGCGCGGATCGTTCGGGAAGTAGCGGTTCGGATCCATGACGTCGTACGGGTAGCGACCGTGGCCCACGTCCAGCGCGACGGGCTTGCCGTAGTCGGGCGAACCGGGCGTGACGTCGATCAGGTAGAACGCGTCGTCGTCGAACGCGGTCTCCTTCTCGAAGTCGTTCGGGTGACGCCCGACGATGTTGTCGAGGTCGAGCGGGGCTTCAAAGCCCACGCTGATCGGCTGGTAGATGCCGAAGCCGGTCAGCTCGTCGAGCTTCATCCGCGTGCGGTGCTCGTACTCGGTCTTGGTGCCCGTGGGGATGTTCAGGCGCAGGCCGGTCGGCGAGCTGCTGTCGGCGATGGTCGACAGGTCGTTCGGAAACGGCAGCTCCGGGAGCGGCTCCGCGTCCCAGTCGATGGTGACGGTCGGTCCGTCCCCATCCGGGGTTCGACGGAGGCCCTCAGCGGGGCGGGCGCAGCCCACCAACATGGACAACAAGATCAGACCGGAACGCACGGACACTCCAGGGCATGCCGGGTGGTGTACCACACTCGGCCGGGTCAAGTCCCGTCCGACCCGCCCTGGGCGCCCGCCGCGCCTACCGACCGAACAGCTGATAGTCCTCGGCGTAACGGTCATCCTTGGCCTCGCGGAGCCAGACGGGCGCCTTCGCCTTGGGCACGCGCACGCTGTCGGACGCGGTCCGGGTGCCGAACACGATGTCCCAGATGGGTGAGGTCACGCCGTGGTTCAGGCCGGGCGACGTGTGGTGGTGCGCCATGTGGTGGCGACGCGCCCAGCGCCCGTAGGCGCCGGAGGGCGCGCGGACGTGCAGGTCGCGGTGGATGAACTCGTAGATCAGGTAGCTGGAGACGAGCGAAGCCGTGAACACGACCCCGTGGGTCCAGCCCGCCAACGGCACCGCCACCAGCCCGATCAACACCGACACGACCACCGACAGCTTCGCCTTGGCGGAGGCCGGCGCGAAGTAGTCCTGGTCGCGGTGGTGCTGCAGGTGCTGCGTCCCGAACTCCGTGTACTTGGCGTACTCGTGGCCCAAGAAGCGGTGGAACATGTACTCGGTGAAGGTCCAGCCCAGGACACCCAGCAGCGCAGCCAGCACGAGCGTCATACGACCCCCAAAACAATGACGATACGGTCATGATAAATGAAGCGAGGTCGCCTGTCCAGAGGGGATGCGGTAGAAACGGCCAACCCTCGGGAGCGCCATGGCGGACCCACGCGTGATCACCGCCTACGACGAGCGCCCCGACGCGGAGGCGCCGGGCCCGACCGTCGACGCGATCCTCGCCGGCACCCTCGCCGGGGCGATCGGCGCGTTGGCGGGGCGGACGTGGAGCGCGAGCCTGCCGCTGGGCGCCGAGCTGCTGATCTTGGCCGCGCTGGCGTCGGCCGCGGGCGCCTGGGCGGGACGCACGGGCGGGAGCAGGGGGGGCCGGCTCGGCGCGCTCGCCGGGTCGATCACCGCCGTGTGGGCGGTCGCCCGCACCGCGATGCCCGACGCGATCGACGCGGCGGCCCACACCATGACCTCCCTCGCGCCCGCGCGAGAGCGCCTGGACGACGCGACCAGCCTCGTGCTCGGCGGCGGCGTCGCGGACGGGATCTTCGCTTGCGTGTCGGCGGTGGTGGTGGCGCTCGGTGTGGGCGCGCTGTCCGGCGCCGTGTCCGGCCGCCTCACGCCGCGCGCCCCCTCGCTCGTACCCCGCGCGCTCGACCCGCAGGCCACCGAGTGGGCGCTGCGGACGGGCGTTCAGCTGCAGGCCCTGCTCGCGTTGGCGCTCGCCTGGGCGACCCCGGCGCTCGCCCGCTTCGCCGGCGCCAGCGGGACCCGCGCCTCCATGGACAGCGCCATGTGGTGGTGGGAGACCGCCCTGCACACGTCCGCCGCGCTGGCGACGGTGTTCGTGCTCCGCGCGGTGTGGCGCCTGCCCCGCACCGCCCCCGAGACCCGCGTGCGCGCCGTCGCCGACGGGCTGGGCGTGCTCGTGCTGGCGATCGCGTTCCTGGTGTTCCGCGTGGACACCGGAGGCGGCCCGATCACCTGGATCGGCCCCCTGGTGCCTTGGGCGGTCGCCGGGGTGTTCTTGCAGCTGAGCGGTCGTCCCCTGCCCCCGCCTCCGCCGGCGCGTGGTCCGCTCCCCGTCGCGCACGCGCTCGCGTTCGGCGCGCTGATCGCGGCCACGCTCGCCATCCTGGGCGAGCTGTACGTCACGCCCGGCATGGTGATCGCGCTCGGCGTGCTGCCATGGACCGCTGCCGCGGGCGACCTCACCGCCGACCTGCCCGTCGCCGCGCCCATGCTCCTGCAGGCCCAGGAGATCCTCGCGCGGCTCGGCGTGCGCCTGTTCGAGGTCGGGATCGCGGTCGCTGTTCTCGCGTGGGTCGCGCGCGCCATCACCTCACGCTGGCTCGGCACACGCGTTGCGAGCCCGGCGGCCTGATCCTCCGGAGGGTGCCGTGAAGTCGCTGTTTCCCCTTGCCCTTTGCCTGACCGCCTGCACGCAGGACCCGCCCGCGGGGATCACCCGCCCGTTCCCGGACGGCTTCGGCTGGGGCACCGCGGTCGCCGGGTTCCAGGTCGACATGGGCTGCCCGACCTGGTCCGACGCCGACTGCCTGGACACCGCGTCCGACTGGTACCAATGGGTGACGGACCCCGCGATCACTGGGGACAAGAACCTGTTCGTCACCGGCCAGGACGTCCGTGAAGGGCCCGGCATGTGGGAGATGTTCGAGCAGGACGTCGCGCAGATGAAGGCGGACGGACACACCAGCTTGCGTTTGTCGCTGGAGTGGTCGCGCCTGTTCCCCACCGAGCCGACCGACCCCACCGACCCGACCTCGATGTCCTCCGACGCCAACCCGGGGGCGGTGGCCCGCTACCACGAGATGTTCGCCGCGCTGCGCGACGCGGGCCTCGAGCCGCTGGTGACGGTGAACCACTACACGCTCCCGCTGTGGGTGCACGACGGCGTGGCGTGCCACAAGGACCTCACCACCTGCGAGGCCAACGGCTGGGTGGACGGCGACCGGATCATCCCCCGCATCGCCGCATTCAGCGAGTGGGCGGGCATGGAGTTCGGCGGTCAGGTCGACCAGTGGGCCACCCTCAACGAGCCCTTCGCCACCGCGCTGTCCGGCTACCTTCAGCCCGGCGCGGACCGCTCGGCGCCGCCCGGCCTGACCCTGCAGGGCGCGCCCAGCATCGCGGTGATCCGCAACCAGATCGAAGGCCACGCGCGCATGTACGAGGCGCTCAAGTCCGGCGACACTGTGGACGCATCAGGTCAGGGTATCGCCGCGAACGTGGGCATCGTGCTGAACATGGTCGACATCACGCCCGAAGATCCCGTCGCAGACGCGACCGTCGCCCAGCATGCGGACCACCTCTACCACCGCCTCTTCCTGGAGGCGCTGACCAGCGGCCAGTGGGACGACGACCTGGACGGCACCTTCGACCGCGCCCGGCCCGAGCTCGCCGACCACGTCGACTGGTTCGGCATCAACTACTACAACGAGATGAAGGTCCGACACTTCATCCAGCTCTTCCCGGACATCGTGCCGGCGTTCGACTTCCTGCCGACCGTCAGCTGGGACCCGCACCCTGAGGGCTTGGCCAAGGTGCTGGCGATCGCCGCGACCTACGGCAAGCCGCTGATCGTCACCGAGAACGGCACGCCGGACGTGGAGCACGCGCGCGACATCCTCGACGACCACCTCGCGTCGCTGTGGTCGGCGATCGACGCGGGCGTGGACGTGCGCGGCTACAACACCTGGTCCTACATCGACAACTACGAGTGGAACCATGGCATGGACATGCAGTTCGGCCTGTACTCGTACGACCCGATGACCAAGGCCCGCACCGCCCGACCCGCCGCCGAGCGCTACCGCGACATCGTCGCGCAGGGCGGCCTGGAGTAAGCCCAAGCGCGCCAACCCGGCGCGTCGTCGGTCAAAGGCGACCTGACTGGAGAACCCGTGGCGCGTGTGCTCATCACCGGCATCAGCGGACAGGACGGCGCGTTCCTCGCGCGCCAGCTCCTCGCGCGCGGCGACGAGGTGTGGGGCACCTACCGACGTGGGGCCGAGCGCACCTTCTCGCGCCCGACCGCGCTCGGGATCCACGAGCAGCTCCGCTACGCGCTCGTCGACATGGCCGAGGCCGGCAACCTCATCCGTACGCTCGACCGCATCCAGCCCGACGCGATCTACCACCTGGCCGCGCAGAGCTTCGTCGGGGACTCGTTCGAGCAGCCGACCTACACGTTCGACGTGAACGCGACCGGCACCGCGCGCCTGCTCGACGCCGTGCGCACCGTGACGCCGCGCGCCCGCGTCTACCAGGCGTCCACGTCCGAGATGTTCGGTGACGTGCGCGGCGAGGCCGTGCTCGACGAGGACGGCGCGTTCCGCCCGCGCAGCCCCTACGCGATCTCCAAGCTGGCGGCGCACCACCTGGTCGGCGTGCACCGCGACGCCTACGGGCTGTTCGGGTGCCGCGGCATCCTGTTCAACCACGAGTCCGAGCTGCGCGGCACCGAGTTCGTCACGCGCAAGATCACGCGCGCGGTGGGCGCGGTGGCGCGCGGCGAGTCCGGCGTGCTGGCGCTCGGCAACCTCGATGCGCGCAGGGACTGGGGCTACGCCCCCGAGTACGTCGACGCGATGGTCCGTATGATGAGCCAGGGTGCGCCGGACGACTACGTGATCGCCACCGGCCGCGCCGCCAGCGTGCGCGAGTTCGCGACCCTCGCGTTCGCGGCGATCGGCGTCACGCTCGCGTGGTCGGGGCAGGACGCCGACGAGGTCGCGCACGACGCAGCGACTGGCGCGCTGCGGGTGCGCGTCGACTCCACCTTCTGGCGCCCCGCCGAGGTGGGCTGGCTGCGCGGCGACGCGAGCAAGGCCGCACGGCGGCTCGGCTGGACGGCGACCACCGCGCTGGAGTCGCTGGTGCGGCGCATGGTCGAGCACGACGTCCGCACGCCGACCGTGCCTTCGCTCAGCCCCTGACCGCGTTCACGGCGCGCGACAGCGCAACCTGCAGGTCCTCGATGCGCACGGGCTTGGCCAGGTAGTCGTTCATGCCACTGTCCAGGCTGCGCTGCCGATCCTCGTGCTGCGCGGCCGCGGTGACGGCGATGATCCACGGGGTGGTGCCGTCGCCCACGCGCTCGCGGATGCGACGGGTGGTCTCCAAGCCGTCCATCTCCGGCATCTGGATGTCCATCAGCACCACCTCGAAGGCCTCCCGGTCGAAGTTGTCGAGCGCGCGCTCTCCGGAGTCCACCACCTTGGCCTTGCATCCCAGCGAGCCGAGCATGCCGAGCGCGACCTTCTGGTTCACGATGTTGTCCTCGACGACGAGGATGCGGAGGTTGTCGGGCAGCGACGGGAGGGCGCGAACGTCGGGCTTGGGCAGGGCCGCGAGCGCGACGCCCAACGTCACCTCGACGTGGAAGGTGGATCCGCCGCCGACCGACGTGTCCACGCTCAACGTGCCGCCCATCAGATCGACGATGCGGTGCGAGATCGACAGGCCGAGTCCAGACCCGCCGTGGCGGCGCGCGTCGGACGGATCAACCTGATCGAAGATGCCGAACACGTGCGGCACATCCTCCGGCGCGATCCCGGGGCCGGTGTCCGCGACGTCGATGCGGACGCGGTGGAGATCGCCCGGTACGGGGCAGCGCACCCTCACCGCGATCAGCCCACGCTCGGTGAACTTGACCGCGTTGTCGACCAGGTTGACCAGCACCTGCCGCATGCGGGTGGCGTCCCCGAGCACCTGCTGGGGCAGACGGGCGTCCACCTCGACGTCCAAACGCAGGCCCTTCTCGCTGGCCGCGGCGCGGTACAGATCGCGAACCTCATGCACGACCGATCGCAGGTCGAACGGCAGCGCGGCGATCTCGACGTGGCCCGACTCGATGCGGCTGACGTCGAGCACCTGGTTGAGCAGCGCGAGGAGGTGCTCGCCGGAGTTGCGCAGCGTGTCGACCATGTCGCGCTGCGACTCGTTGAGCTTGGACTCGGCGAGCAACGTAGACAGGCCGATCACCGCGTTGAGCGGCGTGCGGATCTCGTGGCTCATGTTCGCGAGGAAGCGCGACTTGGCCACGCTCGCGGATTCGGCCGCCACGCGCGCGGCGCGGACCTGCTCGTCCATGCGCTTGCGCTCGTCGATGTCGAACAGCGTTCCGGTGGCTCGCTCAGCGACGCCATCCGCCGTGCGACGGGTCACGCGCCCGCGCAGCAGCAGCCACTTCCATGCGCCGGTGGACATCTGGAGACGAAGCTCCAGGTCGATCCGCTCGTCCGTCCCCACGGTGGCGCGGTCGATCGCGGCGCGCAGCCCGCGGCGGTCATCGGGGTGCACGTGGCGCAGCACGTCGCGCACCGTGCGCGGCACCTCGTCGTCGCGCAGCTCCAGCAGGCGGTCGACGCCGTCGACGTGACGCACGACGCCCACGGTCGCGTCCACTTCCCAGACGGCCAGGTCCGTGCCGCGGATGGCGGCCTCGTAGCGGTCACGGCCTTCGCGCAGGGCGCGGTCGACGGCCTGACGGGCGAACGCGCCGGCGAAGCTGTCCGCCATGCCGCGCAGGATCTCGATCTCGGTGGGCGTCCAGGTGCGCTCCACCTGGCAGGCGTCCACGCCGACAAAGCCCAGCAGGCGGCCATCCGCGCGGATGGGCACGACCGCGCACGACCGGACGTCGTAGCGCTCCAGGCGGGCGCGCTCGTCGTCGGGGAACTCACGCACGCTGCCGACCAGCACGCCGCCCGCCTTGAGCACCTTCAGCCAGCGGATCGGGGCGCTGCGGGCGCGGTCGTAGGAAGGCGGAACCGTGGGCGTCTCGACCACGCCCTCCACCGCCCACGCGATGCGGTGCGTGGTCTCGAGCTGGCCCGTGCGCGGGTCCTCGCGCAGCAGCACGACAAAGCAGCGATCCGCGGCGACGGCCGCGCCGAGCGTGCTCAAGGCCTCGCGGATGGCGCCGTCGACGTCGGAGCGAGACAGCAGCGGGCGGATCGAGCGCGCCAAGGCCAGCGCCAGCCGCTCACGCTCGCGGGCGCTATCGCGGAAGCGGATCTCCGTGGCGCGGTCCTGCCACACCGACAGGAAGAGCTCCGGACCGGGTGTGCGCAGCGGCGACACCGAAACCTCGACCGGCACGCGCGTGCCGTCGACGCGCGCCACCGTCCACAGCGCCGTGTGGTGCCCGTGCCGTGCGGCCTCGTCGCAGGCCACCGACAGCACGTCGATCGCCCGGCCCTCGCCCTCGCGCTCCGGCGACAGCTCGGCGAGCGCCTGACCGACCAGGTGCGCGGCGTCGTCCAGGCCCAGCAGCTTGGCCACGGCCAGGTTCGCGTCGATCACGCGCTCGCGATCGTGCAGCAGGAAGGGCAGGCCCCACTCCGACAGCACCGAGCTCATCCGCGGGCGCGCCTGGGCCGACGTCTTGGCCGAAGACGAGCGCACCTGCGCCAGGTTGACGACCTTGTGCGAGCCGGAGTCTTCGGCGGGCAGCACCCGGGGCTCGGCACGCGACGGGGGAGGCCGGAAGGCCGCCGGGGACGGCAAGGGGATCGGCGGCGTCGGGTCAGCCGCGCGCGCTGGTGCGACCCGCGGCTCTTCGGCCTTCTCTACTTGCCCCTTGCGGCCACGGATCACGTGGGTGGGGTCGTCGTCCAGCTCGGGGGGCGCGGGCGGGACCTCAGGCGCCATGGCCGTCAGCGGCGCCGTGTCCTTGCCTACGTCCAGCTCGGTCATGAGCACGAGGATGGCGCGGTCGCCGCCCAGACGGGCGATGCGCACGTTCACGGCGCGGCCCGCGTGGTCGAGCGCCTCACACGTGCGCGGCGTCGCCTCTCCCCGCGCGATCTGCGCGCAAATCGACGCCAGGTCCACGCCCTTCCCCTGCACGACCTCGTGCAATTCTCCGGGCGCGACAAAGCGTGCACGGCCAGCCGCGTTCCAGGCGAGCGGCGTGCCCTGCGCGTTCACGACCGCCGCGGGGGCAGCGATCGCATCGAGCCAAGCAAATTCGGGGGGCAGAGGGCGCCTCCGGAAGAGGGCGCGGGGGGAAAAAGGACCCTAGCATACTCCCTCACTTTCTGCCGCTGGCAGTCGGGGCAGCCCCGTAGGGGATCGATCGGTTACCCCGCAAGGAGGAGTTGCCCGTGACCCTCGCCGCCCTGGTGTCGATGCTGTGGTTCTCTGGTCCCCTCGCGTGGGCCGGGGACGACGCGGCGCGCGTGGTGGCGGCGCTCTCCGCGCGGGAGCCGACGCAGACCTGCCGCGAGCTGGTCGCGTCGCTGCCGAACCCCGTCGCGACGCTCGCCGACGTCGTGGAGACCCACGAGTCCCCGGCCTGGCTGCCGGTCCGCGCCGCGAGCTGCCTAGCGACCGTCCCCCACGCCGAGGCGACGCTGCGCCTGTGGGTCGCGCGCGACGGCTGGGGCGGCATCGCCGACGCCGTGCTCGCCAAGCTCGACGAGCTGCCCCGCGCGACCGCGCTCGACCTGGCCAAGGTGGCGCTGTCTGGCCCCAACCGCGAGGTCGCCCGCGCGCGCCTGAAGGCCAGCATGGTCCCCGAGCTCTCGGCGCTCGCGCGCCCGTGAGCACGTCGCGCCGCCAGTTCCTGGCCGGGCTCGCCGCGGCCGCCGCCGCCTGCCAGCACCCCGCGGCGTTGCAGTCGATCCCCGACGCGGTGATCGACCCGGCCGGACCGATACGCCTGGGCTGGCGCTGGGTCCCCGGCGTTCGAATGACCTTCCGCACGCTCATCCACCGCGACGTCGGCCCCGTGACCTGGACCCGCGCGGAGGACTGGCAGTACACCGCGCGCGCGCTCGACAGCAGCGGCATCGCCGCGCTGGACGGGAGGCTTGTCGGCTTTGGTGCGTCGGTGTCGGCCGACGGGCACGCGCTGGAGGAGGACAAGCTGGAGCGCGCCCGTGACGCCGCCCGGCGCGCGACGCCCGACTCGGTGTCGGTGTCGATCCGCCTGTCGGGACCGATCGTGTCCTGCTCGGCGCGCGGCTTCGGGCTGTCGCTGCCGCACCGCATGCTCGCGATCCACTTCCCCGCTGAGCCGCTGCGCGTGGGCGACGCCTGGGACGAGGATGGCCTGGCCCGCGCCTTCGCGCCGATCCTGCCGCTGGACGTCGACGTCGCGACCCTCACCTCGGCGCGCCTCAGCGGCGTCGAGCCCTCGGGCGACGCGTGGCGCGCGACGATCGACCACCACGCTCGCCTGGGTATCGGAGAGGTCGGCCCTGGCGTTACGGTCGAGGGCACCACCATGTGGGACACCGGCCTGGGCGCCATCCGCTCCCGCAAGCTCCACGCCCGCTGGGATCAGGATGCCACGACGCGCGGCGCACCGGCCGGCGGACTCCGCGTAGAGATGACCCGCCTCGGCGGCGTGTAGCGCGGAATTCCCACACAGCGACGACCTCCGACGGCGGTTACGGAGATCGACCCCGCGGAGGTGCCGCGATGTCCCAGGTCTCCCACCCGACGTCGTCCCCACGAGCCAACCCCTGGCAGCTCGCGGACGGACACGACGAAGGCTCGATGTGGCTGGCGTGGCTGGTCCGCCTGCGCTGGGTCGCGATCGTCGCGCAGATCGTCACCGTGTCGTTCACGTTCGGCGTGCTGGACCGCCCGGCGATCGTGCTGCCCGGCATGGCCGTGGCGATCGGCATGCTCGGGATCGCCAACATGTGGGCGATCCGGCAGCTCCACGAGCACCAGCCGATCGGCCAGGGCGCCCTGCTCTCGCAGCTGCTCCTCGACGTGTTCGTGCTCACCGGCTTCTTCATGGCGTCGGGCGGGGCGTCCAACCCGTTCGTGCTCGTGTACTTGATCCACGTGGGCATGGCGGCGGTCATGCTGGAGACGCGCGAGGCCATCGCGCTGATGACCGTGGTCATCGTGGCGAACGTGGCGCTGCACGTCTGGAACCTACCGCTTCATCCCGAGCGCCACGAGCTCGGCCAGCGCTGGCTGATGGCGATCGGCGAAACGGTGGCGTTCACCGTGACGGTCCTGTCGGTCGGCGGGTTCGTCGCCGGGACGGGCCGATCGCTGCGGCACCAGAAGCACCGCCTGATCGAGGCGCGCGATCGCACCGCCCAGACCGACCGCCTGCGCGCCGTCGGGACCTTGGCCGCGGGCGCCGCGCACGAGCTCAACACGCCGCTGTCCACGATCGGCCTGCGCCTGCGCCGCGTCGCGCGCCGACACGACGACGCCGACACCGTCGCCGACCTGGAGGTCATGAAGACCCAGATGGAGCGCTGCACGGAGATCGTCGAGCAGCTGCTCGTCGGCGCGGGCGACCCGTCCTCGTCGGGCATCGAGCGGGGATCGCTGCAAGAGATCGTGCGCCGCGGCGTGCACCTGTGGAGCCTGGGCAGCCACCTGGACGTGAAGATGGTGATCCAGGAGGACGACATCGCGGTCGAGCTGCCTGGCGTCGCGTTCCTCCAGGCGTTGACCAACCTGCTGGAGAACGCCCGCGAGGCCCAGGAGGAGTCCGGCGTGTTCGACCCGCTGGAGGTCCAGATCCGCCGGGAGGGGCGCTACGGGGTGGTCCGGATCCTGGATCGGGGCCCCGGGCTGCCCCCGGACGTCGACCGCATCGGAGAGCCGTTCTTTACGACCAAATCCGCGGGTACAGGTCTTGGCGTGTTCGTTGCACGTGCGGTGGCGACCGGCGCGGGTGGCGGCCTGAGCTACGCGCGGGAACAGGGGCGCACCGTCGCCCGGTGGTATGTACGCGAATCCGGGAGAGCAGCATGAACAACAACAAGCCCATCAAGGGACGCCTCATGATCGTCGACGACGACGACGCGTTCCGTGAGTCGATGGAGCTGGAGTTCACCGACCGCGGCTATCAGGTGCTCAGCGCACCTGATCCCCGGACCGCGCTCGGGCTCGCGGCCGTGCACAAGCCCAAGTACGCGATCGTCGACCTGCGCCTGGGCGGCGAGCGCGGCCTGGAGGTCGTGCAGGCCCTGGTGGAGCGCCTCCCCGGCATCCGCACGGTCGTCCTCACCGGCTACGGCAGCATCGCCACGGCCATTGAGGCGATCAAGATCGGCGCGGTCCACTACCTGACCAAGCCGTCCGACCCGGACCTGATCGAGGACGCCTTCGAGAAGATCACCGGCGACCCCACCGTCCCGCTCCCCGACTCGCCCCCCAGCCTGGCGCGTCACGAGCGCGAGTACATCGAGTACGTGCTCGCCGGCACCGGCGGCAACATCTCCGAGGCCGCCCGTCGCCTGGGCCTCCACCGGCAGTCGCTGCAGCGCAAGCTGCGCAAGTACCCGCCACGCAAGTAGACTCTCGGCTCATCGCGCTTTCGGCCTAGCACGATCTGTCGCAAGATCGTAGCAGGAGCCTTGAGTCTGCCTGAGCGTGGAGCACGATGCGTATACCCCTCCTGCTGCAGCGCCAGATCGCCGAGCCCTTTGGGATCTTGGGCAAGCTGGTGGCGGCGGCGGCGGCGGCGAACACCACGCCGGACGTGCAGGCCACGGTCGCCCGCCTGCGCGTGGAGCGCGACCACCGCGTGCTCGACATCGGCTTTGGCGCGGGCGTGAGCCTGGACCTGCTGCTGGGCGCCGCGCCCGAGGGCCGCGTCGCCGGCGTCGACACGTCGGAGGAACAGGTCCAGGCCGCGCGCACGTTGCACGAGGCGTTGGTGGAGTCTGGCCGCCTGGACCTGCGCGTCGGCCGCGGCGAGGAGCTGCCGTGGATGGGCGGGTCCTTCGACGGCGTGATGACGGTCCACACGCTGGAGTTCGTGCCCAAGCCGCTGGCGCTCGTGCGCGAGATGCGCCGCGTGCTGCGCCCGGGCGGCCGTGCGGTGTTCGGCCTGTGGGCGCCCGACGTGATGCGCAAGGCCGGGTTCAGCGCGCCCCCGTGCAACCTGCTCGACGGTGACGACGTGGTCGCGATGGCGATCGAGGTCGGCATGCGCGACGCCAAGGTCGAGAAGTCCGGTCGCGGAACCTACGTGGTCGCGCGGGTCTGACCGGCGGCCCGCGTCGGCCCAGGCGCCGCACGCGCTAGTCGACCCGCTCGATCACGCTGGCGACGCCCTGCCCCACGCCCACGCACAGCGTGGCGACGCCGAACCGACCGCCGGTGCGCTCCAGCACGCCCAGCAGCGTGGTGACCAGCCGCGCGCC
>CANJMY010000086.1 GCA_947475315.1 Pseudomonadota bacterium | reverse complement strand
GCGTAGATCGACTCCAAGGAGATCGACTGGGGCACCTTCTCGCCCAAGTGCCCGCGGAAGTCGCTGTCCCAGGCGCGCAGCGCGGCGTCGAACTGCGCCGCGGTGGGCACGGGCGCCGAGGTCGGCGCGGCGGACGGGGACGGCCCAAAACCCTTGGCGACCGTGGTGTGCACGCCCGTCTCGCCGGCCTTGGACGAGGTCACCATCACCGTGCAGGTGCCGCCTTGGGTCACGGTGGCCTCTGCGGTCGCACCCGCGCCATTGGTCGCCTCCGCATCGACGTTCTCCTGGCCGGGCAGCTTCAAGATCACGTAGGTGGAGAACGCGGTCGAGCTGACGACCACCGACACGTGCGCGCCCGCCGCGCACGGCAGCGGGTACGCGTCCGTGTACTCGCCGGAGTCGAGCGTCTCGTCGTGCATGTCCAGTTGGCCCACGAGCGTGAGCGGCGACGGGAACGGGCGAGGCGGCGGCGTGGCTGGCCCCGGGGCGTCGGGCGTGGCGCCTGGGCCGGGCGCGGCGAAGGACGTCGAGACAGCGAGGAGCAACGCGAGAGAAGGCATGACGGACCCCCATGTTCGTCGAACGAAAGTGCGGTAACCGCCTCACACATGCGACGACACGAAAGCGTCGCGGGGGCGTCGGCGCGGCGGTGGCCGCGGGCCTCCCGCGCTAGACACGCTTGCCCTTCACGGCTGGGAGCCCACCATGAACCGACTCATCTTCGCGTTGTTCGTCCTCACCGCGTGCGCCACCGGCGAGCCCCAGGCCAATGACGGCGGCGGGCACCTGACCTGGACCTTTGGCGACGAGGTGTTCCGAGCCTCGGCCACCGACGGCGCGGAGATCGAGAACGTGACCAAGCTGCTGGGCGGCGGCGGTCGCGACCGGCTGATCACGCCCAGCGCCAACGGCGCGTGGATGGTGATGTCCTCGGAGCGCTTCGACTGCTCGGGCGAGTGCCTCGTCCGTGTGTCCTGGGATCTGACCGAAGGCGAGGCGGTGAAGGCGGGCGGCGCCGACGTCTACGTGCAGGGCGTGTCGGCCATCACGGATGACGGCAACACCATCGTGTTCTCCGGCCAGGACGGACCGCACCCGGTCGATCTGTACGTCACCACGCGGGCCGACGGGACGTGGAGCGCGCCGACGCTGCTCACCGCGGACTCGACCTACGCGTACAACAACATGCCGTCGCTGTCGGTCGACCAGTCGTCGGTGGTGTTCGACTGCGGCAGCGAGCCGTACCCCGAGTCCGGCGGGAACGACGCCTGCCGCGTGAACGTGGACGGCAGCGGCTTCGTCCGCCTGATCGGCCCCGACGCGCTGCCGGACGCGCGCAACGACTACGTCCAGAACCCGCATGAAGGCCCCGCCGGCCTGTTCTTTGAGAGCAGCTGGCCGATCGACGGCCAGAACCCTGAGACGATCTGGCTGCTGCCCACCGGCGAGACCACGCCCGTGCCGTTCGGGCCGCGCTACGAGAACGCCGTGTCGCCCTGCGCGCTGTCCGACGGTCGCCTCGCCATGCTCTGGCTGGGCGGGAACGACGGCGGCCGGCACGAGCTGGTGGTCGCGAACGCCGACGGCGCCGCCGAGGTCGAGCTCACCCCAGGCGTCGACGTGTCCGACATCGGGATCGGCTGCGGCGACTGACGCCGCGCGCACGCCGGATCCAGCGGGGCTGGCCCGCGAGGATTTCGACCCGACGGGCCCCAACTCCGTTAAGGGGTTCGTTGGATTGCCCAGGACCGCCCGTGCTCCACCGTTGGTTCATCGCGTTCGCCTTGATCGCCGCGCCTGCGCGGGCCGAGGGCCCGTCGCCGACGGTGTACGATCGCGCGGTCTACCTGGTGACGCAGGTCTACATGGGCCTGGACGACGTGACGCCGCAGGACCTGCTGGCGCACGCCGCGGATGAGCTGGCCGACAAGCTGGACTGGCTGGTGGTGGAGCGCACGGCCGACGGCGTGGTGCACCTGTCGCACGGGCTGAAGGGCCCGATCGGCGCGGTGTCGGTGACGTCGTGGGGCGATCTGCCGCTGCGGATGGCCGCGCTGGAGTCGATCATCCGCAACGCCGGCTACCCGCTGCGCGACGCGGACCTGTCCAACACCATCCTCACCGGCGCGTCCAAGGCGCTCGACCGCTACAGCCGCGTGCTGGCGGGCGAGAAGCTGGAGGACTTCGACACGCAGCTGTCGGGCACGCTGGTGGGCATCGGCGCCACGCTCGGCAGCGCCGAGAGCCGCCTCACCGTGCGCGAGCTGAACCGCGGTGGCCCGGCCGAGGGCGGCGGGCTGCGCGTGGGCGACGTGATCGAGCGCATCGACGGCGTGAGCACGGTGAACATGCCGGTGTCCGAGGCGTCCCGGCGCGTGCGCGGCGCGGTCGACACCACCGTCGCGCTCGACGTGCTGCGCGAGTCGCACGTGGTGAACGGCCCCAACCGCACCGAGCGCCTGTCGATCAAGCTGACCCGCGCGAACATCGTCGTGTCCAACGTCACGTCGGCGGTGCTGCCCGGTGACGTCGCGTACCTGGCGATCGACCACGTCAGCCAGAAGACCGTCTACAACCTGCGCCGCGCCATGGCGGACCTGTCGGCGATCGGCGCCTTGTCGCGCGGGATCGTGCTCGACCTGCGCGGGAACACCGGCGGCTCCATGAAGGAGTCGGCGGGCGTGGTGGACCAGTTCGTGAAGTCGGGCCTGCTGCTGCTGACGGTTGGCCGCCACGGCGCGCCGGTGGAGAACCTCACCAGCCGGATCGACGCGCACGACGGAGACGACGAGCCGAACGTGCCGTTGGTGGTGCTGGTCGACGAGCGCACCGCGTCGGGCGCGGAGATCATCTCCGGCGGCCTGCTGGAGCACGCCCGCGCCGTGCTCGTCGGGCAGCGCACGTTCGGGAAGGGCCAGGTCCAGAAGATCTACGACCTGGACCCCAGCCAGCGCTTCAAGATCACCGTCGCCGAGTACATCCTGGCCAACGACCGCCACGTGATCGGCAACGGGATCATCCCCGACGTCACCGTGGGCGACATCTCTTTGGGTGCGCACGGCGCGCGCTACGGCGCCGGCTGGAACCTGGACCGCGAGGCGGTCGCCTGGGACGACGTGCTGCCCAACGTGCACGAGGGCACCGACTGGCGCGACCGCCCGTCGCCCGAGGTGGACTTGGCCAAGGAGCTGGCGCGCCGCGCCGTGCTCAGCGCCAAGGACGGCACGCGCGAGCAGACCTTGATCGCGCTCCGCGCCGCCGCGGCGGACCTGCGCGCCGACCAGCTGGCGCGCCTGACGGACGCGTACCACGCGCACGACATCGACTGGTCGCCCGCCGACGCGCCCGGCCCGGTGCCCGAGGCCACCGCCACCGTCGACGTGTCGCCCGACCCCACCGACGCCAACCGGCGGATCGTGCACGTGTCGGTCACCAACCAGGGCAAGAGCGCGCTGCGTCGCACGCTGGTGCGGCTCACCTGCCCCACCTTCCTTCCGTGGGATGATCTGGTCGTGCCGATCGGCCTGCTGGCCCCAGGCGCGTCGGGCGAAGGCAGCGTGAAGATCGAGCTGGGCCCCGGCCTCCGCCCGCGCGAAGACTTGGTCGGCATCGAGCTGCGCGCCGACGGTCGGCCCGCCCTCGCCTTGCCCGAGCAGCCCGTCACCGCCGCGTCCGCGCCCACGCCGCGCCTGAATGCGCGCGCGCGGCTGTCCGGCACCGGCACCGAGCGCAGCGCGCACGTCACCGTCCGCAACCTCGACGACGTGGGCCTGAACCTGGTGGAGGCGTCGTTCGTGTGGACCGACAACGCGTCGATCGAGCTGATCGACCGCGCCCGCAGCGTGCCCACCCTCGCGCCGCGCACAGAGGCCTCGTTCGACCTGGGCGTGCGCGTGCTCGGCATGGCCCCGCCCGCGCTGCCGCTGGAGCTTCGCCTGGACGCCGCCGGCTACAACACCGTGCTCGACTGGGACATGCCCGTGCCCACCAACGGCCAGGAGGTCGTGCTCCAGGCGCCGCACGTCGACACGTCGGCGCACGCCACGTCCGCGCCCGTCGGCGCGTACACCCTGCCGGTCACGATCACCGACGACCGCAACGTGACGTCGGTGGTGGTGATCGCCAACGGCCACAAGGTGCTCTACGACCCGGGCGGCGTGGCGAACATGGCCCTGCGCGCGCCCATGCGGCTGGACGCGGGCGCGAACCGGATCTTGGTGCGCGCGGTGGATGACCAGGGGCTGGTCAGCGAGGCGTACCTGACGGTGCTGGGGCTTGGCGGCGAGGGCGTGAGCGCGGGCGAGTAGTCAGCGGCGGTCGCGCGCGACGGTGACGACGCCCGCCACGACCAGCGCCGCGCCCCCGATCTGCGTGACCCCCAGCGGGTCGCCCAAGATCGCCCAGCCGAGCCCGATGGTGATCACCGGCCCCAGCGTCCCGATCATCGACACATGCGACGCGCCCAACCTGCGGATCGCCTCCGACACCCACCACGCCGGCAGCACCGTGCAGAACAGCGCCATCGCCAGCGACAGCGCGTAGACCTGCCAGGGCAGCGCCAGCGCCGACAGCGGATGCGTCACGCCGAACTGCACCAGGCAGCACACCGCCGCGACGGACGTGGCGGTGGAGGTGACGCGCGCGGAGCCCAGGCGGACGACGATCTCGCCGTTGCCCATCAGGTAGATGGCGTAGGAGAGCGACGCGCCGAGCACCAACAGCACGCCGCGCGTCACCTCGTTGGCCTCGCCGAACGTGCGCAGGTCGTGCGACATCGCGAGCAGGATGCCCGCCGTACACAGCAGGAGCGCGACGAGGATCCGCGCGCGGATCGGCTTTCGCAGCACGATCGACGACAGCAGCACCACCAGCGCCGGGTACGAGAACAGCACGATGCGCTCGAGCGACGCGGAGATGTGCTGCAGGCCCGCAAAGTCGAGGATGCTGGCCAGGTAGTAGCCGAAGAAGCCGAGCGCCAGAAGCTGGCCTACGTCGCGGCTGGTCCACCGCGCGGGGCGGCGGCGCGAGTCGGTGAAGCCCAAGACCAGGAAGAACGGCAGCGCGAAGCCCATGCGCAGCGCGAGCAGCGTGACCGCGTCCACGCCGTACGGGTAGGCGAGCTTGACCAGCACCGCCTTGAACGAGAAGCCGACCGCGCTCATCACCGCGAGCAGCAGACCGACGCCGCGGCCGTCGCTCTCGGGCGACGCGCTCATGGCGCGCGCGACACGAGGCGGAGGTGGAGGAAGTGCTCGACGTTGCCGGCCTTGGCGCCGGGCACCGTGCTGTCCATCGAGCCCAGCACCTCAAAGCCCGCGGCGACGGCGTCGGACGAGACGCGGGCGATCGCGCGGTCGCGGTCGGCGCCGGACTTCACCAGGCCGCCCTTGCCCACGCTGTCGCGGCCGACCTCGAACTGCGGCTTCACCAGGACCACCGCCTCGCCGCCCAACCGCAGCAGCGACGCCATGCTCGGCAAGATCAAGGCGAGCGAGATGAACGACAGGTCGCCCACCAGCAGGTCGACGAGCTCAGGCAGCGGGTCCATGGCGCGCGCGTTCACGCCCTCCATGTTCACCACGCGCGGGTCGGTTCGCAGCTTCCAGGCGAGCTGGCCGCGGCCCACGTCGATCGCGTAGACCTTGGTGGCGCCGCGCTCGATCAGCACCTCGGTGAAGCCGCCGGTCGACGCGCCCAGGTCGGCCGCGACCTTGCCGCTGGGGTCGACACCAAACGGCCCGAGCACGCCCAGCAGCTTGAGCGCGCCGCGGCCCACCCAGGCGTAGTCGCCGGAGACCACGGTGACGCCTTGCTCGGGCCGCACCTGCATGGCGAGCTTGGTCGCGGGCAGGCCGTCGACCCGCACCACACCCTGTTCGATCAGCTCGCGCGCGCGCTGGCGCGAGGCGGCCAGGCCCTCGTGCACCAGACGCGCGTCCAGGCGGACAAACGTGGGGCTCATGCGGCCACGGCGGGGGTGTGGGCCACGGGCCTCACACGTCTCGCTGGACGGTGTAGTTGGCGAGCTCGATCAGCGTCTTGGGGAACGGCAGCTTCTTCACGGCGGCGATCGCCTCGTCGGCCACGGCGCGGGCGCGGCGGCGCGTCTCGGGCACGCCGAGCAGCTTCACGTAGCTGGGCGGGCCGTTCGGCTTGTCGTCCTGGTCGGCGTCGAGCACGTCGTCGGCGAGCTGGAAGGCCAGGCCCACCTTGGCGCCGTACTCCGACAGGATGGCGCGCTGGGTGTCGCTCGCCTCACCGGCCATGCCGCCCATCAGCACCGCGGCGCGGATGAGCGCGCCGGTCTTGAGCGCGTGCACACGCTGCAGCGTGTCGATGTCCTTGATGGTGGAGCCCAACGTGACGTCAGCCACCTGACCGCCGACCATGCCGCGCCAGCCCGCCGCGCGCGACAGCTCGAGCACCCAGGCCACGCGCGTCTCCGCGGGCACGTCGGCCTCGGCCAGGATGGCGAACGCGTCGGTCAGCAGCGCGTCGCCGACCAGCAGCGCCGTGCCCTCGTCGAAGGCCTTGTGCACCGTGGCGCGGCCGCGGCGCATGTCGTCGTTGTCCATGCAGGGCATGTCGTCGTGCACGAGGCTGTAGGTGTGGACCAGCTCCACCGCCGCTGCCGCCGGCATGGCGGCGTCCATGCGACCGCCGACCGACTCACACGCAGCCACCGCCAGCAGCGGGCGCACGCGCTTTCCGCCGCCAAACACCGGGTAGCGCATCGGCGCCACGAAGGACGTGGGCCACGCGTCACGCCAGCGCGGCTCCAGGAAGGCGTCGAAGCGCCGACGGACGATCACGCTCCACGCGTTCAACTCACCAGCCATGGCTGCTCCGGGGCGGGCCAACTAACCCGCGGAACCCGGTACCGGGGCTGCAAGTCGCACGCCACCTCCGGTCTTGCGGACCGCCGACGCCGCGTGCCTAGCCCGGCGAGAACAGCAGCGGGTAGTGGATGCGCGCGGTGTGCTGCTCGCCCAGCGGCGCGTAGCGGACGTTGGGTACCAGCGCGAGGATGCAGGCGTCCAGCTCAGGCGCGGCCATGGTGCTGGACACGATGCCGTAGGCCATGATCTGGCCCTGCGGACCGACGTCCACGCTGACCAGCAGGCGGCCAGAGGCCAGCGCCGGGTTGGCGGTGAGCGCCAGGTCGTAGCAGCCGCGCACCTGGCCCATGATGGGCTCGAACGCGTCCGCGGCCTGCTTCTCGGTCATCCACTGGCCGCCATCGGCGCCGGCGCTGACGCCGGGAGAGCCGGGGCGAACGCCGCGCGGGAGGGCGCCGCTCGCGACCGAGGTGGCGCCCGTGGGGCCCTCGGGCTTGAGCTTGGCGAACGAGACCTTCTCGGCGCCCGCTTCCTTCACGTGGTCGACCATGTCGATCACCAGGCCGTAGTTGAGCTTGGCGGCGGCGTCGATGAACACGGTCTTGTTGGTCATGCCGCGCAGGCGGAGCGTGACCTCGCCGAACAGGCGGTCCTTGTCCATGATCGTGCGGTTGAGCGCGATCGTGTCGTCCTCGTACATGGCGACGACCAGCTGCTCGGCGTTGGGGTCCGGCGGCGGGGGGTTCTCGACCTTGGCGGGGAGCTTGACGCCCAGCTGCTCCACCTTGATGGGGATGCTCACCATCATGATGATGAGCACGACCAACACGATGTCGATCAGCGGGGTCATGTTGATGTCGGAGAAGGAAGCCTTCCCACCGAGCTTGGCGCCCACGTCACTGCTCCTTGGAGGCGGCGATGAGCACGCTGGTGAAGTGGTTCTCCGCGAGGACGTCCATCAGCTCCCGGACCTCACCGTACTGCAGGCCCTTGTCCGCCTTGAGCAGGATCGCGCGCTCCGGGTTCTTCTGGTACTCCGCGTTGATCGCGTCGATGATCGTGTCCTTGTCCACCGACTCGTTCCCCACGTACCAGCCCTTGGTGAGCGTGGCGGAGATGGTGATGAACTGGCCGTCATCGTTCGATGGGAGGGTCTGCGTGGCCTTGGGGAGGTCAACCGGGAGGCCCGACTGGAGCATCGGCGTGATGACCATGAAGACCACGAGCAGCACCAACACCACGTCGATCAGCGGCGTGACGTTGATGTCCGAGATCGGACCGCTGCGTGACCCGAGCTGCGCGCTCATGGACTTAGGCCTGGCCGCGCTTCTGGAGGAGCTTCTCGGCCCAGTCGATGAAGTCCGCCTCGGAGCTGGCGAGCTCTTCGGTGAACTTGTCGATCCGGGTGTTGAAGTAGTTGAAGACCCACACGCCGACGACGGCCACGGCGATGCCGAAGGCGGTGGTGATCAGCGCCTCCGAGATGCCGGCCGAGATGCCCGCGAGGCCCGCGCCGCCCTGGGTGGCCATGCCGGAGAACGCGTTGATGACGCCCGTCGTGGTGCCGAACAGGCCGACGAACGGCGCGGTGGAGCCGACGGTGGCCAGCAGCGACATGCCGCGGCGGAGCTTGGAGACCTCCTGGCCGCTCGCCTTGGAGACCGCGCGGTGCGCGTTCTCGATGCCGTGGCGGTCGGAGCGCTCGTTCATCTCGACCAGGCCCGCGCGGAGCAGCGCGCCCAGGTACGACGCCTTGTACGCGTCGTTCTTGGTGACGGCCAGCGCGGCGGCGAGGTCGTTCTTCTGCAGGTGCGGGACGATCTCCGCGGCGAGCAGGCGGGACTGCGACGTGGCCTTGCCGAACGCGATCATGCGCTCAATGGCGACCAGCACAACCATGACCAGCATCACCGCCAGCATCACGATGACGACCTTGGCGACGGGGCCAGAGTCGGTCCACATGGCGGACATGCTGAACGTTTGCGCGGCCTCGGGGGCAGCAGCGGCTGCTTCCTGGGCCATCGCGGTGGTGACGAGCAGGAGGAGGTTCATCGAGCTTCCATCGTTGGTGCTTGCGTCAGGGCAGGATGCGATCGGGAACGGTCGGGGTGCCGCGATTAACCGGTCCGACGAGGAGATCGAGTCTCGGAGATGTCAGGGTTCGACGCCTTCCAAGGCCCAAAGGATCCGCACGGCCGCGAAGATCGCGCCGGCGGACGGAATCATCAGCCGCCGCCGGGCAGCACGTACTTGATCAGGACGACCGTCTGGACCGCGGCCTTGATGCCGTTGTCCTTGTACGGGTAAGTCCGCGACGACAGCAGCGCCTCGCGCGTGCCGTCGAAGAAGATCTGCGGGCAGCCGTCCACGGTGACCTTGGTGGGCACGCCCTCAGCGCTGAGGGTGATGATGGCCTTGCAGGACTGGTCGCCCAGGCCCAGGCCCAACGCGGCCTTGGGGTACTCGGGCTTGACCAGCTTCTTCCACTCGATCTTGGACTGGTGGACCACCTTGACGCCGTCGCCGCCGAGCTGACCGCCCAGCACACCGCCGACCACGCCGCCGTTCACGCCGCCGACCACACCGCCGGCCACGCCGCCGACCACGCCGCCTTCGACGCCGGCGGGCTTCACGTCCGACTTGACCTCGTCCTTGATCTCAGGCTTGAGCTCCTGGGGGTCCTGCATCTCGTCCGGGCTGGGCGTGGTCTCGTCCTGGCTCTCGTCCTGGGCGCCGGCCGAGGGGGGCGGCGGAGGGGGCGGAGGGGGCGCCTCCAGGCCCGGATCCTCGGGCAGCTCGACCTCGACGATCTCCGCGTCCACCGGGGTGGGCGCGACCATCTCCTTGATCGTGTAGAGCGTCTTCACGAACAAGGCGCCCGCGATCACGCCGACCAGCAGGGTGGCGATGCCAACCGACTGCGCCTGGCGCTTCAGCGCTTCGTCATCGATGTTGCGGCCGACCGAGTCGAACATGGGGCTCCCCGCGGGGCGCGCGGATCTACTCCGATCGCCTTGGACGCGCCGTACCGCAAGCCGAGAACGACGATTGGACGCAACGCTTACAGACCCGGATCCAGGCCCGCGCCCCCCCCATCACGGCGTCAACAGCGGGTCGAACGGCAATTTCCAAGTCAGTACGGGGCTTCACACCGAAAGGGGGATAGACCCCGCCCCCCTTGAGGTCCCATGTCCTTCGCCGACTTGTCCCTGTCCGAGCCCATCGTCCGCGCCGTGCTCGCTGAGGGCTACACCCAGCCCACCCCCATTCAGCGGGACGCCATCCCGCATGTGCTCGCCGGCAAGGATCTGTTGGGCATCGCGCAGACCGGCACGGGCAAGACCGCCGCGTTCGCGCTGCCCGTCCTGCATCGCCTGGGCGGCGTCCCCGCGGGCGTTCGTCCCGTCCGCTGCCTGGTCCTGGCCCCCACCCGCGAGCTGGCCGCCCAGATCGGCGAGAGCTTCGGCACCTACGGCAAGCACACCGGCCTGACCAACACCGTCATCTTTGGCGGCGTGGGCCAGGACAGCCAGGTGCGCGCGCTGCGCCGCGGTATCGACGTCCTCGTCGCCACGCCCGGCCGCCTGATCGACCTGATCGATCAGCGCCTGGTGGATCTGTCCAAGGTGTCGGTCCTGATCCTGGACGAGGCCGACCGCATGCTCGACATGGGCTTCGTCCGCGACGTCCGCAAGATCGTCGAGAAGGTGCCCACCGCCCGCCAGACCCTGCTCTTCTCGGCCACCATGCCCGCGGAGATCGTGTCGCTGTCCAAGTCGATCCTCAAGGACCCGGTGCGGGTCGAGGTCACGCCGGTCGCCACCACCGTGGAGCGCATCCGCCAGCACGTGCTGTTCGTCGAGAAGGAGAACAAGCGCCTGCTGCTGTCGGAGATCCTCAAGCGCCCCGCCATCAAGCGCGCGATCGTGTTCACGCGCACCAAGCACGGCGCCGACCGCGTGGTCAAGCAGCTGGAGCTCGACGGCGTCACCGCCATGGCCATCCACGGCAACAAGTCGCAGAACGCCCGCGAGCGCGCGCTCGGATCGTTCAAGGCCGGCACCACCAAGGTGCTGGTCGCCACCGACATCGCGGCCCGCGGCATCGACATCGACGAGATCAGCCACGTCGTGAACTACGAGCTGCCCAACATCCCCGAGTCCTACGTGCACCGCATCGGCCGCACGGCGCGCGCGGGCGCGGACGGCATCGCCCTGTCCTTCTGCGACCGCGAGGAGACCGAGTTCCTGCGCGACATCCAGAAGCTGATCGGCATGAAGATCGAGGTGGTCGAGAACCACCCCTACCGTGGCACCTTTGACGCCAACACGCGCACGCCCCCTGCCCCCAAGCAGCCGCAGCAGCAGCGCGGTCGCCCGGGCGGCACCAGCCGCACCGGCGGCGGCGGCGGCGGTCGTCCTGCGGGCGGCGGCGGTCGTCCTGCGGGCGGCGGCGGCGGCGGACGCCCCGGCCACGGCGGGCGCGGCTCGCAGGGCCCTCGCGGGCACTAGCCCCCAAAATGAAGAAGGCGCCTGGGACCGCTCGGGTCGCAGGCGCCTGTTTCAAGCCGACCGGCTGCCGCTAGATGATCGCGGAGTTCACGCCGGCTTCGGTCGCTTCGACTTCACCGGTGATGGTGGTGGCGAAGGACGGCGGGGCGTCGCTGGGCGGGTCGTACGCGGCGCGGCCGACCTGCTGCGTGCCGACCGACGGGATGAACGGCGCCACGATGTACTGGCGGAAGCAGAAGGCCCAGAAGCTGTAGTGGACCAGGCGCGGGTCGATGTGGGGCGTCAGGCGGGCCTGGATCTCAGGCAGCTTGGTCCAGTGGGCGCCGCCAGCCTCGTGGTGCGCCGCGTGCAGGCCGTTGTTGAACAGCATGAAGTTCAGCAGCGGGCTGGTCCAGCTGCGGCTGTGGTTGGTCTTGGACCACGGGTCCGCGTGGATGTGCTGGATGTAGTTGAAGAACATGATGGTCCACAGCGCGAAGAACGCCGGGATGCCAAACGCCAACAACCAGATGCGCAGGCCGACCCAGCCGCCGTACAGCGACACCGCGACGGTGATCATCGTCGCGTGGAAGCCGATCCAGATCGCGTACTGGGTGACGATCTGCCGGAACAGCTTGGGGTTGGAGGCCCGGGCCTTCTTGATGTAGTCCTGGATGGGCTCGGACTGCCAGTAGCTGGACACGAAGAAGTACGTGAACGCGACCGGCCACGTGTGGTTCTTGTTGTAGCGCCAGGTGATGGTCGCATCCCCGGCGCGGTTCACGTACCGGTGGTGGTTGAGGTTGTGCGTCGGCACCCACGCGAACGTCGGGTAGCCGTAGAACAAGCTCAGGATGATGCCGAACGCTTGGTTCACGCCGCGACTGGTGAAGGTCGGGGTGTGGTTGTGGTTGTGGGCGATGACGCCCGCGGCGAGCGCGAAGTAGCAGCTCACCGGCCACAGCCACCAAGACATGGCGGGGTTGAAGTAGGGCGTGAGCGCGAAGATGAACATCATCGCGACCCACAGCAGGGTCCTTACGTCAGCGGCGTATCGTAGTTTCATGGGGCCGCGCTTACCGCAGGTGGAAAGCCGTGGCCAACCCGTCGCGCCATCGCGGCGCAACTTTGACTCTTCGGCGCCAAACCTACTCTTCGGTCACAATTGCGCGTCGGATCAAATCATGCGAGCAACGCCGATCCCTGCGTGCAGCCGACCGGCGGCGCGGCTGAAAGCGGCGTTCACAGGCGCCACAAGGGGCGGCAGGACGCGG
>CANJMY010000085.1 GCA_947475315.1 Pseudomonadota bacterium | reverse complement strand
GCGGGCCCTTTGGCGCGCCCCTCGGGAGATTGCGGCGACGTCCGGCTCCGGCAGGCCTGATCGCAGGGATCTGCCTCCGCGGACCTGGAAACGGTCCGCTGCGACAGATCCCTGCGCGGCCAGCCTGCGCCTGACAGCGCAGCGAAGGGCGCGCCAACGGGCCCTCATCGCGGGTCCGTGGGGTTTGTTTTCGGGCCCACCGCGGGTGTCGGCGGCTGCACGGCGGCCCGCGAGCAGCGCGAGCAGCGCGGACGCAGCCGACACCGCCAGCCCTCCGCGTCGCCCATCCCGCCGACACGCGCCACACCCCCAAACCCCACGGACCCTCCGAAAGGGCCCGCTGGCGCGCCTCCCCTACGACGACGTCAGGCGCAGACTGGCCGCGACGGGGTGCGCGCGTGCGGACCGTTAAAGGTCCGTGCGCGCGCAGCCCCGGCGATCAGGCCAAGTCGGAGCCGGGCGCCGCCGAGAGTCCAAGGCGCGCTTGTGGGCACGTTCCAGGGGGTGCCCGGCCCGAGCGGCGAGCGACGCGCCGCAGGCCGCCCGCCAGGGAATGGCGACGCGCCGCAGGCCGCCCGCCAGGGAATGGCGACGCGCCGCAGGCCGACCCGCCAGGGAATGGCGACGCGCCACAGGCCGACCCGCCAGGGAATGGCGATGCCGCGGAGCCCGACCCGCCCGCGAACCCCGCGCCCCGCTTCAAGCCCCGACAATCCGTTGACAACCCGCCCGGGCCGCTCCGAAGGCAGAAAAACTGCACCAGGACACGATCCTTTTCCGGCAGTTGGCAATCTCTTGCGGAGGCGCATGCTAGAAGCGTCGGACCCTTGGTATCCCTCGTGGGGTCCCTAGCGTTGCGTCGCATGTACGACACACCCGGAGAAGCCTGGATGTCCCTAAACAAGCTGCTGCTCGTAGCCAGCCTCGGAGTGGCGTCTGCCGCTCCGGCGTGGGCCGCCGACAGCGACGACACCCCGCCCGGGGTCGAGGCCCTCAAGGGCTTCCGCGAGGGCCTGCCCCCGCAGAACCCGGTCCAGAATCGCTTCTTCCTGAAGGCCAAGCGCTTTGAGCTTGCGCCTGAGGTGGGGCTGGTTCCGAACAACCCGTTCGTGCGCCGGTTCACCGTCGCGCTGGGCTTCGGCTACCACTTCACGGAGACGCTCTCGCTGCAGGGCAACTTCGCCTACGCGCCTGACCTCGGGAAGCGCGACGTGAAGACGCTCGCGCCGATCCTGCTCAAGCGAGCCACGGACCCGAACTTCCGCCAGCCGATCGACAAGGTCACGCTGTCGGCCTCGTTCGGCGTACAGTGGGCGCCCATCTACGGCAAGATCAACATCTTGGGCGAGACGGTCGTCAACTTCGACTTCTACGGCTACCTCGGCCTCGGTCTCGTGGTTCAGAACCGCTACGCGACGATCGAGAATCCGAACCCGCAGGACTCGACGACGCTGCAGTTCTTCAACCTCGAGAAGGACAAGACCGCGGTGCACGTCGCGCCGAACATCGGTCTGGGTGGTGACTTCTTCATCACCCACGCGCTGGCCCTCAAGCTTGACGGCCGGTTCGCGATCTTCCCTGACGACAAGCCCCAGTACGACGTCGCCGTCGCGCCGGAAGGGCAGCGGGTCGTCTCCCAGTTCACAGCCTCCGTGGGCCTGGCCATCTTCTTCCCGAAGATGAAGCCGCGCCTGTACGACTTCTAAGGGGGCCACCATGAAGCAGAACACCACCTCCATGATCGCCCTCCGCCCGCTCGTCCGCGCGCTCCGCGCCGTGGCGTTCGCCGCGTTCGCGACTGTCCCGGTTCATGCCGCGTTCGCCCAAGACGACACGACGGAAGACCCCGCGGGTGACGACGACCTCGGAGGCATCCTCGGCAACGACCCGACCGCCAACGGCAGCGGCTCCACCGTCGCCGACGAGCGCGCGGGCCTGCAGTCCGAGACCGAAGCGGTCGCGCTGCCCCCGGCCAAGCGCAAGGTCATCAAGACCCTGCAGCCCAAGTTCTTCCTCAAGATGCATCGCTTCGAGTTCACGCCGTTCGTCGGCATGGTCACGAACGACCCGTTCATCCGCCGCATCATGTTCGGTGGCGACGTGGCCTACCATTTCACCGAGCTGTTCGCGTTCGAGCTGCAGGGCAGCTTCGACCCGAACTTCGGCCAGGGTGACTGGAAGCCGATCACCCACCAGATCACCGGCGCCAATCAGGTCTCCCCTGAGATCAGCCGCATGATGTGGCACATGACCGGCAACTTCAACTTCTCGCCGTTCTACGGCAAGTTGGCGACGGTCGGCCGCAACACCATCATGTTCGACATCTACGGCACCTTCGGCGCCGGCGTCGTCGGCACCGCGGATGACCTCGAGCTGATCGGCAACGCGGGCGACCCCCGCGCCGAGGCCACGCGCACGCAGGTTCACCCGACGCTGACCTTCGGCGGCGGTCTGCGCGTCGCGTTCAACAAGACCTTCGCGCTGCGCTTTGAAGCGCGCAGCCTGAGCTACATCGGCGTCCTCGAGTCCACCAAGCTCGAGCTCAAGAACAACCTGGCGTTGATGCTCGGTGGTTCCGTGTTCTTCGGTCGGAGGGTCGAATGATCGCCCGCAAGTCTGCCACCGCGGTCGTCGCGGGCCTCTCGTTCCTGATCTCCACGCCTGCCTTCGCCGGCATGTCGTGCGAAGACATCATGAACCTCGTCGACCACAGCGTGCCGACGGCCGTCGTCGTCGACACCATCGCGTCGTCGGGCACTACGTTCAGCGACTCGGACATCCAGTGCCTCAAGCAGCGCGGCGCCCCCGCGGACGTGCTGGCCAAGGCGCTCGAGTTCAAGCGCGCGTCGGCGCCTGCGCCATCTCAGCAGCAGGCCGCCCCGCCGCCCACGCGCAGCAGCAGCTACGATCAGGCTGAAGAGCTTGGCTCGGGCGACGTGCTGTCCGACTCGGACGACGATGACGACGCCGGCGGCTCCGCCGAGCTCGAGAGCCTGATCCGCGACTTCAAGGCGCAGAAGTACCGCACGGCGTCCTACGGCCTGTTCGAGCTCCTCCGCGAGAACTCGTACCCGGACAAGGACAGCACCATCAAGTACTACCTGGCGAAGTCGCTCCAGGAGCTCGGCATGTTCCATGCCGCGCAGTACTACTACATGGAGGTCGTCCGAAAGGGCCCGCGCAACCCGCTCTTCAAGCACGCGCTGCCCCGCTTGGCCGAAGTCGCCGAGCGCACTGGCAACGACTACGAGCTGCTGCGCATCGTCGGCAAGATCGCGCCGGAGTCCTACCCCCGGCAGGCTCGCCCCCATCTGTACTACCTGATGGGCCGCAAGTCTTACGAGGCCGGAGAGCTGTCGGACGCCGCCTCGTACTTCGAGAAGGTCCCGCAGGACTCTGAACTCTACCCGCGCGCCCAGTACTTCACCGGGCTCATTGGCTACGAGCGCCAGCGCTACAAGTCCGCCGCCAAGTCCTTCCGCGAGGTCATCCGCGCGCCGGTCGCCACGGACGACAAGCGCCTTCAGGGTGAGCTCGAGGACCTCAAGGACCTCAGCCTCATCAACGTCGCGCGCATCTACTACAGCCTGGAGCGCTTCGACAACGCCGACAAGTACTACGCCAAGGTCGACCACAAGTCGACCTACTGGCCGCAGAGCCTGTTCGAGCGCGCGTGGACCCAGTTCTGGCTGGGCGACCTCAACGGCGAGCTGGGCCAGCTGGTCACGGCGGGCAGCCCGTTCTTCGCGGGCCGCGAGTTCCTGCCCGACACCGGCTACCTCAAGGCGCTGACCTACTTCCAGCTGTGCGAGTACGACGAAGTCGACCGCACCGTGAAGACCTTTCAGGCCACGTACCAGCCGGTGCGTGACGAGATGAAGAAGTTCATCGAGAAGGTCCGCGCGGACGGCTCGGACGAGGCCTTCGCGGGCGCGTTCGACGCCTACTTCGGCGAGAACGCCAACCCGAACAGCAAGATCCCGGTGTCGGTGTTCCGCGAGATCCTTCGCAACCGTGACCTCGGCGCGCTCGTGCGCGACATGGACGGCATGAAGGCCGAGCTCGACACCATCGCCGAGCAGACGCCGCAGTGGCGCGACTCGATCGGCGCTGAGCTCGGCAAGGTCATCGCGCGTGATCTGGAGCGCTACAAGGAGCGTGCGGGCCGCACGTTCATGCAGTCGCTGCTCGACGAGTACCGCAGCGTGGACGACCTGCTCCAGGACTTCAAGGTCCTCGAGTTCGAAGTCGTGGACGCCCGCCGCAAGGACTACGTCTTCCAGATGACGACCGAGATCCGCGAAGACGAGTCGGCGACCAAGCCGGTCGACTTCGCGACCGACCCGACCGTCATCTACTGGCCGTTCAACGGTGAGTTCTGGGTCGACGAGCTTGGGTACTACCGGTACACCGAGCGCGGCGCCTGCAACAACAAGAAGTGATCCGTCGGATGGCGTCTGCCATCCGCTCCTTAGGTGCGCGGCCTCACCGCCGCGCAGGTCTGAGGCCCGCGCCTCGGAACCCGTGACGAGGACGCGTGTCCTCGTCCAGCCAGCCCCCCGTTCTTCGTCTCCCTCACCGGAGTGATCGCATGATGCCCAGTCTCGGACGCGCGCGCCTACGGTTCGCCTTGATGATCGCCCTCACCACCGCGGGTCCGCTCGTGGCGACGTCTGTCGCTCACGCCAAGGACACTGAGGACCGGCGCGCGCTGCGCCTCGAAGAGGTCGAGCGCCAGGACTCGCAGAACGCCGAGCTGCGCAAGGCGGCCGAGGCTGCCCGCCTCGAGGCGATCTCGCGCCTGGGTGAGCTGCTGCGCGAGTCGCCGGAAGGTGACCGCAAGGCCGAGATGATGCTGCGCCTCGCCGGGCTCTACTACGAGCAGGGCAAGTCGGTGTACTTCATCGAGATGGAGAGCTTCCAGCGGCAGCAGGACGACTGCTACAACAAGGCGAAGACCGCGGCCGACAACGACGCCTGCCAGGACCAGTCTCCGAACACCACGGGCTCGTCGGGCTGGTACGGCAAGGCGATCAAGCTCTACGAGGCGATCCTCAAGGGCTACCCGCGCTACGCGCGCGCCGACGAGGCCACCTTCTACCTTGGTCAGACCTACGCCGAGATCAAGCAGGAGACCCCTGCGCTCGAGGCGATGAAGAAGCTCGTCAAGCTCTACCCGACGTCGAACTTCCTCCCCGACGCGTACATCCAGATCGGCGAGTACTACTTCGACCACAACGAGGCCTTCCCTGCCCTGCGCGCCTACCTCCAGGCCGCCGCGCACCCGGAGTCCCCGCGCTACGCCTACGCCAAGTACAAGCTGGCGTGGTGCTACTACAACGTCGAAGAGTACGGCAAGGGCATCGACGAGATGAAGGCCGTCGTGGCGTACAGCGCCGCGCAGGACGCGGCCGCCGCGGCGTCCGGCCAGGCCAACATGAACGTGCGCCTGGAAGACGAAGCCCTCAAGGACCTCGTCCGCTTCTTCGCAGACGCCGGCTCGCTCGACGAGGCCTACGAGTACTTCAAGGGCTTGGGCAAGCCTGAGCTGTTCATCTCCACCCTCAGGCGCCTCGCGGCCTTGTACATGGAGCAGGGCAAGTTCGACCAGGCCGTCGAGACGTACCGCCGCCTGATCAACGAGAAGCCCAACGCGGTCGAGAACCCTGGCTACCAGCAGGAGATCATCGCGGCGCTGCGCAAGATGGGCAACAAGCCCGGCGTGCTGACCGAGATCCACTCGCTGCGCACCAACTACGGCAAGCAGTCGGCGTGGTGGCGCGCGAACAGCGCCAACCCCACCGCCCAGCAGGAGGCCGACGCGACGATCGAGAAGGCCCTGCGCCGCGTCGCCACCGACTTCAACACGGAAGCGCGCGCGCTCGCGAAGTCGCGCAACTCGGCGGCGCCCGCAGCCTACGAGCAGGCGGTCAACGCCTACTACGAGTACTTCCAGGACTACTCGGCGTCGGCGGACAGCTACAACGTCCACTACGACTTTGGCGAGCTGCTCTACGACCTCAAGCGCTTCGACGAAGCGTACGCCCAGTACATGGCCGTCGTGAAGATGAACCCGAAGGGGCAGTACTCGCAGTTCTGCGCCGAGTCCTCGATCTTCGCCGCAGAGGAGATGGTCAAGAAGGAAGGCGGCGGCTCGATCGACCCCAAGGGCATCAAGGTCACCAAGGACGTCCAGCCGATCGCCCTCACCCAGTGGGAGCAGAACCTGATCAGCGCGTGCAAGCAGTACGCGGACCTGTACCCGGCCTCCGACAAGGTCGAGGTCGCGATCTACAAGTCGGCGTACCTGCTCTACAAGCGCTTCCACTTCACGGAGGCCGCCGAGCAGTTCCGCGCCGTCATCAAGATGAACCCGCAGTCGGAGAACGCCCAGTTCTCAGCACAGCTCATCCTGGACGCGCTCGCCATCCGCGAGGAGTACACCTCCCTGCGTGACACGGCCAAGGCGTTCTTCCAGGAGCAGACGCTCGGCAACGCGGCGTTCAAGAAGGAGATGTACGACCTGTGGTCGTCCGCCGCCTTCACCGTCATCGAGGAGGCCTTCAAGGCTAAGGCCGACAAGGTCGCGACGGCCGACGCCTACATGCAGTTCTACAAGGACTTCCCCGACTTCTCCAAGGCAGACCTCGCGATCAACAACGCGGCCGTCTACTACTACGAGTCGAATCGCGTCGCGCAGTCCATGGAAGCGCGTCACATCATCGTGGAAGACGTGAAGTTCGCCGGCAAGTCCAAGTACTACTACGGCTCGGTCGCGGCCCTGGGCTTCAACTACGAGCGCCTGGCCGACTTCGAGAACGCGGCCAAGTACTACGACAAGCTGTTCACGCTCTACCCGGCGGAGCGCGCGCGCGTCGTCGCCACCAAGGCCGATGACGTCGCAACCAAGACCGCGGCCCTCGACGAGCAGGCCTCCGCCGCCGTGTACTCCTCCGCCGTCCTCCACGACGCGCTGGGTGACTGGCAGGGCGCCATCAGCCGCTACCGCCAGCTGATCTCGTCGTTCCCGACCGACAGCCGCATCCGCGACACGCGCCTGACGATCGCGCGCCTGTACGAGGACAACAAGGACTTCGCGAACGCCCAGCTGACCTACGGCGACTTCTACACGAAGGACGCCAAGGACGCGCCCCCCGAGATGGCCTTCTTCGCCCGCCTGCATCAGGGCCGCGCGATGATCGCCCAGGGCAAGGGCGCCGACGCGCTCAAGCTCTACAAGGCCTCGATCGACCTGTACAAGCAGCTCGTCGCCAAGGGCTTGGACAAGGCAAACGCCTCCACCGAATTCGTGGCCGAGATGATGACCGAGGCCGCCAAGGCGCCCCAGGCCGCCTACCTCGCGCTCACCATCCGCGGTGTGGGCCGCAGCGGCGGACAGAAGGCCGAGGACAAGGCGTTCGGCGACACGCTGAAGGCCAAGCTCACGGCCTACGTCGGCATGGAGAAGACGTACCAGGAGATCATCGACACGGGCGCTGGCCCGTGGGGTCTCGCGTCGCTCGTCGCTATCGGCCGCGTCTACGAGAACATGGGCGACACGCTGCGCAACAGCCAGTGCCCGTACTACCTGACCGAAGACCAGTGCCAGCTCTACAAGCTGCAGATCGCCGACAAGGCGTTCGTGCAGACCGAGAAGGCCGTCGACGCCTACAAGCTGGCGCTCGAGAAGGCCTTCGAGCTCAAGTTGTACAACGACGACACCGCGTTCGCGACGCGCCGCCTCGGCGAGCTTCGTCCGGATGAGTTCCCGGGTCTGTTCGAGACCGTGCCCGCCGCGGGCCTGAGCTCGGACCGCACTCAGACCTTTGGTCCCGAAACGGCGCTGCAGTAGGAGCCCACCATGAACTTCCACCGCACGTTCGTCCATCTCATCGCGGGCTCCATCGCCCTCACCGCCCTCCCCTCCGCGTCGTTCGCCGCCGCGCCTCCGACCCACGTCGGCCCCGGCACGCACTTCAAGAAGGAGAAGCCGCCCAAGCCTCCCAAGAAGCCCAAGAAGGGCGAAGTCACCGCGATCGCTGAGGAGGAGGCCAACAATCCGGCCGCCCACTTCCTGCAGGGCACCCAGCTCCTGGCCGGCGACAAGAAGGGCGTGGTCGACTTTGGCGCCGCCCGCACCGCCTTCCAGCAGTCCGCCGACCTCGGCGGCGGCAAGAAGGCGTGGTTCAACGTGGGTTGGACGTCTGAGCAGCTGGGTGACCCCGCGGGCGCCGAGAAGGCGTACCGCAAGGCCGTTGAGGCCGACGTCACCTACGCCCCCGCGCTGTTCTCCCTGGCGCGCGTGCTCAAGTCTAGCGGCAAGGCCTCCGACGTCGCGGCGCTCTTCAAGCGCTACTTCGACGCGATCAAGACGGACGACGCCCGCGTGCTCTACATGGACGCGCTGTCGGACGCCGGGCAGTACGACGACGCGACCTCCCAGGGCCAGGACCTGCTGCGCGAGAACCCGAACAACGACGCGGTCTACCGCATTTACTCGTCGATGTACCTGAGCCAGGGCCGCGGCTCCATGGCCCGCGTCATGGGCGACAAGGCGCTGGAGCTCAACGACAAGGACCCCGACGTCTACAACAACATGGGCGTCGTGTACCTTCAGAACGGCAACCAGGCGCAGGCGATCGAGAAGTTCGAGATGGCTCGAACCCTCGACAGCACGCACTACGAAGCCAACATGAACATCGGCTTGATCGCCCTGAACTCGGGCGACTACGGTCGCGCGCTGGACTGCTTCAACAACGCCCTGCAGCGCAACCCGAACAGCAACGACGCCAAGCTCGGCAAGGCCGTCGCGCTGCGCGGCACTGGCGATCTCAGCGGCGCCGCGTCGCTGTACGACGCGATCATCAGGGCCGACAAGAACAACCGCATCGCGTACTTCAACGCGTCGACCCTCCAGGAGAAGTACGTCAAGGACTTCACCAAGGCGGCGAAGTACCTCGAAGAGTACAAGGACGGCCACGCCGGCCAGCTCTCGCCGAACGACGAGGTCTTCTCGCGCATCGCTGAAGTCCAGGCCGCGAAGGCCGCGGACGAAGAGCGCAAGCGCAAGGAGGCCGAGGCCGCCAAGCTCGAGGCCGAGCGTAAGGAGCGCGCCAAGGCGCTGCTCGCGGGCATGCAGAAGGTCGTCGACGACATGAGCGCCAAGCTCACCGCGAACACCTGCATCCCCGAGGAGATCTCGGCCGAGATCTCCATGGCGCTCGATACGGCGAAGGACACGATCGCGCAGCAGGACACCGACAACGCGGCGGACGTCCAGGGCCTGCTCGAGAGCTACTACGTCCCCATGCTGGATCAGGCGATCACCGAGCACTGCACGGCGTCCGCGCCTGCGCCGGCCGCCCCGGCTGACGGCGCCGCCCCTGTGCCCGCCGATGGCGCGACGCCGCCCGCGGACCCGGCCACGCCGCCCGCCGACGCCGCCACCCCGCCCCAGTAGTCTCCGTCACAGCGCTTTGACACAAGACCCGGAACCGCTCCCCTCGGACGGTGTCGGGTCCCATTGACCAGCAAATGACTGACGCTCGCTTGAGGTTGCTGCCTCAAGGAAGCATGATGAGACCGGCTCCGTACCGCACCGGCTCCACCCGCACCTCGATCACCGTGAGGCCACTATGAAGCGCACCCTCGCTCTGTTGCTCGTCTCGAGCTTCGTTGGATCCGTCGCGTTCGCCCAGGACGAGGACGTCGACGCGGAGACCGGCCAGCGCATCAAGTACAAGGAGCGCACCGAGATCGACTTCGAAGGCGTTGACGTCAGCGGTGAGCTGGTCAAGCCGTCGGGCGCCCTGTTGATGGACGTGAAGCGCAACCAGTTCAACCCGCTGATCCGCTTCCGTGAGAACTTCGACGCTGAGATGAAGAACAGCGTCGACGAGGTCAAGTAGGCCCCAAACACCGTGCCCGCCAACGCGGGCACGGGGGTCCCAGTGGCCGCAGTCGGTCACGGCTCTCCTCCCGTCCCTTGTGGAGACTCTCCCATGGCTTCTGGCCGCATCCCGACCCTCCGCCTCAAGGCCACCCGTGGCGACGAAGTCCTCGTCGAGCGCGATCTCTCTGAGCCGTCGATCTCGATCGGCCGTTCGGCGAGCGCCCTCCTCGTGCTCGACGACGCGTCGGTGTCCGATCTCCACGCGGTGATCAACGTCGAAGACGACGGCTCGGTGCAGCTGTTGGACTTGGGCGCGGGCACCAAGCACAAGGGCGAGTCGATCTCCAACGCGACGCTGTCGCCGGGCGACTCGTTCCAGTTGGGCGACGTGACCATCTCGGTCCAGTTCGACGAGAAGGAGTCCACGACCCCCACCGTCGACGTCCGCCCGGAAGAGGGCGAGGACTACGTCGGCCATGGCGGAGTCGAGGTCGACGCCCTCGAATTCGTGTTCCACCGCCCCTCCTCCGAGGTCTCTGGCCTGGACAAGAAGGCGGCCACGGTCCTGGAAGTGAACCAGATCTGGGAGAACACGGTCGTCGAGACCAAGCAGTTTGAGCGCAACGACTCCGTCGTCATCGGCGACGCGGTCGGCCTGCAGTGGTTCATCGTCGGCCAGGCCGTCGGCTGGGTCGCCCCGGCGTGGTCGGGCATGCTGCGCGCCAGCCCCCCGCTGTGGTCGGACGTCCGCCCCCAGTGGGAGTCGGACTTCTACGCGGCCTCCGCCAGCCTCCCCGGCGGCGCGGACTACGAGATCTTCCGCGCGACCGGCAGCGGCCACACCGCCCGCCTCATGTCCAAGTGGACCGGCTACGGCGAGATCGACGGCAAGCGCTTCACGCTCGACGAGCTGGTCGCGGCCGGCAAGGGCACGCGCTCTGGCGACACCACCGAGATCCCCATCACGGACGACCTCCGCTTGATCGTGGTCGCGGAGGGCGTGACCTACGCCGCCCACTACGAGCGCCCCCTGGTCAAGGTGGTCGCCACTCGCGACATCGACTGGTCTGCGGTCGGCATGATGACTTTCATCGCGGGCATCTTCGCCGTGATGTGGCTGATCATCTACACGACGCCCCCGTCCACCGGCGACGATATCCAGCCGCTCGACGACCGCTTCGCGCAGATGCTGCTCCAGAAGCCCGAAGAGCCTGAGAAGGACAAGGGCAAGGAAGACGCCAACAAGGACGCCGGAGAGGGCGCCAAGGCCAAGAAGGAGGAGGGCAAGGTCGGCAAGAAGGAGTCGAAGATCGACAAGGCCAAGGGCGAGAAGCGCGACGTCAACCAGCAGGCGCTCGACAAGCAGATCGCTGAGAACGCCGGCGTCCTCGGCGCCATGTCCGACGGCCCCATGGGCGGCGCGTTTGCCAGCGGCCTCAACGCCAACCTCTCCGCCGGCATCGGCGGCCTGATCGGCTCCAACGGCACCCAGTTCGGCTCCGGCGGCCTCGGCGGTCGCGGCGGCGGGCTCGGCGGCGGCGGCACGGCGGACGGCCTCGGCGGCATGGGCACGCGCGGCATGGGCTCCGGCTCCTCGGGCTTCGGCTCCGGCGGCGGCAGCTTCGGTCCCAAGGGCAAGGGCGGCGTCTCCGCCAACACCGGCGACCCCATCATCATGGGCGCCCTCGACCGCGCGCTCATCGACGCGGTCATCAAGCGCAAGCTCTCCCAGATCAAGTTCTGCTACCAGCGCGAGCTGCAGAAGAACCCCGAGCTGGCCGGCAAGGTCTCGATCAAGTTCACGATCGCCAAGGACGGCACGGTCTCTTCGGCCTCCGCCCCGACCAACACCATGAAGAACGCCGCGGTCGACGCCTGCATCATCGAGCGCTTCAAGCAGATGCAGTTCCCCGAGCCCAAGGGCGGTGGCATCGTCATCGTCACCTACCCCTTCATCTTCGCGCCCGAATAGGCGCGGGTCGGGTTGGGTTGGACAGAGCGCGGGGCGAGTGCCTCGCGCTCTTTTGCTTTCTTGGGGCTTTTTGAAGGGCGGAAGGCTTCGGGGTGGGCAAGGCCTAAAGGGGCGGGATGATTGTGGGCCCGGTCCACGGCGCACCCGGCGGGTGGGGCTGTGTTGCAGGCTCGGCCCGCGGCGCACCCTGGCGGGTGGGGTTTGGTTGTGGGGGCGGCCCACGGCGCACCGGGCCGGGTGGGGCTGGGTTGTGGGGGCGGCCCACGGCGCACCCTGCGGGTGGGACTGGTTGGTGGGGGCGTCCCACGGCGCACCCTGGCGGGTGGGGCTGAGTTTCGCAGACCCGGCCTGCGGCGCGTCGCTCGCCGCTCGGGCCGGGCAACCCCCTAGAACGGGCCCGAAGGCGCGCTTGAATCCGTCGTCGGCGCCCGGCTCCGACTTGGCCTGATCGTCGGGGCTGCGCGCGCACGGACCTTTAACGGTCCGCACGCGCGCACCCCGCCGCGGCCAGTCTGCGCCTGACGTCGTCGCAGGGGCGGCGCGCCAGCGGGCCCTTTCGGAGGGTCCGTGGGGTTTGGGGGTGTCGAGGGTGGCGGCGGGACGGGCGTCGCGGGGGGGGGGCTGGCTGCGGGCCGCGCCGCCCGCGCCGGCCGAGCCGCCCGAGCCGCCCGAGCCGGCCCCAGCGCGCTACCAGCGCGGTTGACACTCCCTCTGCCGGAATTGGCGGCGCTGCCCCGGGCCGCCGCGCCGCCAACACCCGGCAAGGGGCCCGAAAACAAACCCCACGGACCCGCGATGAGGGCCCGTTGGCGCGCCCACGGCAGCGCTGTCAGGCGCAGGCTGGCCGCGCAGGGATCTGTCGCAGCGGACCGTTTCCAGGTCCGCGGAGGCAGATCCCTGCGATCAGGCCTGCCGGAGCCGGACGTCGCCGCACCTCCCCGACGGGCGCGCCAAAG
>CANJMY010000084.1 GCA_947475315.1 Pseudomonadota bacterium | reverse complement strand
TCCTGCGGGACCGCCCAGCCGAGGTCGATTTGCCGGTGTGCATGCGCTCCTACGCCCAAGCCCTTCTCTTCGCCGTGGCGTCCGCCGCCTGCCACGGCGCACCCGCCACCGACGACACCGACGCGCCGGCGTCCACGCCCAACCCGATCCGCGCGGACGCCAAGTGGATGCGTGACGTCGATGGCCGCGTCGTGCTCTGGCGCGGCGCGAACTACTCGGCGCTCGAGTTCGGCGACTTCATCGCGAGCGAGAACGGTCCGCGCGAGGCAGACTTCGAGCAGCTCGCGAGCTGGGGCGTGAACGCGATCCGCCTCCCCATCTCCTGGCAGTTCCTGGAGCCGACCGAGAACCAGCTCGACGAGAGCTACCTCACCGACCAGGTCGATCCGGTGATCGCGTACGCGGCGGCGCACGGCATCGCGGTCGTGATCGACATGCACCAGTACCTGTGGTCGCCGTGCGTGGGCGGCCTGGGCGCGCCGGCCTGGACCTGCGAGGGGCACAGCTACCCGCAGGGCGGCGCGGGCATGAGCCTCGCGGCGTGTGACTTCTTCGCGGTCGAGGGTGACCCGCGACAGCCGTCGGTGGGGTCGGACGGCCGAATGCTGCGCGACCACTTCCTGGACGTGTGGCGCGTGGTCGCCCGGCACTACGCGAACGACGCGCGCGTGGTCGCCTGGGACTACTTCAACGAGCCGCTCGCGGTGTGCCTGAGCTTGGCTGGCCACTCGTTTGAGCTCGACGTGCTCCATCCGTTCTACCGGCGCATGCGCGAGATCGCCGAGGAGGAGCACGCCGCGCGCATGTTCTTCTACGAGCCACCGCTGACGCGCAGCGTGGGCGCCGCGCCGACGCTCGAAGCGTTGGGCCCGGACGTGGTGTACTCGCCCCACCTGTACGGCGATCAGACCGGCCTGCCGTACGACGGCGATCGCGCGGGCCTGTCGGCGAACTACGCGCAGGCGATCGACGAGGCGGCGACGCTCGGCGGGCCGCTGGTGGTCGGCGAGTTCGGCGGCAACGCGGACGGCGGTCCCGGCTACCTGGAGGCGACCGAGAGCTTCCTGCGTGACTCCTTCGACGAGCTCGACCGGCAGCTCTCCAGCAGCTTCTTCTGGGCCTACTTCCCGGGCGACAACGGCTTCAACGTGTTGACCCGGGACGGGGCCGAGAAGGGCGAGCTGGTCAACACCCTCGCGCGGCCCTACGCGCAGCGGATCGCCGGCACGCCGACCGCGATGTCCTTCGACCCCGCGACCAAGGCCTTCCACCTCGCGTTCGACGACGACGCCGCGCACCCGACGTCCGCGCCTACGGAGATCTTCGTCCCGGCCGCGCGCCATTACCCGGGCGGCTTCACGGTGGAGGTGACGGCCGGGGACCGGTGGGAGGTGTCGGAGTCTGGGATGACCGTGCGTGTGTTCGCGGGCGATTCGACCACCCACGAGGTGCGCATCACGGCGAACGCGCCGCAGCCTTGATCCGGGGCTCGCGCGGCTGAAGCGTGGCTGGGACGGGCGCGTAGGTCGCGTCGTGCTCGCCTGGACGGGCGGCGGCTCGCCCCGCGTGCTGTGGTGGAGTGTCGCGGGCTGGCCCATTCGCTTAGTTGCAAAGCGGATTCACTTGGCGTAGCGTCGGCGATGGAGGCCGAAATGGAGCGACCGCACCTGCGCCCACGGTTCTTGATCCTGGTGCCGGCCCCGCTCGACGAGGTCCGCGACACGTTGGCGGCGCGCCTGGAGGCGGCTCAAGACCGGTTCGTCTTCCGGGTGCGATCTCAAGCGGTGCTCGCCTGGATCAAGCCGCCCGCGCAGCGCTTCTGGTCCCCGTCCCTCGACACGCTGCTGCGACCGCACCCGCGCGGCACGCTGATCGTCGGGCGCATGGGGCCGCAGCTGTCGCTGATGAGCGGCTACTTCTTCGTGACCTTCGGCTTGGTGTTCCTGACCGTGCTGTCGCTCGTTTGGACCGGCGTGCAGTGGACCCTGGGCGAGTCGCCGCACTGCGTGCTCGGGTCGGTGCTGGGCATCGTCGGGATCGTGGGCGTGTGGGCGTCGTCGCGGGTGGGCGTGTGGCTCGCGCGCGACCAGATGGCGTGGCTCGCGGAGCTGGTGGAGGGCCTGGGCGAGATCCAGCAGGACGAGGCGGCGATCCTGGCCGAGCTGCCGCCGTCGGTGCCGGAGGGTGGGGCGGACGATGCGACGATCGTGCACGGATAGCAGCCGCCCCGGTCAGCGCGCAGGCTCCCGCGGCGCCACCACGCCCACCAGCGCCAAGCCCGGCAGCGCCAGCGCCGTGCACATCACAAAGAAGGTCGGCCAGCCCAGCGCCGTCGCCAGGTAGCCGCTCGTGGCACCCGCCAGCATGCGCGGCAGCGCGACGAAGCTGGAGAACAGCGCGAACTGGGTGGCGCTGAACTTCTTGTGCGTGGCCTGCTGCAGGAACGCGACTAGCGCGGTGGTGCCCATGCCGATGCCCAGGTTCTCCGCGGCGACCACGCACGCGAGCACCGGAATGCTGGGGCCCACCTGCGCCAGCCACGCGAAGCCGACGATGGGCACCATCTGCGCGACGCCGAACCACTGCAGGCTGCGGCGCATGCCGATGCGCGCCATGATCGCGCCGCCGAGCAGCCCGCCGATCACGGTGGCGGTCAGGCCGACCAGCTTGGACACCGTGCCGATGTCGGTCTTGGTGAAGCCGAGGTCCAGGTAGAAGGGCGTGGCGAGCGCGGTCGCCATGACGTCGCCCAGCTTGTACAGGAACATGAAGGCGAGCAGCGTGGACGATCCGCGCAGGCCGCCGCGCGCGTAGAACTCGCGGAAGGGCGACACGATCGCGTCGAGCAGCGACGTGGGCGGCGGGTGCGGATCCTCGACCTCGGGCGCGACGGCGGTGGCGAGCACGCCCACCAGCATGAACGCGCCGACGATCGGGTAGACGGTGGACCAGGGCAGGTGGTCGGCGAGGATGAGCGCCAGGCTGCCGGGCACCAGGCCCGCGACCCGGTAGGCGTTGACGAACAGCGCGCTGCCAAAGCCCAGCTCGTCGTCGTGCAGCAGCTCACGACGCCACGCGTCGAGCACGATGTCCTGCGTGGCGCTGCCGAACGCGACGAGGGCGGCGATCGCGCTGATCGCGGTCAGGCTGACCTTGGGATCGCACCAGCCGAGCGCGGCGATGCCTAAGGCGCAAGCGAGCTGCATGAGCAGCGCCCAGCCGCGGCGGCGGCCGAGCGGCGGCGCGTAGCGGTCGAGCAGCGGCGACCAGACGAACTTCCAGGTGTACGGGAAGCCGACCAGCGACATCAGGCCGATCTTGCCCAGGTCCACGCCTTGGTCGCGCAGCCACGCGGGGAGCAGCTGAAGCACCACGTACAGCGGCAGGCCGGACGAGAAGCCCGCCAGCATGCAGAACAGCATCCGCCTGGAGATCAGCTTGCGCCAGGTGGGCGTGTCGGACGTCATGGTCCCCCTTGGGTGGGTGCGGCGGCGGCTAGCAGAACGCCCCCATGCCGAGGAGGCGGTGGTCCGCGAGCATGCAGCGGTCCTGGATCACGCGGATGCCCAGGTCGCGCAGTTGCGCGGCGATCTCGTCGTGGCCGATGCCGAGCTGGAGCCACACCACCTTGGGCAGCGGCTCCATGTCGAGCAGGTCGTCGAGGTGCGCGGGGAGCTGGTCGGCGCGGCGGAACACGTCGACCACGTCGATCGGCGTCTTGAGCTCGGCCAGCGTGGCGACCACCGGTCGGCCCCACCAGGTCTGGCCTACGCCACCTGGGTTCACCGGGTAGATCTCGTAGCCCTGGGCGTGCATGTAGTCGGGCACGTAGAACGCGGGCCGCTCCCGCGTGGAGTGCGCCCCGAGCACGGCGATGTGGCGGCAGGACGCGAGCAGATCGCGGACTTCCGCGGCGGAGGAGGGGTCGGGCAACGCACGCTCGGTTTACGGAGTGTCGATAACCAGTGTGACGGGTCCGTCGTTGAGAAGGCTCACGGCCATGTCGGCGCCAAACACGCCGCGGGCCACCTGGACCACGCCCTCGGCGGCGAGCGCCTCGCAGAAGCGCTCGTAGAGCGGCTCAGCCACGCTGGGGTGGGCCGCACCGGTGAACCCGGGCCGCATGCCCTTCCGGCAGTCGCCGTACAGGGTGAACTGGCTGACGACCAGCGCGCCCAGGCCGTCGTCGAGCAGCGAGCGGTTCATCTTTCCGTCGGCGTCCTCGAACACGCGCAGGCCGGCCACGCGGTGCGCGAGCCAGGTGATCTGGGCGTCGGTGTCGCCGGGCGCCACGCCGAGCAGGACGAGGAAGCCGTGCCCGACCTGGCCCACGAGGACGCCGTCGACCGCCACCTGGGCGTGGCGGACCCGCTGGACGACGGCCCTCACTGGGTGGCGCGGATCAAGAGCCAGACCGCGAACGCGGCCAGGCCCGCCGAGACGACCAGCGCCGCGACCGCGCCGACCGCGAGCAGGGCGATCTTCTTCTTGCTGGTACCCGGCTTGGCCGCGGGCGCGGCGCCGGGCTGGCGGAAGGTGGCGACCGGGGGGCGGGGGGCGGGGGGCGCAGCAGAGACTGGGTTCGACACGGGCGCGGCCACGATGGGATCGGGGGCGGGCGGCGCGGCGGCGTCGAACACGGTCGGCGAAGGCGCCGTGGCGACCGGCGCGGGGACCACGGCCGCCGTGACCACGGGAGGCGCGGGCGGCGGCACGGCGCGGAAGGGCGGCGGCGCGGGCGGCTTGGCGGCGAACGCGGGCGCCGTGAGCACGGGTGGTGCGGGCGCGGACATGGCCGACACCTCGGCCGACGTCTCGGCCCCCGGGGGCGACCACACGGCGCGGGGGCGCGCGGGCTCGGCGATCCTGCGCGGCGGCGGGGCGTCGGCGGACGTGCCGGTGTCGGCCTCGGCGCGCACGGGCCTGGGCGCGCTGGCGTCGTTGCGGGCCATGGCGGCCAGCTGGTCGGTGCTCCAGTGGCGAGTGGCGGAGCCGCCGCCGAGCGCGGGCATGGACGGGGCGGGCGTCGCCTCGGCCTGCGCGGACGGGACGTCGTCGTCGTCCTTGTCCCAGTACAGCGTGCGTCCCCCCGCGGCGGACGCGCGCAGGTTCATGGCCGCGCTGAGCGGGCCGCTGACGGCGACCGGCCCCGCCAGATCTTCCTCGTCGTCCGACACCACGGCGACGGCGCGGCGCTCGGCCTGGCCGCGCATGGCGCCGGTGCACCAGGTCGCCAGGTCCGGCCCGGGCACGGAGCGGGCGAAGGCGATGAAGCTGCGCCAGGCGCGCAGCGCGTCGGGCCGCTCGCGCCGGTCAAACGACATCAGGTAAATCAGGAACCAGCGGACGTCGCTGGTCATCTGCTCGTCGAGGCCTGCCAGCTCGGCGTTCATCACCATGTCGCTGATGGCGGCGTCGTGCGCGGCGGCGCGGTCCTGGGGGACGTCGGCCAGGCGGCTGGCGTTGGGGCAGAGCAGCTCGGCGGCCACGCGGCCCAGGCCGTAGAGGTCGGTGGAGGCGCCGCGCGACTGACGCTCGGGCGCGGAGGTCTCGGCGCGGGTGACGCCAAAGCCGCCGACGCAGACGGCGCCGTCGCCGGTGAGCCACACCTCTTGGGTGGTGACGTCGCCGTGGCTGTGCTTGTCCTCGTGGGCAATGTGCGTGATCTCGCACAACGCGGCGACCACCTCGAGCGCGACGCGCATGGGCGGCGGGCCGCCGACCAGCAGCTTGTCCAGGCGAACGCCGGGCGGGGCGCTGTCCACCTGGGCCACACCGCCCTGCTCGCCGGGGGTTCGGGTGTAATGAAAGGGCATCCGCGCTCCGTAGGGCGTGCGTGTATTCGCGCGCACCCGCCGAGGCGACGCCAGACGCGGGCATTGCGCGCAGTTCCGGTTAGAGGCGGCGCCCTCTGAAGGAGACCCCATGGCGGTCCATCTTGCCAAGGGCACGCGCGACTTCCTCCCGCCCCAGATGCGCCACCGTCTGGCGGTCATGGACAAGGTGCGCGCGGTGTTTGAGCGCTACGGCTTCGAGCCGCTCGGCACGCCCGCGTTCGAGCGCGAGGAGACCCTCACCGGCAAGTACGGCGACGAGGGCGAGAAGCTCATCTACCGGATCCTCAAGCGCGGCGAGGGCGGCCGCGAAGGCGACACCGACCTGGCCCTCCGCTACGACCTGACCGTGCCCCTGGCCCGCGTCGTGGCCATGAACCAGGACCTGCGCCTGCCGTTCAAGCGCTGGCAGATGGCGCCCGTGTGGCGCGCCGACCGCCCCCAGCGCGGCCGCTTCCGTGAATTCTACCAGTGCGACGCCGATATCGTGGGCACCACGTCCCCGCTGGCGGACGCCGAGTGCCTGGCGGTCTGCTCGGACTCGCTGACGGCGCTGGGCTTCACCAACTACGTGATCCACCTGAATGATCGCCGGATCCTGCGCTCCATGGCGCGGATGGCGGGCGCCCACGTGCGCGAGACCACCGTGCTGACCGTGGTCGACAAGCTCGACAAGATCGGCGCGGACGCCGTGTCGGCCGAGCTGCGCGAGGCGGGCCTGGACGACGAGGGCTTGGCGCGCCTGTGGTCCATCCTCAACATCCCGGCGGGCCACCACGACACGCTCGACAAGCTGGCCGAGCACCTGGACGACGAAGGCCGCGTCGGCGTGACCGTGCTGCACGAGGTGCTGGATCTGGCGCTCGCCATGGGCGTCCCGGCCGAGCGGCTGGTCGTGGATCCAACGCTGGCGCGCGGCCTGGACTACTACACGGGGCCTGTGTTCGAGACGGTCGTCACCGAGCCCAAGATCGGGTCGGTGTCGGGCGGTGGCCGCTACGACGGTTTGATCGGCATGTTCTCCGGCCAGCCCATCCCGGCCGTGGGCGTGTCCCTGGGCCTGGAGCGCCTGATCACGGTGATGGAGGAGCTGGGCATGGTGGGCGCGAACACCACCACCGCCGACGTCCTGGTCACGATCCACGCGCCCGAGCAGCGCGCCTACGCGCTCAAGATCGCCGCAACGCTGCGCGTCGGCGGGATCCGCACCGAGCTGTTCTTGGAGGACAAGAAGCTCAAGGCCCAGCTGAAGTATGCGAACGCCCGTGGATTTCGCTGGGTCGCTTTTGCTGGACCCGACGAGGAAGCCGCCGGCGCCGTCACTCTCAAGGACTTTGTCGGCGGAGTCCAACGAACGGTTTCATTGCAGGATGCTGCATCTTCCATCGACCTGTGATAACGTCGCCGCAACTCCGTCCCCGCTGACGGAGGCTGTCCGCGCACCGTTCCTCGGCGCGTCCCCGCAAGCGGCTCCCGCCGCCCGCCCACCACGAATTCCCCTGGTTGAACCATGGCCCGCTCGCTCACTGTGCAACACGAAGAGAACGTCACCACCAGCCCGCTGATGTGGGGCTTCCTGGCGTTCGCGGTCCTGTGGATGGTCGCTGGCTCGCTCGTGGCCGCCAGCAACGTCGCCGACGCGGCAACGCCGGATCCGATCACCGGCGAGTGAGCCCGGGGCGCGCTGAGCGCCTTGCTGGCTCTTGTGGGTCGCGAAGTTTGGATCCGCGGCCCGGTTGATGCATGTCCTCCAGTGAACTCACTGGAGTCGCCATGACCAACACGAGCCCGCTCTCCGAAGAGCTGAACAGCGCCCTGGAAGACCTGCGCGCGATCCGCGACGAGGTCCGGGTGCAGATCAACCTCGCCGGCAAGGAAGCCAAGTCCCACTGGGAAGAGATCGAGCCCCGCCTCGCGAAGTTCGAGCGCGGCGTGGTCGACGCGGGCGACGTCGCGTCGCGCGCGACGATCGACCTGGCCAAGGACCTGTCCAAGGCGTTCAGCGCCTTCCGCGACCGTCTGAAGGGCTGATCCTCTAGGTGGCGGGCGGCACCCAGCCGGCGACGCCCGCCTTCTCCAACGCCACGGCCACCGCGATGGTGACGTGGTCATGCCCGGGTGCGGCGACGATCTGCACGCCGAGCGGCAGCCCTTGCTGGTTCAGGCCCGTCGGCACCTGCGTGACGGGGAAGCCCATCGCGTTGAACAGCGCGGTGTAGACCCAGGCGAACGGGCGGCGGAGCGGCTCGTTGTGGCGCGGCGCCGGGACCGGGTACGGTGGGTAGAGCAGCACGCCCTCGCCGATCAGGTCGAGCAAGGTCTCGCGCAGCTCGCGGCCCTGGCTCAGCGCCAGCTTGGTGCGCGACGGCGCCCACTCGCCCACGTCCTCCACCAGGCCCAGGATGGTGGCGGGGAGGGTGTGCGGACCGCCGAACGCGGAGGAGTGCAGCAGGTGACGGAGCAGCTGGCGCTTCTGCGGGCGCTGCATCAGCTTGCGGAATTTGCCGGCGCCGCCGTGCTCGCCCATCTTGGCGGACCAGATGTCGAAGGCGCGGCGCAGCTCGGGCAGGCGCAACTCGCGGACGTCGGCGCCCTGGTCGCGCAGCCAGTTGGCGACCTTCTGCTGGCTGGCGGCCAGGCCGGGGTCGACCGTGTGGCGGGCGTCGTCGGGCACCACGGTGACCCGCAGGCCCTTGAGCGACACCCGGTCCGGGTCACCCAGCGGGGCGGCGACGCACACCTCGTCGACGCCGTCAGGGCCCGCCAGGATGCGCAGGAGGGGCATCAGGTCGACCGCGCGCCGGGCGATGGGGCCCGTGCCGAGCATCAGGCTAGCCTGGCCTTCGCTGGTGGGGAACTGCCCCGTGTTGGGGACGATGCCGGAGCCCGGCTTGTGCCCGAACACGCCGTTGAAGAAGGCGGGCATACGAATCGACCCGCCGACGTCGGCGCCCAGACCGAACGGTGACGCGCCGGAGCCGACGATCGAGCCCTCGCCGCCGCTGCTGCCCCCCGCGATGCGCGTGGCGTCGTAGGGGTTGGAGGTGCGGCCGTAGACGGCGTTGTTCGACTCCATCCACATGCAGAGCTCGGACAGGTTGGTCACGCCCATGACGATGAAGCCCGCGTCACGCAGGCGCTTCACGGTGACGGCGTCCTCACTGACCTGCAGGCCCACGCGGGCGACCAAGCCGGACGTGTTGGGCATGCCGGTGACGGCGAAGGACTCCTTGATGGTGCAGGGGACGCCGTGGAAGGGGGGCAGAGCGCCGCCCTTGGCCTGCAGGGCGTCGGCGGCGTCAGCCTCGGCGCGGGCGGCGGCGAAGCGGTCGACGACGACCGCGTTCAGCGTCGGGTTCACGGCCTCGATGCGGGCGATGTGCGCGTCCACCACCTGCCGGGAGGTCACCTCGCGTTGGCGGATCTTGCGGGCGAGCTCGGTGGCGGAGTCGAGGAGGAGTGGATTCACGGTGGGTCGTCCTCGGTGCGTAGGGCGCGGGGATAGACACGCGGCGGGCCCGACGGGCCAGGAGAGCGCATGCCGTACGCGATCGCAGTTCACGGTGGAGCGGGCCTAACCCGCCGCGACAGCATCACCCCCGAGCGCGAGGCCGCGTGTCGGATCGTGTTGGAGCAGGCGATCGAGGCGGGCTCGGCCGTGCTGGCCGCGGGCGGTGACGCGCTCGACGCGTGCGTGGCGGCCGTGACGGTGCTCGAGGACTCGCCGCTGTTCAACGCGGGCCGCGGCGCGGTGTACGCGGCGGACGGCACCATCCAGATGGACTCGTCGGTGATGCACGGCGCCGACCGAACGGCGGGCGGCGTGGCCGCGGTGCGCGGGATCAAGAACCCCGTGAAGGCCGCCAACCTGGTCCGCACCCACACTGAGCACGTGCTGCTGGTCGGCCCCTACGCCGAGGCGTTCGCCGCCGAGCACGGCCTGGAGATGTGCGACGCCAGCTACTTCCACACCGACGACCGCTGGAGCCAGCTCCAGATGGCCAAAGAGCTGGGCCGCACCGCGCTCGACCACGCGCTGGACGACGCGATGGACCGGATGCCGGGCGACGGAAAGGGCACGGTGGGCGCCGTGGCGCTCGACCTGCACGGCCACGTGGCGGCCGCCACGAGCACGGGCGGCATGACCAACAAGCTCCCCGGCCGCGTCGGCGACTCGCCGCTGATCGGGTCGGGCACCTACGCGAACGACGCCACCTGCGCGGTCTCCGCCACCGGCGACGGCGAGAAGTTCATCCGCGGCGTGGTCGCGTCGCGCGTCGCCAACCTGGTGGAGCTGGCGGGCCTGTCGCTGGCCGACGCGGCCGACCGCGTGGTGCACCAGGAGCTGCCGCTGCTGGACGGAACCGGCGGCCTGATCGCGATCGACGCGGGTGGGCAGATTGCGATGCCCTTCAACTCTGGCGGTATGTACCGAGGGTTTCGCGATACCGAACAGCGTACCGAAATCCACATCTGGTAGGTCGGACGGAAATAATCGCGAATATGCTCAAAGTTATCCGACACCCGACCGATATGAGGTTCGTCCCCTCACCCGCCGGTGCTGCGGGAAACCCGATCGACTTCGAGAGAGAGGTCCTAGAGCGGTATCAAAATTGATTCGAATCAGTTTGGATACAATCAGTTTCGATTCGATTTGACGGGTCCTACGAAGATCGTGCGCTAATAGTGGGCGTACAACCGTTGAGAACGCGATTGGCACGGTGGGTGCAAAGTGCCGAGAGCCAACTCTCGGAGACACCTCATGACCCGCACCCTCCTCGACCTCGCGATGCCCACGAATGGCCTTGCGCAGGCGGCCGCGGCCAACCGCTCTGAGGACGTCGTCCTCGCGCGCACCGCCTTTCCGGTGGACGTCCCGAACCGTCAGGCGGATCAGCCGGTCCAGGCGCCCAACCGCGCGCCCGAGTCTCCGTTCAGCTACGCCGACCGCCAGCGCCTGGTGATCGAGAACTACGCGATGGTGAAGTCCATCGCCCGCAAGATCCGCGCCCGCCTCCCCAAGGGCGTCGAGCTGGACGACCTGATCAGCTACGGCACGCTGGGCCTCATCGAGGCGATCGACCGCTTTGACGCGTCGCGCTCGGTGCCGTTCGAGGCCTACGCCCGCCCCCGCGTGCAGGGCGCCATCCTCGACGCGCTCCGCGCGGTCGACTGGGTTCCCCGCAGCGTCCGCCGCAAGGCCGACACGCTGGCGACCGCCCGCGAGGGCCTCGAGGAGCGCCTTGGCCGCTCGCCCACCCGCGAGGAGATCGCCGCCGACGTGGGCATCCCCGTCAGCAAGCTCGAGCGCATGGAGCGCGGCGCGCGCATCCGCTCGATCACCTCCCTCGACGCGCCTGTCGGCGACGGCGAGACCACCCTCGGCGCCACGGTCGCCTCCGACGACGACATGTTCGAGCGTTGGGAGATGGACGAGCTGCAGGAGGAGGTGATGGACGGCATCAACCGCCTGCCGGACCGCGAGAAGTCTGCGGTCGAGATGTACTACCTGAACGAGCGCTCGCTCAAGGAGATCGGCGAGGAGCTCGGCGTTTCCGAGTCGCGCGCCTGCCAGCTCCGTCGCCAGGGCGTCGAGCGCCTGCGCTACAAGGTCCGCCACCACCTCGAGTAAGGCCTGCGGTCGACGGGCGACGTGATGGATATGGGTCCATGGTGACCCCACCTCCGCCGCCCAAGCCGCTCGTCCGTGTGCTGCTCGCCCTGCTGGTGGCGGCGGCGTTTGCGCTGCGAGCCTCGCGGTTCTGGTTGGCGCGCACCGCCGAAGAGGCGAGCGACGTCGTCCACGTCAGCCTCAAGCAGATCCTCGACGACTCAGAGATGGGCGTCAACCCGCCCCTGCTCAAGCTGATCTTGAACGGGCTGTTCGAGTGCAGCCCGACGATCGCCGCGGGCCGGGTGCTCTCGATCCTGTGCGGCACGGCGGCGGTGCTGGTGATCTTCGCGCTGACCCGGCGCCTGGCGCGCGGAGACGACCGCGCCGCGCTGATGGCGGCGGCCATCCTGGCGCTGCACCCGTACGCCATTCAGGTGGGGGCGGAGTTCCGCGCGTACGCGCCGCTCTCGTTCGCGCTGTCGCTGCACCTCCTCGCGCTGGCGAGCGCGGTGGACCAGCCGCCGGGTCCGTCGCGCACCCGCTGGCTGTGGGTCGCCGCGTGCACCGCGTTCGCCACCAGCCAGCTGCACTACCTGGGCCTGGCGGTGATGGGTGTGCTGGGTCTGATGACGCTGGTGGCCGCGCGCTGGCGCGTGTTCATGCGCGGCTACCTGTTCGCCGGCGCGACGATGATCCCGTGGGTGGTGATCGCGATCGGCCGCACCGGCAACCGGCAGACCGACACCACGTCGATCGGCACCACCGTCGGACGCGCGCTGTCGACCGGCCTGCGGGCGCCCCAGTGGGTGCTCGACCCGTGGGACTTGGTCATGCCGCGGTGGCTTCCGGGCAGCTCGTTCGACCTCTTCCCCATGGCCGTGCTGCTCGGCCTCGCGATGCTCGTCGCCGCGCGTACGGCGTTCGCGCGTGCGCTGGAGGCGCGCCCGCTGTGGGTGCTGGCGGTCTCGTCGGTGCTGGCGCTCGCGGGCTTCAGCGTGCTCCACCACGTCCGCACGCCGGCGACCATGCTCTACCTGGTGCCGTTCGCCGCGCTGGTGTCGCTGGCCCCCCTCGCGCTGCCGTCCGCGCGCGCACAGTGGGCGGGCTTCTTGGTGCTCGGGTCCCTGCTCGGCGCGGGCATGAACAAGCTGGGGATCCGTCCGCAGACCTACGGCGGAGGCCAGAAGGCGGTCGAAATCGCCAACCACTGGCGCGAGCTGGACGCGGCGCGGGCGGGTGGTCCGGTGTGGCTGGCCCCGTACGGTGGCGTGGTGTCGGTGTGGTTCGCCATGACCGGCCACGCTTGGGACGCGACCCCCTGGCAAGCGCGCTGCGACGGGGACTACCCCTGCTTCAAGCACGACGGCGTCGAGTTCCGCGGCCTGATGGGCC
>CANJMY010000083.1 GCA_947475315.1 Pseudomonadota bacterium | reverse complement strand
GGCGCGCGGGCGACGGGTCGCGCGAGCGCTTGTCGACCACGTGGGAGGGCTCCCCCTCATCGCGGAACAGGAGGCGCGTCATAGGTCGCGCGCTTCCCCAGGGTGCCTCATGGCGATTCCGACCTCCGCGAAGACCCACATCGTCGCGCACCTGCAGACGCTGAGCGACCTTGAGATCGGCAAAGCAGTGTTCTACTGTATGGTTCGCCCCGGCGGAGAGAAGGACACGAATGTCCGCGTCTCCTTCGGGGAAAGCGAGTCGGTGACCACGCTGGACTTCTTCGCTCGCCTCTGGAAGCAGGACGAGGGCGTGAAGTCCACCAAGCGTGAGGACTGGGTCGTGGCGCGAGGGGCGCTGGTCCGCGGCAAGGACCGCCTGCGCGCGCTTCCGGGTGTGCGGGCCAACCGGGTGACCGCCAAGGCGCAGCTCAAGGACACCTTCAAGGCGCTCCGAACGTCGCTGAAGGGCGAAGGTGTCGCGATCAAGGCCCTCAACGATGTGGTCGACGGCGAGTTCGGCACGACGGGCCAGTACACGACCTGGGTTCGCACCGCGGGCGTCGTCGCCGAGGGCCAGCTTGACGAGACTGAGACCGAGGCCGGGAAGGACACGTCGTCCAAGCTCGTCATCGCGCTGGTGAACGCCTTCAAGAAGGTCGGGCTGAACGCCGCGCTCCGGGCGCACGCGTCGACGAACGACGAGCCCGCGCGTACGCTGGCGCGCGAGGCGCTCGCGAAGCTCGCTAGGGTGTTGGAGAAGCTTGTGGCGGGCAGCGTGGACGCGCGCCGGACGCTGGTCGGCAGCCGGCTCGGCAAGACCCGCTACAAGGACAGCCTGCTCACCCTCGACGATCTGGACGCGCGCCTGCGCCTGGCCCAGAACGAGGTGCAGAAGGCGCTCGGGCTGACGTTTGAGGGGGCGGACCTCACCGGGCTGTCGGACGTCAAGAACACGGACATCATCCTCAGGACGCTGCGCGCGCTGCTCGCGAAGTATCGCGACGCGCTGCCCGACGCCAAGGTCGGTGTGCTCGCGGAGCTGTACTTCGCGGCCGACTATTGGCTCAAGGCGGCGGGCGTGGGGCAGGCTGGCCGCAAGTTCTCTGACGGCGTCGACAAGGAGATGAAGGCGCAGGTCGAGGAGTTCTACACCAAGGCCGCGACGCGCCTGGCCAAGGAGGCCAAGGTCGGGATCAACGGCGCTGCCGGCGTGGCTGGAGAAGCACTACGGCAAGGGCATGGAGGCGCACGGCACCGAGCTCGACGTGCAGCGCGAGCTGGCCAAGTGGATGACCGGCGATCAGCGCGACTTGTTCCGCGTTCACGTGAAGGGCGGCAAGCTCTACCAGTACGACTGGTGGACCTGGCGCGAGAAGGTGCCGGGCTTGATGAACCTCGTCCCAGCGGACTCGTCCGAGTACCCGAGCGAGGCGATCACGGCCGGGTTCACTGGCTTCGTGCTCAGCATGAGTGGGGACCTCTACATCACCCATCAGCACGCGGTCGAGCAGGAAAACGGCGATCAGCTGTCGGTGTTCCACTCGTCCTACATGTCGGGCCTGCCGATCCGGATGGCGGGCGAGCTCAAGATCTCGGGCGGCAAGGTCGAGATCGTCAACTCCCGCAGCGGCCACTACAAGCCGCCGCTCGCCATGTTCGTGAACTTCATCAAGCACATGATGATGCTGGGCGTGAAGATTGAGTCGGTGATGCCGGATCCGAAGAAGAAGGACAAGCTCACGGTCGGCAAGTTCCTCGAGCTGCACGGGTCGCTCGAGCCGAGCCCCGCCGACTTCGAGAAGAACGACCGCGAGATGTCGGCCTACCGTCAGAAGATCCAGTTTGAGCAGATGGTCGCGGCTGATCAGCGTGCCTACGACGAGGCGATACGGGGCATGAAGTTGCTCGCGGGCGCCGTCGCCAATGACCTCAAGAACCGGAGTAAGGTCGCGATGGGCGGGGCGGGCGTCGAGACGTTTAACCAGGGCCTGCGCCTGGCGGCGGCCGTGAAGCGCGCTGCGACGGAGGTTGAACGGGTGAGCGCCGACTTGGAGGAGCGGAGCCGCAAGATCAAGGCGCAGCTCGCCCAGCGCAAGAAGAACCACGACGCGTTGGTGACGAAGGACGTGACGGCGCAGGCAGAGGTGGCGGACCCATACGTGATCGCGCTCACCGCCATGCGGACCAAGCTCGACGGCTTGGTCGTGCGCGGGAAGACGGCGGTGGAAAAGGCGCGCCGCCCACGTTCGAAGGGGCTGCCGAAAGCCTAGCCGAAGTAGTCGGAGCCGTCCTCCGCGGACGACGTCCACGCGCAGGCCATCGAGGCGCTCCGCTAGCGCCCGGCCTTGCACGGCGACGTGGCCTCTGCGGGCGCCGAGCGCGTCCCGCGCGAGGTCCCCCGGAGCACAGGGTGCTCCGAAATGGCGCCGGCAGGGGCAACGCCTTCGCGGTGTCCACCTGCCGGTGGAAGGGCCGTACGCCGACTTTCTCCCACGGCGCGGTCGGCGGTGACCTCACCCACCCGGAGCGCCCAACGCGCTTGCGGCTCAAGCCCGAGTCCATGCTGCGGCCGTAGCGAAAGGCGTGGACTGTCGACGCGAGCGGTTCTACGCCTTTCCCCGTACGCGCCCCCCCGCATGAAGCATTCGAAGCAGCCAACCGACAAATCAGAACCGCGCGAACTACACGCGGTTCTCGTGGAGGACCCCATGCGCGGTCTGGTCGTCGGCGAAGACACCCTGAACCGGAACCTGTTTCGGGCGGCGCTCGAGCTGCTCTCGATCCCGTGCGCGGCGGCGGCCTCGATCGGGCAGGGGAGGAGCGCGCTGTCGGCCACCCACGCGGACCTGGTGGTGGTCGTGGAGCACGAGAACCACGGCGACGGCCTGGACTGGGTGCGCGAGCTTCGACAGCACGGCTGGGGTGGCCGGGTGGTGTACGCCGCCTCGCTCGTCTCCGACCCGCATTTGGACGAGCTGGCGAACTCGCTGCAGGTGCCCACCGTGATGTTGGAGCCGTACGAGCTCACCGAGGTGGTGCAGCACCTCCAGTCCACCCTGGTCGACGCGGTGCGCGGCGCCGTCAACGACGAGGGCCAGTACCCCCAGGCCTGGTCCGGGACCCTGGCGCGGGTGCGCGAGGAGTTCGGCCAGACCTTGGCCTCCGAGGTCGACGACGTCGTCGCAGACGTCGAGGGCGGGGTGACGGGTGCCAGTCCGTCTGTGCGCGCGACGGTCGGGGGGAGCTGGCGGCTGCTGGCCCGCCGCTGCGCCGACATGCGCTTCACCGTGGTGGCGGAGCTGCTGCAGATGAGCGCCGAGGCGCTCTGCGCCGACGCCGCGGTCATGGACACCGCGCGGCTGGAGTCCGCCTGCGTCCTCATGCACACCTGGGCGCACGCGTGGGGGCCTCGTCGCGCCAGCGTCTCTCCGTCGCCCCGGCAGGCCGGGACGGCCCTGTGCGTGTCCGCGGACCGTGCGCTGCTCGTCGCGCTCGCGGACTGGTTCGACCTGCACGGCCTGGACATGATCAACGCCGGGTCGATGGTCGCGGCGCGGGCGCTCGCCCGCACGACCTCGATCGAGTACGCGCTCATCGCGGACGACCTCCCCGATGACGGAGCGCAGCGGCTGGTCGAGCTCCTCCACGGTCAGGAGAGCACCTCGACCGCGCCGATCGGGCTGATCGCCGAGGACACCGAAGCGGCCGCGGACCTGGAGCGCGCGCTGCGCCACGAGCGCCTCTCCGGCGTGATCACGCTCCCGCTGCAGCACGGCGACCTCGCCGCGCTGGTTCGAAGGCTGAGCCACTCGGAGACCACGCCGGCGGTGAGGGTGTTGGTGTTGAGCGCCGATCCGACCTTCCTCGCGGAGGCGGGCGAGGCGCTCACCCGCGCGTCGTGCGAGGTCGCGCAGGTGTTGGACCCGATGACCCTCGACGCGCAGGTCCTGGCCTTCGAGCCTCACGTGGTCGTGTCGGACGTGCTGCTGCCGGGCATGTCCGGTCTGGACGTCTGCCGTCGCCTGCACGCGGGGATCCAGCGCTCCTCGCTGCCGGTGCTGTTGGCGGTCGAGCACGACTCGGCGCCGCTGCAGATCGCCATGGCGCGGGCAGGCGTGTTCGGCACCGTGATGCGCCCCGTACGACCTGACGAGATCGTCGCGAAGGTGCTCGCCGCGAACGACCGCGTGTCGGAGATCGAGGACCGGGATCCGACGACGGGGACGCTGCGCCGCAACGCGTTCCACCGGCGCCTGCGCGACCTGATGCGGCGATCCGCGCCGGACGTGGCGGTGGGGCTGATCGACCTGGACTACTTCCACGACGTGAACCACATGTATGGGTTCGACGCCGGAGACAAGGTTCTGGTTGGCCTGGTGGCGTGCGTTCGACAGGCCTTCGACGAGGAGGCGCTCGTGGGCCGGTGGGGCTCCGATCGGATCGTCGTCGCCCTGGCCCGTGAGACGCGCACCGGCGCGCAGGCGCGGCTGACGTCCGCCCTCAGCACGTTTGGCAGCCTCGTCTTCAGCGGGAAGGGGGGCGCTCGCTTCCGCGTGTCGGCGCAGGTGGGCGTGGCCGCGTCCGGCCGCCACATGTGCGGCGCCGATGAGCTGATGCTGGAGGCGGAGGACGCGCTGACCGCGGTGAAAGAACACCGTGCCGCCTCTTGACACCCTAAAAATAAGGGCGTTCGTCCGTCAATCGGCGAGGGTTGTAAGGGCGTGCCCTCATGGATGCCGCGACCTGTCACGGCCTAGCTGGCAGGCCTGGAGGGAGCTCTCCTGATGCAGACCTCCGGCAAGATCGTGGGACCAGGCTCGGCGCGCGCGGCGGCGTGGTGGAACCGCGCGGCCGGACGGTTCGGCGAGACGGTCGACGCGCTGATCCCCGAGGTGGACACCTGGCACTTCGACCTGCGCGTCCGGGCGCGCCTGACGTTCACGCTGTCGCTCGCGTTGGCGGCGCTCGCGCCGATGACCTTCTTGGGCAACGCGCTGCTCGGTCAGGGCCTCGTGTTCTCGACCGGCGTCGGCTTCGTGGTGCTCCTGCTCGCGACGCCCGCCCTGCTCCTTCGCCGCACTGGTTGGACCAACGCGTCGTCGCTCCTGCTGTGTGAGCTCGGCCTCACCGCGTGCGTGGTGCTGTCGTTCTTCTACGGCGGCGTGCGCAGCCCGGTGACGCTGTCCCTCGGGCTGGTGCCGCTGATGGCGGTCGCCATCTGCGAGCCTCGGTCCGCGCTCTTCGTGTGGTTCCAGACGGTGACCGCGCTGATCGGGATGTACGTCGCGGGCCGCAGCGGGCTGGTTCCAAACGGCCTCAACCTCTCGCCTCGCGCGCTGGACCGCCTGTGGCTCTGGAACCAGCTGCTCTTCGAGGTGTTTGGCGCCGCGATCGCGCTGTTCTCCCGGTGGACGGCCACTCGCGTGCTCCAGAAGATGCGGGCGGTGACCGAACGCCTGGACGCCGCGCTCGACGAGGCGCGTGAGGCGACCAAGCGGGCGGGGCGCCTCGCGGAGGTCCGCGCGAGCTTCCTCGCGAACATGAGCCACGAGATCCGCACGCCCCTCAACGGCATCGTCGGCATGAGCGAGCTGCTGGTGGAGAACGACGACGCGCGGGAGCGCGAGGAGTTCGCCGCGACCCTGCGCCGCTCCGCGCACGCGCTGGTCCGCGTGGTCGATGACGTGCTCGAGCTGTCCAAGCTGGAGGCCGGCGGCATTCAGCTAGAGGCCCTGCCGGTCTCCACGCGGGAGCTGGTGCAAGACGCCGCGCTCACCATGCAAGAGGCGGCGCGCGCCAAGGGGATCCGCCTTGAGGTGGTGCGCGACGACGACGTGCCCGAGTGGGTCATGGGCGACGTGACCCGCCTGCGTCAGGTGGTCTCGAACCTGCTGTCCAACGCGGTGAAGTTCACGTCCGAGGGCTTCGTGTCGCTTCGCCTCGTTCGGGAAGGCGATGGCGTGGCCTTGTGGGTGGAGGACACGGGCGTCGGCATCCCCGCCGACAAGCTCGATGTGATCTTCGAATCTTTCCAGCAGGCGGACAGCTCGACCACGCGACGCTTCGGTGGAACGGGCCTCGGCCTGACGATCACGCGCCACCTGGTGCAGGCGATGGGCGGCGACGTGAAGGTGGAGAGTCGCCTGGGGGTGGGGACCACCTTCCGCTGCTCGCTCCCGCTGCCGGGCTGCGAGGCGCCCGCGGTGCAGATCGACACCAGCGGCGCGCAGGAGCGCATCCGGCGCTCGCTCTACGTCCTGGTCGCCGAGGACAACCCGGTGAACAGCACGGTCGTCTCGCGCATGCTCCAGCGCCTGGGCCACCGCGCCAAGGTTGTCTCGGACGGGCGGAGCGCCGTGACCGAGTTCGCGCGGGGTGACTTCGACGTGGTCTTCATGGACTGGCACATGCCCGACATGGACGGGCTCGCCGCCACCCGCGAGATCCGCGAGACGTTTTCTGGGGCGCGCGTGCCGATCCTCGCGATGACCGCGAACGTGCTCCCGGACCAGTGGGGCCGATGCCGTGAGGCCGGGATGGACGCGCTGCTCGTGAAGCCGCTGACCTTGTCCGCGCTGCGTCGGGCGCTGGTCGACGTGCAGACCGGCGGTCTGTCGGGCGATCGGGCCGCGATCACCTCCCGCGCGTCCTAGAGCGCGTCCCGCAGCCCGCGCAGTTCAGGTGCCGGCCGCCCAGCGGAGCGTCTGGCCCACCGGCAGCCCGCGCTCGCGGCGCAGGTAGCCCAGGAACGGGTTGGACTTGAGCTCCCGCTCGATGGTGGTGTCCGGCCCGTGCCCGCTGTGCACGATCAAGTGGCCGGGCAGGTCGCACAGGCGGCGCAGGCTCGCGACGGCCAGCATCGGGTCGGACAGGGGGAAGTCGGTCCGGCCGATGCTCCCCGCGAACAGGGTGTCGCCGACGAAGATGTGCTCGTCGTCGAACCAGCAGCCCTGGCCTGGCGTGTGGCCGGGCGTGGCGAGGAAGCGCAGCGTGGTCTCGCCGAGCTGCACCTGACCGCCGTCCGACACCTCGTGGTCGATGCGGCCACAAGGGCGGTCCAGGTGCGGCATGCCGAACATGGTGCCCTGGTAGGGGAGCGTCTCGAACAGCGGGCGGTCGGCGCCGGGCATCCAGGTGGGCGCGTCGTAGCGCTCCTGGAGCAGGGGCAGGGCGCCCGCGTGATCGATGTGGGTGTGCGTGAGCAGCAGCAGCCGCACGTCGGGGCGCGGGATCAGGCGGTCGAGCGCGCGGATGAGCTCGTCGTCCTCACCGGTGTCGATGAGGGCGGCGTGCCCGGTGGCGACGTCCGTGATCAGCCAGGTGTTGACCTGGAACTGGCCGACCGTGAAGCGCTGGACCTTGAGCAACGTGGCGTCCTTGGCGCGCCCGAGGGCGGCGCGCGTGCGGGTCTACTTGGCGGCTTCCGACGTGCCGCCGGCGCCCGAGAGCTGAGCGAGGATGCGCTCACCGGTGGTGGTGACGATGTCGTGCATGGAGCGGCAGCGGGGCTCCGCGCGCTCCAGCCAGCGCTCGAGGACGTCGGCGCGGGCCGGGTCGACCTTGACCTGATCAAGCAGCGTCTCGGCGACGGCGACGTCGATCAGGATGCGGATCAGGCGCTCGGCGTGCAGCATGGCGGGCGCAAAGTCGCGCTTGGGGTCCCAGTCGCCGAACGCGCCGGGCCAGTCGGTCACCGGCGTGCCGCGCAGGCCGCTGAACTTGCCGCCGACGATGCGCGTCATCAGGTGCTGCTGCGTGGCGTAGGACAGCGACTGGAGCTTGGCGACACGGCGGGTGTGCGGGTCGCGGGCGGACACGGCGGCCCAGCGGGCGGCGGCCGCGCGACGCAGGAAGTCCTGCGGCTTCTTGATGGCGCCGATCAGGGTGTCCTTCATGGCCATCAGCGACTGGATCTGGCTGGTGCCCTCGTAGATCGGGAACACGATCGCGTCGCGCAGCAGCTTCTCGGCCTCGTAGTCCTTGGTGTAGCCGGCGCCGCCGTGGATCTGGATGGCGCGGCGGGCCATCTCGACGGCCTTCTCGCTGGCGAGGTACTTCACGAGCGGGGTGAGGCGGCGCGCCTTGGAGGCGTGGCGCTTCTGGAGCGCGTCGAGCTTGGCGACCTCGGCTGGGTCGGTCGGCGGGAAGAACTGGCCCTTCAGGCGCAGCTTCTGCGACATCTCCTCGTGGTAGCCGGCGGTCATGGTGATCGCGCGAATGGCCTGGCAGTCGGTGCGCATCTCGTCGAGGTAGTCGGCGATCATCTCGTGGCGGTCGATCATCTTGCCCATCGACGGGCGCTGCGCGGCGTACTCGGCGGCCATGCGGGTGGCGGCCTCGCACAGGCCGAGCGACTCAAAGCCCACGCCGACGCGGGCGTTGTTCATGAGCAGCAGCATGCCCTTGAAGCCTTCGCCGCGCTTGCCGATCAGCTCGGCTGGGGCGCGCTCGAAGCTGATGGCGACCGTGGCCGATCCGTTGTGGCCGAGCTTGGTCTCCACGCCGTCGATCGTGCTGTGGCGGACGCGGCCCTGGGGCGTGTCGGTGTAGGCGGGCACCAGGAAGAGCGACAGGCCGCCCAGGCCCGCGAACGGATCGTCCGCCTTGGCGACGGGCTCGGTGCGGGCGATGACGATGTGCCACTTGCCGTGCCCGGACGTGATGTAGATCTTCTGGCCGGTGACGAACCAGTTGCCGTCGGCGTCCTGCTCGCCCTTGGAGCGCAGCGCGCCCATGTCGGAGCCGGCGTCGGACTCGGTGATGTCCATGCTGCCCCACGCGTCACCTGCGCGGATCTCCTCGATGGCCTGGGCCCAGCGGGTGGACTTGATCTTGCCCTCCGCCGTGTCGAACTCCGTGGTGCCTTCGAGCACGGAGTAGAGCAGGAGCGCCATGGCGATGCCGCCGTGGAAGCCGTAGTGCGCGACGACGCTGACGTCGGCGCGGCCGATCAACTCGATCGACGCCATGTAGGCCAGGAAGGGCAGGTTCATGCCGCCGAGCTCGCGCGGCAGGCACATGCCGTAGACCTCCATGTCCTTGAGGCCGGCCATGACCTGGTCGAACTCGGGCGGGTGGACGACCTCACCGGCCTCCACGCGGGGCTTGTCCTTGTCGATCTCCTTGGCCACCGGGGCGACGGCCTCGGACGCGAACTCGCCGATCAGGCGCAGCACGTCGCGGTACAGGTCGACCGCCGCCTCGACCGACTCGGGGTGCTCCGGGGCGCGCCACTCGTACTCGGTGATGGCGACCAGATCGGTCCAGTCGATGCCGCGATCGATGTACCAGCGGAGATCTTCGTTGTCGTCGTAGAAGTTGCCCATGGGACGCCTCTTGGTCGGGGTATGCACCTACCGCGGCGACTGCCTGGGCGGAAGGTTCAACCGCGTGTGCTACCGTGCAGATCCAGGGGGAGGCGTGGCGGACGTCGAGCGGATCCTGATCATCGACGAGGTGGAGGCGGACGCCGAGCGCCTGATGCGCCTGCTGTCGGCGCCCGACCGCGCGCTCACCTTGGTCCGCACGCTCCGGGAAGGGGTCGCAGCGCTGGATGAGCTCGCGCCCGAGCTGGTGATCGTGAGCCTGGAGAACGCAGAGCAGCCGGGGCCGCGGGCCGTGCGGATGCTGGTGGAGCACCGCCCCGGCGTGCGCGTGGTGGCCGTGACCGCCCGCCCCGGCACCACCACCGCGGTGGCGACCATGCGCGCCGGCGCCGACGACTACCTGGAGAAGCCGGTGGATCCGGCCCGGCTGGAGCAGGCGGTGGGTCGGGCGCTCCACGATCTGCGCGACCGTCGGGCCCTCCAGAACACCGTGGAGACGGTGAAGGACCGGTTCGGGTTCCGCAACATGCTGTCGCGAAGCCCCAAGATGCACGAGGTCTTCGAGCAGATCGCGGCCGTCGCGCCCACCGACGCCACGGTGCTGATCATCGGCGAGACCGGGACCGGCAAGGAGCTGGTCGCCCGCGCGATCCACGACGACTCGCCCCGCAAGGACAAGCCCTACATCAGCGTGAACTGCGGCGCGTTCGCCGAGGGCCTGCTGGAGAGCGAGCTGTTCGGCCACGAGCGCGGGTCGTTCACCGGCGCGGTGGGGCGGCGCGTCGGTGTGTTCGAGCTGGCCGACGGCGGCACGCTCTTCCTCGACGAGCTCGGCGAGACCTCGCTGGGCGTGCAAGTCAACCTGCTGCGGGTGCTGGAGGAGATGAGCTTCCGGCGGGTCGGCGGCGAGAAGCCGGTCAACGTCGACGTCCGCATCGTCACCGCCACCAACGTCGATCTGGCCGACCTGGTGAGCGCCGGAAAGTTCCGGGAGGACCTCTTCTATCGGCTGAACGTGTTCCCGATCCGGCTGCCGCCGCTGCGTGAGCGTCGCGAGGACATCCCGGTTCTGCTGCGGCACTTCCTGGACGATGCGGCCAAAGAGTACGGCCTGAAGGCGCCGCGCATCGCCGCCGACGCCATGGCGTGGATCCAAGGCTACCCTTGGCCCGGAAATGTGCGTCAGCTGCGCGCGCTGTGTGAGCGATGGGTGATCCTGGCCCGTGGGCGCACCGTGCTCAGGGAGATGCTGCCGGCCGAGCTGACGCGGGTGCAGTCGGCGAGCACGGCCGCGGGCGCGCCGGTCATCGACGAGGATCAAGCGCTGGCCCCTCAGCTCGAGCGCATGGCCATGGTGGTGGAGCGTGCGTACTTGTCCAGGGTGCTGGCGCGCTATCGCGGACACATCCAGAAGAGCGCGGCGCACGCGGGGATCGCGCGACGCACGCTTTACAACAAGATGAAAGAGTACGGCCTGGACGCCGAGGGGTTCCGAGCGACGGAGCCGTCGTCGGATCCGCCGGGCGCCCCGGAGGATCGTCGCGGATCCAGTCGCCGCTAGGCGCCCGGATCGCCGCAGAGGAGCCGAGCGAAGTGGCCTTGGTTCGCCCGCGTTGCGCGTAGGGTGGCGGGGCCCACGGTCGGTGCAAGCAGTCCGGTTCGCAGGCACCATCTTGACGGCGACGCATCAGCCTGCATGCTAGGGTCGGGCTGCCGTGCGTGCGTGGCCGTGGAGCCGAGATGTTTCTTCGATTCTCGCTGTTTTCCCTTGTGCTCTCGGTGGGTTGCCAGGGAGGCGCGTCAGTCGGCGCGGGCCCGCGCTCGGCGGATCCTGCGACCGCGACGACCCAGGCGGATCCGGCGGCGAGCCCGGCGTGGTGGTCAGAGGTCTCGGCGCGTTTGGCGGACGGGGAGCGGACGTTCGCGGTCGACGGGGACGGCTTCGTGACGCACCTGCCGAGTCATGGCCTGGACGCCCGGTTCGACGGATCCGGCGCGACGCTGCGGTTTGCCGACCACGCGATGACGCTCCGCAGCGTCGGGCTTGGCCGGGCTGGCGTGACGTTGGCGGCGCAGGGCGCTGAGCCCAGCCTCGGCGCGTGTGTGCCGGGCATGCGTTCGGCGGACGGAGCCTGCGTACGCCAGCTTGAGCTTCGCAGCGACACCTTCACGGAGTGGTGGATCAATCGGCCCGAGGGGCTCGAGCAGGGCTGGACCGTGGACGCGCCGCCTGCGGGCGACGGGCCGCTCTCCCTGGACGTCGCGGTGGACGGTGCGGCCGTCCGCGTCGAGCGCGACACCGTGTGGCTGGACGCCGACGGGGGCAACACCGTGATGGTCACCGACCTGCGCGCCTGGGACGCCGACGGCGTGCCGTTGGAGGCGTGGTTCGAGGTCGGCGACGCCGGGCTCCGGGTGTCGGTCGACGACGCGGGCGCCCGCTTCCCGATCACGGTGGATCCGGTGTACCAGTCGTCGGCGTGGTCCGTGTCCGGCGACGCCGCCGTGACCGCGTGGGGCGGCAAGGTGGCGGGCGCGGGGGACATCAACGGCGACGGGTACGCCGACGTGCTCGTGCGCGGCACCATCGGCACGGACGCGCGCGTGTACCTGTTTCGCGGCTCGGCGTCTGGCCTCCCGTCGGTGTCGAGCCAGGTGCTCGTCGGAACCGCGGGGCTGCAGTTCGGCGCGTCGATGGCGGGCGTCGGTGACGTCAACCACGACGGATACGCGGACGTGGCGATCGGGGCGCCTGCGACCAATGCCTACAAGGGCGGCGTGTCGTTGTATCTGGGCGGCGCGACCGGGCTGGGCTCCACGCCGATCACGGTGGAGGGCGCCGCACAGGGCGGCGACTTTGGCGGCGCGATCGCGGACGCCTGCGACCTGAACGGCGACAACAAGGACGACCTCGTGGTCGGCGCGTCGACGGGCGGCTCATCGAGTCAGGGACAGATCGTGGCCTACCTGGGCACCGCGACCGGCATCGACACCACGGCGCCCATCACGATCACCGGCGACGTGTCCGGCCCGATGCGCTTCGGCAGCGTGCTCGTGTGCGCGGGCGACGTGAACCACGACCTCCGTGACGACGTGGCCGTCGGCGCACCCTACTACTCGACCTCGGGCCCCAGCCCGGTCCTTCTCCAGGGGCGGGTCTACGTTTACCTGGGTGGTACGGACGGCCTGCTGTCGACGCGTCGCACCATCATCACCCCCGGTGTGGCGAACGCGTACTTTGGCCAGGCGATCGCCGCTGCGCACGACACCAACGGAGACCTTTACGCCGACCTGCTGATCGCGTCGCCAGGCTTGAACTCGGGCGGCGGTCGGGTCGCCGTTTACCGCGGCACGTCCACGGGCATCTCGACCACCGCGCTCGCCTCCCCCTGGAACGGGACGGCGGCGGCGCCGATCGGCGGCACGATGGCCAACGTCGGGGACGTCAATGGCGACACGTTCGAGGACATGGTGTTCGGCTCGTCGGGCGCGACGTCCGGCGCGGGCGTGGTCCACGTCCTCCACGGGACGGCGACCGGGCTGCCGACGTCGTACTCGGCCTCGCTCGTGTCTCCGGTCGCGTCGGGTGGGTTTGGGGCGCTGGTCGCGG
>CANJMY010000082.1 GCA_947475315.1 Pseudomonadota bacterium | reverse complement strand
TGGGCGCCGCCGTCCGCGCGACGTGCCGACCGGTGACCGTTCCGCCGGTGAAGCTGATCGCGCGCACCCGCGGGTGCTCGATCAGCGCCTGACCCGCCTCAGGGCCCAGGCCGTGCACCACGTTGAGGACACCCGCCGGGATGCCCACGTCGGTCGCGATGCGGGCGAGCGCGTCGGCCGTGCGAGGCGTGATCTCGCTCGGCTTGGCGACGACCGTGTTGCCCATGGCCAAGGCCGGCGCGACCTTCCACGAGAGCAGGTAGAGCGGCAGGTTCCACGGCGTGATCAGGCCGACCACGCCCAGCGGCTGACGCAGGGTGTAGTGCAGCGCCGAGCCGTCCGTGAACGACGGCGCGTCCTGGTGCCGCGCCGCGCCCGCGAAGAAGCGGAAGTTCGCGATCGATCGGGCGATGTCCATGTCGCGCGCGAGCCACACGGGCTTGCCCGTGTCCTCGCTCTCCAGGCACGCGAGCGCGTGCGCGTTCGCCTCCAGCGCGTCCGCGAGCTTGGCGAGCAGCGTCGCGCGTCCTGGGACGCCCAGCGCCGCCCAGGCCGGCTGAGCCGCCCGCGCCGCCTGCACCGCCGCGTCCACGTCCAACGCACCGGAGCGCGGGACGGTGACCCTGAGTTCGCCCGTCGCGGGGTCGAACACGTCGACCGTGCCGCCGCCCTGCGCGGGGACCGAGCGCCCGCCGATGTGGTTCCCCAGCGCCAGCGTCATCCCAACTCCCTCGGCGCGACCGCCCGCCAGTCGTAGCGCCAGCGGTCGTCGTCCGGATCCCACTCGTCCCAGGTGGGGATGGACTCCAGCGCCGCCAGCCGATCGGCCGGGACCACGCCCGGCACCAGGAAGGCCTTCTGCCGATGCAGCGCGTACGGGTTGCGCAGCTCAAAGCCGAGCACGCCGAGCACGGCGCGCGCGACGTACCAGGTGGCCTGCGCGTCCCAGCCGTGGGCGATCTTGATCACCACACCCAGGCCCTCTGGGTAGTCCGGGTGCACGATCGCCAGGCCGAGCAGCCCGTCGGCGCCCTCCTTGGCGACCACCTTGCCCCCGCACGCCTTCAGGATCGTGCTGTCCAGGCGGTTGAAGCCACCCACCAGGTCCGGATGCGAGGTCATCGCCTCCCAGATCCAGTCCTCGTCGCGTGTGGCGGCCAGGCCCGCGTACAGGTGCGCCAGCTCATCGACGGTGTTGCTGGCGGTCGGCAGGCCGCAGCCGTCGCGCGCCACGCGCACCGGCGACCAGTCCGGCCCCAGCCAGCGGCGGAGCACGTCCAGGTACGCTTCAAACATGGGGTGCTGCGGGAGCGTGTAGCCGACGCGCTCCCAGCCCTTGAGGCGACAGCCGCGTAGCAGCGCCGCGTGCTCGCCCGAGCAGCAGTGGTACCAGCGCCGCGGCCTGCGCACCTGTCGACCGAACTGCACCAGCGGCACGTCGAGCGGCGTCTGCATGAGCGGCCACTCGGCGCGCGTCAGGATGGACTGCGCGGCGGCGACGTGCTCGGTGTCGCCGTTGTGGCTGGCGACGGAGATCGCCTTCTGCTCAGGCGTCAGCACGCCCGCCAGATCCTCCGCGAACACGCGCATGGTGAACGGCTTCATCATGCTCCGGCCGTAGCAGAGCACGTTGCCGCCGAAGCTGTGGACGATCTTGCCGCCCGACGCCCAGGCGACCGCGCCGTGGATCGTGGTCTCGCTGACGCCGTTGCGGCGGTAGTCGACGAGCGGCTGCCACGCCACGTCGCGGCCGGTCGCGAGCCCAGGCTCGGTCGCGCCGAGCGGGCTGGTCGGGAACACCTCGGCGCCAGGGCGCGCGCCCGCGACCGCAGACGGGCCGGACAGTCGGGTCATGGGGCCTCCGTGGGCGGGCTTATCGCGGCGTCCACACCGCGGAAGGCCCGGTCGCTACAGCAAAGGGACGACGCGCTCCTGGAAGGTCCGCATGCCGCGGATCACCCGGTCCGAGTCGTGGTCGAAGAAGTCGAACCACAGCATCAGCCGGTCGTCCGGGTGGAAGCGCGCGCGCACCTGCGCCGCCACCTCATCAGGGCTGCCGACGAGCGCGTTCTCGGCGGCGTTGGCGATCTTGTTCGGGTCGATCGTGCCCTCGAGCGCGGTCCAGTAGGCGCCGAGCGCGGCCTGGGCGCGCGCGCGGGCCTTGTCGCCGTCCTCGTCCAAGAACACCATGACGGTGCGCGGCATGTACGACCGACGCCACGCCCCACCGGACGGGTGGTAGGCCTGCGCCATGCGGCGGTGGGTGTCGTCGATCACCGCGGGCGGCGTGATCGACAGGTTGAAGACGCGCACCGGCGCCCAACGGTTCACGCGCTCCTGGATGTCGGGATCGTGGCTGCCGATCACCAGCTGGAGCAGGTCCCGCCGCCAGTCCTGCGGCACGATCCGCAGGCGCTCGAACACCCACCGGCTGTCGAAGCGGATGGACTCGGACTCGCTCCCGGCCGCGGCGCAGACCCGCGCCCACGCGCGCTCCTCGACGGTCACGTCGGTCGAGCCGCAGGTGCAGCGCGGGCCCGACGCCACCGCCTTGCGCGGCAGATCCCACGCGCGCTCGCAGGCGCCGCAGATCGCGGTCGGCCAGAAGTCCGCGCGGCTGAGCACGGTCGGCGTGATGTCCTCGCTCGACAGCGTCTCTCCGAGGAGGAGGCGGACCAGCAGCTCGGAGGCCTCCGAGAAGATGCGGCCCTTGAGCGCAGGCCACGCCGCGGCCTCCAGCGCGTTGCGCGGCACAATCCCCGACGCCTCGTTCATGAAGTCGAAGCGGCCCGCGGAGAAGCCCAGGTGCAGCTTGCGCGACTCCGCCGGGTCCAGCCCGTGCAGGGTCATGAACGCCGCCACCTTCTCCGCCGCGGCGATGGGCCCGCCCATGCAGAGCACGTTCGCGATCGCGGCGCCCACCTGAATGCGGTTGGTGCGCGCGAACACGTAGGACGCGAGCGTGGTGATGCTGGTGTTCAGCCCGATCTCACCCTGCCAGTGCGGCACCACGGGGCGACGGTTGCTCTTCTGCACCTCGGTCGACAGGTGCGACTCAGCGACCCACGCCACGCCGTAGCCGAGCGCATCCGCCGCCTCGACCTGCGCGAAGAACGCGCGGAACATCTCGGCCTCGGTGGGCGTGTGGCCGTCCACCGGCGTCTGGCTGATGCTGAAGAAGACGTCGAATTCCACGGGGCCTCCCGGGCCGTTCAGAGCGCGCGCGTGCGCCCGCCGTCCACTGCGATCGACTGCCCGCGCACGTAGGCCGCGGCGGGCGAGCACAGGAACGCGATGACGCCGGCGAGCTCGGACGGCGCCGCGAAGCGCGCCTCCGGCACGACCGCGCGCCACGCCGCCGCGACGGTGTCGACGCTCACGCCCTGACGGGCCGCGTGATCGTCGAGCAGCGAAGTCAGGCGCTCGGTCTCGGTGTAGCCGGGCAGCACGTTGTTGATGGTGATGCCGGGCGGCAGCTCCATCGACAGCGTCTTGGACCACGACGACATCGCGCCGCGGATGGTGTTGCTCGTGCCCAGGTTGGGCAGCGGCTCGCGCACCGACGTGGACAGCACGTTCACGACGCGGCCGTAGCCGGCCCGCTGCATGGTGGGCAGCGTGGCCTGCACCAGCACATGCGCGGACAGCACGTGGCGACGAAAGGCGGCGACCAACTTGGACGTAGGGTCTTCGAGCAGGCGCCCGGCGGGCGGGCCGCCGCTGTTGTTGATCAGGATCTGCACGTCGAGCCCCGCGACCTTGTCTGCCAGGGAGTCCGGAGCATCCAAGTCCCCGACGACGAACGCCACGTCGGACGCGCCCGCCGCGGCCAGCTCCGGCAGCAGCGCGCGCAGCGCGTCCTCGCGACGCGCGAGCGCCACGATCCCACAGCCCATCGACGCCAGCGTGAGCGCCGTCGCGCGGCCGATGCCCGCGGACGCGCCACACACCAGGGCGCGACGCCCGGTCAGATCCAGATCGATCGTCGACACAAACCCTCCTTGATCACAGCAGCCGCTGACGGCGGAACCAGACGTACATGCCCACACCCACCGACGCCATCAGCCCGAGCGCGGCCTCGTAGCCGTAGGTCCACTCCAGCTCCGGCATGTGCTTGAAGTTCATGCCCCACAGCGACGACAGGAACATCAGCGGCAGGAAGATGGTCGACACCACCGTCAGCACACGGATGACCTCGTTGAGCTGCTGGTTGGTCATGGCGAGGTGCAGCTCGATCGCGCTGAGCAGCCGCTCGCGGTCGGCCTCCACGGCGTCGAGCACCTGCGCCAAGTGGTCGTCGAGGTCGCGGAAGAACGGCACGGTCTCAGCGCGCACGCAGCCCAGCTGGCCGCGCATCAATACGCCCACCGCCTCGCGCACCGGCCACGCGGCAGCGCGCAGCACGGCGATCTCGCTCTTGAGCGCCAGCACCTTGGCGGGGAGGTTGCGGTCCAAGGTCTCAAGCGCCTGGTCTTCCAGCGCGTCGACCTGCTCCTCCACGCGCTGCACCACGCCGAAGTAGGCGTCGACCGTCACGTCGACGAGCGCATGCAGCAGGAAGTCGGCGCCCATCGCCCGGATGCGACCCGCGGCGTCGCGGATGCGCGCGCGCACGGCGTTCCACTCGTCGCCCGGACGCTCCTGGAACGAAATCACGAAGCCGTCGCCCAGGACCAGGGCGATCTGCTCAGACGTGGTCACGTCGGTCGCGCCGTGCAGCGACCGCAAGATCAGCAGCATCAGCTCACCCTGCTGATCGACCTTGGGGCGCGTCTGCGGGTTGAGGATGTCCTCGACCCAAAGCGAGTGCAGACCGAACGTCGACGCCACCGCCTGCACCACCGCGACGTCATGCACGCCGTCGACGTCGATCCAGGTGACGGAGCTCGGCGAGCGGTAGGACTGGAGCTTGTCCGGCGAAGGGTCGTCGAGCTCGCGCACGCCGTCCTTGTCGTAGTCGATCACGTGGACGTGGACGCGGGAGGTGCGCTCCGGGCCCACGTAGACGGCGGACCCGGGGGGCATGCCCGCCTTGCTGGGCCGCTCAAAGCGCCCACGGGGTCGGTTGCGGCGACGCGCCATCGTCCCTCCTGGGATGCGCCAGCCTAGCGCGCCGTCAGGGTGTGGGACACGTCAGCGCCGTCGCGTCCACGGGGATCGTGGGCAGCGCGGCCTGCAGGGCCTCTGCTTGGCCGTCGCACAGCTCGGGCAGCGCGCTCAGGAGCACCCGGTCCGCCGACGTCAGCCCGTAGAGCCCGGACACGTCGGCGAGGAGCGCGTTGTCGGCGATCGTCAGGTCGCCCGACACCGTCCGGAGCGCCGCGAGCGCGTCGAGGTCGCCCAGCAGCGGGGAGCCGGAGATCTCCAGCGCGCCGGTGTGGGCGAGCGAGTCCAGCCCCTGAAGCGACACCACCTGGCCCAGGCCGCGCAGCCGGACCGAGCCCGCAGCGCCGGTCAGTCCGTCCAGTCCGGCGAGGTTGGTGAGCAGGTCGTTGCGCGTGAGCGAGAGCGACGCGCCGGACACCTCAGGGCCGACGTCCGCGAGCACGCCGTCGAAGTGCACGTCGTCGAGCGTACGCAGGCCGGTGCTGTCGAGCGTGATCCATCCGTCAATCGCCACGTGGGCGCCCACCCAGCCCAGGCGACGCAGGTTGCTGTTCCCGTACAGCCCGAGGCCGTGGAGCGTGGTCACCGAGCCAAGCCCGGCGAGCGTCTCCAGGGCGGGCGCGCGGTCGACGATCAGGTCACCCACCTCCACGAGCGCCGGCATGGACAGCGTCGTCAGCGCCGTCATGTGCGACAGGCGAAGCGTGTCGGGCACCCGCGTCAGGTGCGTCCAGGTGTCGAGCGCGACCACCTGCGGCACCGCCTCCAGCACCACGCCCTGCACGTCGGCCAGCGCAGACAGCCCCGTCAGGTCCGTCAGCAGCGGCGTGTCGGTGACGGTGAGCCAGCCGTCGATCTGCGTGACGGCGTCCAGCCCAGAGAGGTTGGGGAGCGACGTCAGGTGGTCGAGCACCAGATCGCCCGCGACCGCCTGCACGTGGGCCAGGCCGCCCAGCTCGACCAGCGACAGCAGGTGCACGAGCTGCAGCGTGCCCTCGACGCGCGTCAGCGCGTTGGCCCAGGGGAGCGACGTCACCGCGGCGTCGCGCACCACCAGATCGCCGTCGAGCGACGTCACCACGCCGGGACCATCCAGCGTCGTCAGCGCCGCCAGGCCCTCCACCTGCAGGCCGTGGGCGGTCGCCAGCCCGGGCGCGCAGGCCAGCGACGGCAGCGACGGCAGCGAGATCAGGGAGATCGACCCGCCGACCTGCTGCAGCGCCGTCAGCTGCGCCACCGACGCCAGCGAGACCAGCCCGTGCATCTCCCAGGCGCCGCCGATCTGCTCGAGCGCGCCCAGGCCGCTCAGGTCGACCAGGCTGGTCGCGTCGTCGATCCGAACGTCGCCTCCGACCACGCGCAGCGACGACAGGCCGCCCAGGCTCGCCAGCTTGCGGCCGCCCGTCACGATCAGGTCACCCTCGATCGACGCCAGCGATGACAGCGCCTCGACGTCCGCCACCCCGCTCGCGTCGATCCAGACCGAGCCCGCGACGTGCGTGACCCCGGCGGCCGCGGCCAGCGAGGCGTCGTCTTCGATGCGTAGGTCGACCTGGGTGTCGGTGTCCTCACCCGCGTCCGAGTCCTCCGGCTCGACGAGCGGATCGTCCGGCCGGGCGCAGCCCGCGAGCGTCAGGGCGAGGAACCAGATCCGCACGTCACACCCTGGAGAGACGACGAATGTCGCTCATGCGCCAGCCACGCGTCAACCACGCCCCGCCGACGTAGACGGCGGCGCCCATCGCGATCCGCACCAACACATGCAGCTGCGGCACGGCCAGCACCACGGCCGCCATCACCAGCGCGGGCAGCGTGGTGCGCACGATGGGGCCGAACACCGTGTAGGACGGCACGTCGCGGCGCACAGCGCGCAACAGCAGGAAGTACGACAGCGTGTCCGTGCAGAGCGTGGTGACCGCGGCGCCCTCGGCGCCGTAGAGCGGGATGGCGATCAGGTTGGCGACGACGTTCGCGATGGCGGCGATGGTGTCGATGCGCGCCCGCTCGCTCTGCCGGTCGAGCGCGGTGAGCGTGAAGCCGTAGCCGTTGTTGAGGAAGCGCACCGGCGTAGTGCAGATCAGGATCGCAAACGGCAGCGACGAGTCCGCGTAGCGCGCGCCGAACAGGAAGGTGACCAGCGGCATCGCCACCACCACGCCGCCCACGGCCAGCGGGATGGACAGCAGCAGCAGAATGCGGCTCTGCAGCATCAGCTCGGGCGCCACCTTCTCCGGGTCTCCGCCAAGCTGCGCCACCTTGGGGAAGAAGGCCCGCGACACGATGTTCGCCACGAACGCGAGCTGCAGCAGCACGTTGGCCGGCGCGCCATAGCGGGCGACCTCCTCGAGGCCGATCAGGCTGCGCATCATCACCGTGTCGGCCTGGGCCGACACCGACGCGAAGAACACGCTCGCGCCGTAGGTCCGTCCCTGCCCCATCAGCGCCTTGAGCGACCCCTTGGGGATCCGCCGCGGGATCGGCCCCACCGTCCGGCGGAACTGGAACATGAGCATGGCGAACATGACCCACGCCGAGAACACCCGCCCCAGGTACACCCAAGCGACGCCGAACCCGAGCACCAGCGGGATCACCTGCGCCACGACGAACACGACGCGACCGGCCAGGACCGCAGGGACCTCCAGGCCCATACGCCGCAGCCCGTGCAGCGCCCCCTGGACCATCTGCGAGGTGGCGGTCCAGGCCAGCGTCAGGCCGCCGAGGAACGCAGTCAGGACGACCTCAGGCCGCCCGTCCATCAGCCAGACGTAGCCGGTGATCAGGGCCGTCGTGAGCCACGACAGGATCCAGGTCATGCGCAGCGAGGTGGCGACAAACTCGGGCGCCCGCTCCGGCTCGCGCGAGATCTGCCGGGTGACCAGCTGCCACAGGCCCAGGTTGGGCATGAAGGTCGTCAGGCCGACCACCGTCCACACCCACATGTAGACGCCCGCCTGCTCCTTGGAGAGGTGTCGGACGGCCACCACGTTCACGATCAGGCCGGACACGAAGAGGACGAGGCGCGTCAGGGTCAGCGCGAACAGGTTCCCGCGGGGCGCCGCCAGAGCAGGCGCCGAGCCGGAGGCCTCGTCTGGGCCGCTGTCGACGTGCGCTTCGTCCGCCATCCCGCTCTCAAACCCTGGCCGTCATGCCGCAGCCCCACTATCACCCTGATTCGGCGCGGGTATGATCCGCGCAGCGGGGTGCGCATGCCTGAAGATCTCAACGAGTGGCTGACCAAGGGCCGGAAGGCGCTGGACCTGGCGCGCAAGGGCGTGAACCAGTGGTTGGACGCCCCGGAAGGCCGCGTCCCCAAGGGTTTGTTCGTCGTGGGCTGCCAGCGCAGCGGCACCACCATGCTCATCGACACGCTCATGAAGGCGCCGCAGCTGTGGTCGCACCCCGAGAAGTCGAACATCGCCTACGACAATTACCGTCTTCGGACGCCGTCGGTGGTGGATCTGGTCATCCGGTCCACCCCCGCCGACACCGTGGTCTTCAAGCCCCTGTGCGACAGCCACCTGGCCGACAAGATCCTCGACGCGCACGCAGACTCTCGCGCCATCTGGATGGTGCGCAGCTGGCCAGACGTGGCGTCCAGTGCGGTCAAGAAGTGGGGCAGCCACCAGGCCGACGTCGTCCGCGCCATCGCCGACGGCCGCGCGGACGAGGTCGGCTGGCGCGGCGAGCGCATCCCGGCCCAGCTGATCGCCCAGCTGCGCGAGGTGGTGACGCCGGAGATGTCGGACATCGCGGGCGCCGCCCTGTTCTGGTACGTCCGCAACAGCTTCTACTTCATGCTGGGGCTGGACCAGGACCCGCGGGTCAGGCTGGTCCGCTATGAGGACCTCGTGACGCGGCCCGGCGAGGTCTTCCCCGCCCTGTTCGCCCACATCGGCGCCTCGTACGATCCGGCCTGGATCGAGGACATCCAGGACCGCAGCACGCCCACCGCGCGCCCGGATGGCGTGTCTGACGACATCGCCGCCCTCTGCGACGCCCTCCAGGCGCGACTGAAGATGACAAACTGACGTCGGATGACCGCGATGTGTGGGCAAAGCGCAAGGACCCAGCGGTCCATCCGATAGCGCGCTAACGATCCGATGATGCTCCCTGTCACACCTTGGATGCGCACGTGAACAGCAAAGAGAACCAGACCGCGGCCCCGCTCTTCGACTTCCACGTCGAGGACATCTGGCCGATCCTTCTCAAGCAACGCAACGTCGTCGCCCTGTTCATGGTGACGGTGCTGCTCACGACGCTGATTGGCGGCCTGCTCCGCACCAAGGAGTACCGCGCGGTCGCGTTGATCCACCTGTCGCCCAAGGCAGGCCAGGAGGTCGAGAGCAGCGAGGTCGTCGACTACAACACCCGCGGCTTCTTCGAGATCCAGCAGTTCTTCCGCACGCAGATCCAGATCATCCAGTCGCGCAACGTCCGCGAGGAGGTGGTGAAGCGCTACGTCGCCGCCGGCTTCACGGACCTCACGGCCGACGACGACGGCGCCAACGCGTTGCTCGGCATGATGACCGTGGTGCCTGAGGAGCAGTCGCAGCTCGTCGAGATCGCGGTGCAGCACACCGACCCGGCCGCGGCCGCCATGCTGGCCAACCTGATCGCCGAGGCCTACAGCGACCGCAACCTCGACACCCGCCGCGAGGCCTCCGCCGCCGCCACCGACTGGATCGAGGGTCAGCTCGCCGAGTACGACAAGCGCGTCGCCGCAGCCAACCAGAAGCTGCACGACTTCAAGTCGACCAGCGGCCTGGTCGACGCCGAGCAGGCCGTCACGACGCTGTCCGCGCGCATGAGTTCGCTCAACGTGGCCTTCGGCGACAAGTCGACCGAGCTGGTGCTCGCGCAGACGACGCTGGGCGTTCACGAGGGCCTGCTCGCGAAGAGCGCCTGGAACGAGCTGCGCAAGGCGCTGAACTCCGACCTGCTGGAGTCCACCGCCCGCGACTACTCGGACGCCGCCGCCAAGGACGCCGATCTGGCGGCCCGCTACGGCCCCAAGCACCCGGAGCGCGCCCAGAGCCAGGCCCGCATGGCCTCTCTGGAGCAGACGCTCCACGAGGAGGTCCGCCGCGTGATCCAGGGCGAGCAGGCCCGCGTCCACGTGCTCAAGGACGCGGTCGGCAACCTGGAAGCCGAGATCACCACGGTCAAGGCGCAGATGCTGGAGTACCAGCAGAAGAAGACCGAGTTCGAGCAGCTCAAGGCCGAGGTCATCCGCGGCGAGGGCTTCCAGCAGAAGCTGTCGGACCGCATGGAGGACGTGCGCCTGACCTCGCGGACGCAGCTCAACAACGTCGACATCGTCGACCGCGCCCTGGCGCCCGCCAACGCCTACAAGCCCAACATCCCGATGAGCCTGGTCGTGGCGTTCATCGTCGGCCTGGTCGGCGGTGTGGGCTTGGCCCTGCTGCGCGAGTTCCTCGACGACACGATCAGCTCGCAGCTCGACGTCGCGGCCTACCTCAAGGTGCCGTTCCTGGGCCTGGTGCCGCGCCTGCCCGAGGGTGTGTCCGGTCAGGAGGCCGACCTCTTCACCCACTTCAACCCGCGGTCGTCCATCGCCGAGGCCGTGCGCGGCCTGCGCGCGATGATCGAGATGAACCCCAGCGGCCCCGCGCCGCGGCGCATCCTGGTGACGTCGTCGGTGGCCCGCGAAGGGAAGACCTCGACCACGCTGCGCCTGGGCGTGTCGTTCGCGCAGATGGGCAAGCGCGTGGTGCTGATCGACGCCGACCTGCGGCGTCCGCGCGTGCACAAGGTGCTGGGCGCCGACAACTCCGTCGGCCTGTCGAGCTTCCTGGTCGGCGCGGCCGACGCCGAAGACATCGCGATCCCCACGCCGGTGCCCAACCTGTACGCCATCTGCGCGGGCCCCTCGAGCGATCAGCCGGCCGAGCTGCTCGGCTCGCCCAAGATGCACGAGCTGCTGGACCTGCTCGAGAAGCGCTTCGACATCATCCTGCTCGACACGCCCCCGTCGGTGGCGCTGTCGGACGCGGTGACGCTGTCGCGCCACGTGGACGGCGTGCTGCTCGTGGTCAAGGAGCAGTCGGTGTCGCGCGCGGTGGTGAAGCAGACGCTGGACATGATGAAGGCGGTCGACGCCAACATCCTGGGCGTGGTGCTCAACAACGTTGACCTGCAGCGCGGCGGCAGCAAGTACAAGTACTACTACGCCTACCGCGACTACTACTCGAACTACGATGACCAGGGCCCGAGCGGCGACTCGGAGAAGGCCGCGAAATGATCCGTCGGCTGCTCTCGCAGAACGGCCTCGTCCTCGCCGTAGGCTTGATCTGCGGCGCGACGAGCGTGCTGGAGAGCTGGCTCCCGGTGGTCGCGGTGTTGGGCCTCGGGCTGCTGTACCTGTCGCTGACCCGCCCCGCGGTGCCGGTCGCGCTCGCGTTCGTCGGCATCCTGCTCGACTCGCGCGGCATGATGGACGTGAAGGTGCTCGGCCTGCCGATCACCCTGTCCAAGCTGATGGTCGTGTACGCGGTGGGCACGCACTTCGTGCACGCGCTGATGGGCAAGTCGCCGCTGATGCGCTGGTCGCCCGCCTCCGGCCCGATGGCCGCGGTCATCATGGCGATGCTGATCAGCCTGGTGAACAGCGTCGATCCTTCCTTGGGATACATGGACATCGCCGGCGTGCTGATGCTCATCCTGATGCTGCACGTCATGTACACGGCGGTCCCTGAGGTGGACCTGCCCTGGATGCTGCGCTTCATGTGCCTGGTGACGGTGTCGCTGCTGACCTGGAACATCCTGACGCAGCGCGCCGCCGGCTTCTACGTCACGCTCGACAACGCGTGGCAGCAGCGCACGTCCGGCGCGTACGGCGACCCGAACGCGTGGTCCACCTGTCTGGTCGTCGTGTGCCCGATGCTCCTGGCCTTCCTGGCGCGGGACAAGCACTGGACCGCGTGGCCGCTGCTCGTCGGGCTGCTCGCGGCGTACCCGCTGGCCATCTTGCAGTCGATGTCGCGCGCGGGCCTGCTGGCCTTCGTCCTGACGCTGCCCGGCATCGCCTACATCCTGCGGGACAAGAAGTGGCTGCTCGTCTCGGCGGTGGTCGCGGTCCTCATCGTCGTCCCGCTCACCGTCAACATCGAGTCCATGCTCCTGCGCTACCAGACCCTGGTCGACCCCACGCTGGAGGCCGACCTTGGGCACGCCTCGCTGCGCGAGCGCGAGGGCCTGCTCAACGCGGGCATCAAGATCTTCACGGATTACCCGGTGACGGGCGTCGGCGTCGGCATGTTCCGCATGTTTGCGTCGTACGTGTCTGCCGGTGAAGTCTGGAAGATCGCCCACAACAGCTACGTGAACGTCGCCGCCGAGCAGGGCATCCCGGGCATCCTGGCCCACCTGTACCTGATGTGGAAGCTGATCGGCTCCGCCTGGAACGGCTGGGTGAAGGCCCGCACCGACGCCGAGCGCACCCTCGGGCTTGGCTTCCTCATCTCGCTGGGCGCCTACGGGGCCATGGCGGCCACGCTCAACCTCGCCACGTTCGCCATCGCTTGGTACATGCTCGGCGTTGGCCTCCTCAGCGGCCGTTACGCGGGCGCCGAGATCGTAGAGGACCCCATGGAGCGCGCCAAGGCGATGGGCCAAAAGCCGAACACCCCATCGATTGAGGCAGCTGCATGACCCCGGACGAGCAGAAGGCGCTGGTGCTTGCGCAGCTCACCAAGCGTGAGCGCATCGCGACCGACACCCGCGCGCACCTCGAAGAGCTGGGCGAGGCCCACTCCCTCGACCCCCTGGCCAAGGTCGACCCCGCGATCCGCCGCGCCGCCGAGGACGAGTTCTACGCCGCCCAAGGCCGCCGCCGCTACGAGACCTCCGACGGCCGCGCCCTCTACCTGACCCCGGAAGAGATCGCCGTTCGCCGCCGCACCCGCGCCAACCGCGCCGACCCCGACCACGTCGGCCGCGCCCGCTACTACGGCGCCACCGGCGATAGCGACCGCCGCTGGATGACCTGGGGGTTTAATGCCCTTGCCGTCTTTCTGGCGTTGGCCGTTGTTTATGTGATTCTGCATTAGGGTTGTGGGGGCGTCCCACGGCGCGCCCTGGCGGGCGGGGCTCTGGGTGGGGGCGTCCCACGGCGCGCCCCTGCGGGGCGGGGCTGATTCGCAGACCCGGCCTGCGGCGCGGCGCTCGCCATTCCCGTGCGGGTTCGGCTGGTTGTGGGGGCGTCCCACTTCGCGCCCCTGCGGGGCGGGGCTGATTCGCAGACCCGGCCAGCGGCGCGGCGCTCGCCGCTGGGGCCGGTCACCCGGGACAGCGGGCCCTTTGGCGCGCCCGTCGGGGAGGTGCGGCGACGTCCGGCTCCGGCAGGCCTGATCGCAGGGATCTGCCTCCGCGGACCTGGAAACGGTCCGCTGCGACAGATCCCTGCGCGGCCAGCCTGCGCCTGACAGCGCTGCCGTGGGCGCGCCA
>CANJMY010000081.1 GCA_947475315.1 Pseudomonadota bacterium | reverse complement strand
GCCGGCCTTGCGAGTGGGGAAGCTCAGGCCAAAGCCCGCGTGTACGGGCTCCACGATCACCTCGGGCGCTGAGCCGGGCCAGAGGATCGCGCCCGCCTCGGCCTCCAGCACCAACGCCGCCGCGACGCAGGGCCGGTCGGCCACGTTCACCCGCACCGACAGGCCGCCCAAGGGCCAAAGGATCGGCGATCCAAAGCTGTTCGAGGTGAAGCGGACGTAGGGCGCGATCTCGACCCGGTCGCTCGGCGCGAGCCGCGGGCGTAGCTCCACGTCGGGGTAGCCCACCATGAAGTCGACGCGCGCGCCGCGCTTGACCCGGCCGCCAAGCTGCCCGATGTCCGCCGGGAGCCCCGGGTCGTGGATCGCACACATCATCGCCATGGTGGGATCCGCCCTGGTCTGTTCGGACTGTAGCATGCAGGGTCGTTCGTCGTTCCCCTTTGGCGCCGCGCGCCGTCGCGGCCTGATGTGCGCCAGCAACGCCGCCAGAGTGGACACCGCGGGGTGCGCCGGGGCACGGTGGGGGCGCGGAGGACGGATGCGACGCGCTTGGTGGATTGCCCTGGCCATGGCTGCGGGGTGTGCGGACGCCGACAAGGACGGGATCGGCACCTGGCACGACTGCGACGACGCCAACCCCGCCGTGTTCGTGGGCGCCGCCGAGGTGTGTGACGGCGTCGACAACAACTGCGACGGCCAGGTCGACGAGGACGTGGCGATCGTGGCCTACCAGGACCGTGACGGCGACGGCTTTGGCGACGACGCCCGCGCCCGCCGCGTGTGCACCATGCCGGCCGATGGCGTGGCCGAGAGCGGCGACTGCGATGATCTGGACGCCACCGCGTTCCCGGGCGGGGTCGAGGTCTGTGACGGCGCGGACGACGACTGCGACGGCGTGATCGATCAGGGCGTGACCACCCCGTTCTACGCGGACGGCGACGGCGACGGGCACGGCATCCCCGGCACCAGCACCGACGCGTGTGTCCTGCCGGACGGCACCTCGCGCCTGGCCGACGACTGCGACGACGACGACGCGCTCGCCTGGACCGACGCGCCCGAGCTGTGCGACGGACACGACAACAACTGCGACGGCACGTCCGACGAGGGCGCGGTCGATCAGCTCCTGTGGGTGGACGCGGACGGCGACGGCTACGGCGACCCCACGCGACCCGCGGGCGGCTGCGGCGCGGTGGCGGGCTTGTCCGACGACCCTCGCGACTGCGACGACAGCGACGCGACCCTGCACCCCGGCGCCGTCGAGCAGGCCAACGGTCAGGACGACGACTGCGACACCTACGTCGACGAGATCGCCGTGCCCGGTGACGCCGCCACCTTCGACGACGCGCTCGCGCTCGCGGTGGACGGCGACGTCATCCAGTTCGGCGAGGGTCTGTTCGTCGGATCCCTCGACGTGTTGGGCCGCGCGATCACGGTGGCGGGCGAAGGCTGTGGTCGGACGGTGCTGTGGGGAGACGGCGGCGCCACGATCACCGCCGACCAGGCGACGATCGAGCAGCTGACGATCTCGGGCGGCACCAGCGCGGGCCTGGTGGTCGAGGGCACGGTCAACACCCAGGTCATCGGTCGCAACCTGTGCGTGATCGGCAACTCGCACCACGGGTGGGGCGGCGGCGTGGATCTGAACGGCGGCGTGCTGCGCCTGGAGGACTCGCTCGTCGCGAACAACCGCACCGACTTCGACGGCGGCGGCATCCACGTCGGCGACAACGCCAAGCTCTATGGCTACCGCCTGCAGATCCTCGACAACGAGGCCACGTACACGGGCGGCGGCGTGTCGGTGTGCTCGGGCACGGTGGAGATCCACGCGAGCGTGATCGCCGGCAACCGCGCGGTCTACGACGGCGGCGCGGGCATCGTGTGTGAGTCGGCGACCAGCCCCAAGAAGGGCACGATGACGCTGAACAACGTCACCGTCGCCGCCAACGACATGAGCTTTGATCGCACGCACCCCGACAGCGACACGTCGCAGGGCAACGCGTTCATCGTGATGCCCAACGCCAACCTGTACTTGAACAACGTGCTGATCGCGGCGCACGGGCAGCCGGGCGAGGTCGCGATCTACGTCGACACCGACCGCACCGCGTTCACCGCCACGCACATGGGCTACAGCGGCAACGGCGACCTGGACCTGCGCGACGCGCTCGACGTCACCGCGGTGCGCGGCGACGCGCGCTTTGTGCGGTTTGATCCGGCGGGGGATCCGCTCGAGTGGGACCTGCGTCTGCTCGACATGTCGGCGTACCGCGACGCGGGCGATCCCGCGGTGCTCGACCGGGACGGCACGGTGTCTGACGTCGGCGCCTACGGCGGCCCCGAGGCCGGTGACGGCTGGGACGGCGGACGGGTGGGGGATCTGGACGAGGACACCCTGCCGGACGCGTGGGAGCAGGCGAACGGCCTCGCGCCGTGGCGCGACGATGCCGCGGAGGATCCAGACTCGGACGGCCTCACCAACGCGGACGAATTCACCGCGCAGACCGACCCGTTCGCCGCGGACACGGACGGCGACGGCGCCACCGATGGCGGCGAGCTGGCCGACGGCGCGGACCCCACGGTGGCCGCGGACCACCTGCCGCTGGCGATCTTCCTGGCACCCACGGCCACCCTCCCCGGTGAAGGCGTGGCCCTCGACGCGTCCGCGTCCTTCGACCCGGACGGCGACGCGCTGACCTTCGCGTGGGCGCTGACCTCGCGCCCCGCCGGGTCCAGCGCCGCGCCGGCCACGCCAGGCGCCGCCGAGTCCGTGTTTGTGCCGGACGTCGCCGGGGTGTACGGCGTGCGCCTGACGGTGAGCGACGGCCTGCACACGGTGGTGTCGCTCGGCGTGGTCGAGGCGATCGACGCGGTCGTCGTGCCCGACGACCAGCCGGATCTGGCGTCCGCGCTCGACGCGGTCGGATCGTCCGGCGCGATCGCGCTGCGCTCGGGGACCTGGACCGGCTCGATCGACGCGAGCGGATTTGCGACGCTGACCGTGTTTGGCGTGGGCGACGACGTGGTGGTCGACGCGGACGGCGCGAGCGCTGCGGCCACGCTCACCGGCGCGGGCAGCCTGCGCCTGATCCAGCTGACCCTCACCGGCGGCGACGCCGATCAGGGCGGCGGCCTGACCTGCGTGGCGGGCGGCGCGGGCTCGACCATCTCGCTGGATCACGTTCGGGTGATCGGCAACGTCGCCGCGCGCGAAGGCGGCGGTGTCTACCTGGAGTCCTGCGACGCGGAGATCGTCGACAGCCTGATCGGCGGCAACCAGGGCCGCATCGGCGGCGGCCTGTTCGCGTCGTCGTCCAACCTCACGATGCTGCGCACCGACGTGGTCGGCAACGACGCGGTCCTGCGGGGCGGCGGCGTCGAGGTGGAGAACGTGAGCGACCCGCTGTCGATCCGCAACGGCGCTGTCGCCGAGAACCGCGCGCCGGACGGCGCCGCGATCTGGATCGAGGGATCGGCGTCCAACGCGGGCGCGGTGCTCGATCAGCTGGCGCTCGTCGGCAACACGGGCGTGGGCGGCGCGCGCGGTGCGGGCTCGGTGGTGATCGTGTACGACGGCGCAGCGCAGCTCACCAACAGCGTGTTCGCCGACAACGTGATGACCTACGGCGGCGACGCGCCGGTCGGCTCCGCGCTGTTCGCGCTGTTCATCGATCGCTGGCAGGACGCGCCCAACGCGTGGCGCTCCCCGGTGGTCCCGCCCTGGGGCCAGCTCACGTCCGACCCCGAGTGGGTGGTGTGGACCGGCAACCGCGACAGCGCGGACGATGTGTGGTCGGCGGGCCCCAGCTCGCCGCTGATCGACGCCGGTCACCCGGACCGCGTGGACGTGGATGGCACGCGCTCGGACATCGGGCCAGGCGGCGGACTGGGCGCGTCGCCGCTGGCGCGCCTGGACGCGGTCGACCTGGACCGCGACGGGCTGCCGGACGGCTGGGAGTGGCGTCACGATCTGGACCGCACGCGCGACGACGCGGGCGAGGATCCGGACAGCGACGGGCGCGACAACCTGGCCGAGCTGGCCGCGGGCACCGACCCGCAGCTGGTCGACTAGCGCTCGCTACTCCGACAGATCCATCACGATCTCGCCGCCGTCGCCGAACTTCGACCAGTCGAGCGTGGCGCCGTCGATGGTGTCGCCGTTCACGGTCCAGCCGGTGAGGAAGCGGTGCGTGTCGTCCGCGTTCGGGGCCCGCACGACGACCGTCTTGCCGTCGCCGCGATCGATCTCCACGCGCTGCCACAACGACGGCGACCACGCGTAGGTGGTGGTGCCGGCGATCGGGAACAGGCCGGTGGACGCGCACAGGTACCAGGCCGACAGCGTGCCCGCGTCGTCGTTGCCGTCCAGGCCGTCGTCGTAGTGCACGCCGTACTTGTGCGACAGGATCCAACGAGACGCGTCGGCGGTGATGTCGGGCATGCCGGCGAGCGCGCCGAGGAACGCGTAGTGCATGACCGGCTCGTTGCCATGCCAGTAGTACGTGTCGGGGAAGGTGTTCTCCTCGGCAGCGTAGACCTGATCCCAGAAGTCCCGCGAGCGCTGGCCGAACGCGTCGACGTCGCCGCCGTGCTGCAGCTGGATCATGCCGTCGATGTCGAACGGCGCGTACCACAGGTAGTGGTAGGCGTTGCCCTCGACGTAGTCGTCGGTCCACTCGGTCGGGTCGAAGGTGGTGGGGTCCGCGGCGAAGGTGCCGTCCGCGCGGCGGCCAGTGTTGAAGCCCACGGCGGGGTTCCAGACCTCCTTCCAGTTGTCAGCCTGGGCGCGGAGCAGCTCCACGTCCGGCTTGCCCAGGGCCTGCGCCCAGCGCATCAGCGCGTCGTCGTTCCACGCGTACTCGAGCGTGTCAGACACCTGCATCGGGACGTAGCCCTTGGTCTGGTAGTCCGAGAGCCCGCCGCGGCCATCGACGGGAACGCTGGTGGTCGCGGTCTCCAGGCTCGCCGCGTACGCCTTCTCCACGTCGAAGTCGCGCACGCCCTTCTGCCAGGACTCAGAGAGGATCTGGATCCCGGGGCTGCCGACCATGCCGCCGGTGTTGCCGTGCGCCAGCGGCCACTTTGGCAAGTAGCCGCCGTCGTTCACCATGCGCACGATCGAGCGGTTCACGTCGTTCTGCAGCTCGGGCCACGCGAGCGTGTACCAGGGGTGCAGCGTGCGGAAGGTGTCCCACATCGACAGGTCGCTGTAGTGCGGGCCGTCGGCGGTGTGGATCGCCTGATCGGCGCCGCGGTACTGGCCGTCCACGTCGTCCTGGCGCTGCGGGAAGAACAGCGCGTGGAACATGGCGGTGTGGAAGATGGTGCGCTCGTCTTCGGTGCCGCCGCGCACGCGCACGCGGCCCAGGTAGCTGCGCCACGCGCCCTCGGTGTCGGCCAGGCGCGCGTCGAGGTCGGTGTCGGGCAGTTCGGCCGCCAGGTTCGCGCGCGCGCCCTCCGCGTTCACGTAGGAGAGGGCGATGCGCACATCCACGACCTTGGTGCCCGCAGGAAAGGTGAGCCACACGCCCGAGTGGATGCCGTTGACCGACAGCTTGTCCGCCACAGGCGACGCCGGATCCTCCCAGCCACCGCCGCCGATCGGCGCCGGGTCCATCTTGGCGGCGAAGTACGTCATCAGGCCGCCGAAGCGCTTGGAGTAGGACCCGTTCATGCGCTGGAAGCCGTCCACCATGCCGGCCTCGCGGTCCACCGTGGCGTAGGCGTCGGCCACGTCGGCGTCCGCCAGCACCTTGCCCAGGTCGAACAGCACGACCGGATCGGCGCCGTCCTGGAACGTGAAGCGCGCCTGCCCGCCGCGCATCGTCGCCACGATGTCGGCGTCGATCTTGTCCTCCTGCAGGATCACCCGGTAATGCCCAGGCGTGGCCCACTCCTCGTCGTGGGTGAACGCCGCCATGCGGCCCACGGGCGTGGTGTAGCTGGGGTCCCAGCCGTCGCGCGCCATGAAGGGCACGGTGCCGTAGTCCACCACGCCCATGCCGTGCGCGTGGGTCATGCTGAAGTTGTCGATGCGGTTGTCCGGGTACCAGTAGCCGCCGTAGTGCAGCGCCGTGATCTGACCAAACTGCGTGCTGCGCGTGTCCGGACCGATGCTCGTCATGCCGAGCGGGTACTTGGCCGCGGGCGTGACCTCGGCGATCTCCGCGCCGCCGCCGCCAGTGGCGATGAACGGGTCGACGAGCGCGAGCGGGTCGTAGGCGTCGATCGCTGCGGCCGACGGATCGGCGGGCGAGTCGGTGTCGTCGGCGTCAGGGGTGGACGCGCACGCGGCCAGGACGAGCAGGGGGATGAAGCGCACGGGGACTCCGATCTGCGGCGACAGGGTAGCACCACGCGGGCGGCGCTGCGTGACGGTGTGGGGGCGCCTAGCGTCCGGACACCGGGGCGGGCACGGCGGACGCGTAGTGGCACAGCTTTCCGCCAGGGGGCGTCCAGGTTCCATCGCCGTCGGCGTCCACGTAGATCGGGTTGGTGATCACGCGCGGGACGTCGGCGGGCACGGCCTCCAGGCCCTGCGGGTAGGCCAGATCACCGAACGCCATCACCACGATCGAGCCGTCGATCGGCGTGGGCACGTTGAGGACCTCGTCGAGCTTCACGCTGAGCGTGGAGCCGGTGGCGGGGATGTCGAGCACGGCGTCGCAGTTGTAGAACACGACGACGTGGTCGACCTCGACCTCGGGCATGGCCTCGATGCGCGTGGACAACGCGACGTGGCCGTCGGTGGCGGTGGCCGTGTCGCCAATCCCCACGCCGTTCGCGGACAGGTGCGCGAACGCGCCGGTGCTGATCTGCGCGTGCCCCTGCTTGATGGCGTCGCCCAGGTAGCTGTCCTGCCAGGCCGAGAGGTTCTCGTCGGGCACGGTGATGTAGGTGCGGGGCGTGCCGGGCGTGTCGACCTCGTGCACGTCGCTCGACCCGACCGCCGTGATGCGGTGGCCCAGGTTGATCCAGTTCGCCCAGTCGTCGAACAGGCCCGACCCGCGGTTGCCCTCGATCGCAAAGATGTACTTGGTGCCGTTGAGCAGCTCGACGCCGTCGAACTCCCAGGACCACAGCGACTTGTCGGCCGCCAGGCCCAGCACGGTCGGGTCCTTGAGCGTGGGCTCGCCCAGCACAGTGTCCCAGCCGATCTGGCAGAGCACGCTGCAGCCCCACTTGGGGTGGTTGAGGACGACGGCCTGCGCGCCGCGCTCGCGCATCAGGTCGTAGAGCTCGCCCAGGCTGTGCTCGTACCAGCGCACGGGGTTGCCGCGCGGGCCGTCCTCGGGGTTCACGGTGGTGCCGTAGAGCGAGAGGTGCTCGGGCGTGGTGGCCGTGACCTCCTCGCCGATCACCGACACCATGAGCCCAGCCCACCGCGACGCCTCCAGCGCCTCCTTGTCGTTGACGATGATCTCGTGCTCGGTGTGCACGGCCACCTCAAGGCCATCCGCCACCACGCTCGCGAAGCGCGTGTCGAGCGGCAGATCGCTGTCGGGGCTGGGGCCCGCGTGCACGTGGCCGTCGTAGGAGAGCCAGCCGGTCGTGTCCATCGCCTTGCGCAGCGTGACGGTCCAGGTCTGCGGGTCGCCCGACGGCACCGGCAGCGCCGACTGCACCGTGGAGAACTCGTAGCCGTGGCTGGCGGCCGCCACGTAGTCGCCGGGCTCGACCGGGAAGGTGCCCCCCTCGGGCGGCACGAAGAACACGTACTTGCGGTGCCCGTCGGCGTCGTAGAGCGAGATGCGCGCGGCGATGTCGTGGCCGCCGTCGTCGCGCACGTGGACGGTCAGCCCGCCCGCCGGATCGACGACCACCGGCGGCAGCGGCGACGTGGCGTCGTCGAGCGCGATGGGGGCGGGGTCCGGGCGTCCCGCCACGTGGACCAGCGCTCGGCGCGGACGGGCGTCGGACGGGACGACGGGGATCAGGCCGGAGAAGTCGCCGCTCGCGTCAGTGCGCAGCCGGTCGAAGGTCGACCAGTCGTTGGTGCCGCGATCCACCTGCAGGTCGATGGACGCGTTGGCGAGCGCGCGGCCGTCCTCGGAGGCGGTGACGGTGCCCTCAAGCGTGCGCGTGGTGGCCTCGCGCCCGGCGAAGCTCGGGAACGCTTGCAGGAGCGGGCCGATCGCCGACGCCTCGTCCGTGGCGCCGACGGACAGGAACGCGCGGAAGCTGCGGGACTCGCCCACGGAGTCCGCCGCCCCCAGCACCAGCGGGTCGCCCACGAACTGGGTCATGTCCAGGATGGCCTCGACGCCCGACACGTTGGTGCGCGCCATCGAGCCGGTCTCGAACGTGAACGCCCACGCCGCGTCGCCCGAGGACGCCGCGAACCACGGCACGCCGGTCTGCAGGTTGAAACCACCAAAACCAAAGTTGCCGTCGTTGTGCACCAGCGCGTGCGTCTGGTCGGACGGCCACGCGGCCGCGCCCAGCACCAGTTGGTTGGGGTTGGGCGTGGTGTTCGTGACGGTGAAGCGCATCTCCAGCACCGGCGAGCCGGGGTGGAGCACGTAGTCCACGGTGATCTCGACCCCGAGCGGGCCCGACAGCGGCCGCACCTTGCCGGAGTTCCACGCCTGCTGGGTGAGCGTGTAGTCGACGAGCCAGAACATGTCGTCGGCGCCCTTCACCCGCACGATCGTGTCGCCGCCGTCCGACCCGTCGGCGATCACCTCGGCGGAGTCGCCGCGGAACTGCCTAAGCGTCGACGACGTGAACTCCGCCGCGTTGAGTCGACCGGGCAGGAAGCCCAGCTCGCCGAACTTCTCCGGGCCCGCGGCGTCGCAGCCGTTCAGCGCCACCACGTCGATCGGGATGCCACCGTAGTGGTAGTACGTGCGGGGGCTGTTGGGCGCCTGGATCACGAACGCCGCCACGCCGTTCGCGAGGATGAAGTCACCCTTGCGCGCGAGGGCGTCCGGTCCGGCGAAGGGCGTGTCACGGTCGAGCACACCTGCGTAGTTGCCGCCCTCCCACTCGCACGCCGGGGCAGGCGGCGTGTCGTCGGACGGGGTGGGGCAGGCGGACAGCAGGAGGAGGGCAGGGATGAGTGTACGCATCCGGCGGCTTTAGCGCGAACGACGCGCGCGCGTCACGGGATCGACACCTGCCTCACAAGAGCGCTCGAAACCGGAATGGGCGGCCTACGGGCAGCTCACCGGGCCTCGTTCGCGCTCAGGCGCGGGCGTTGGCCCGAAACAGCACGAACTTCTGCCCGACGAAGTTCAGCACCGTCGAGAACCCCGTCGCGAGGACAAAGGCGACCGGCGCGGGCAACCCAAGGCCAAGCCCCGCGTGGTTCGCGCCGACGTTCACCAGGAAGGCGAGCCCGTACAGCGCCAGGAAGCCCACCGACTGCCCGCGTCGCTGCGGCGCGTCGGCGAAGGTCCAGAAGCGCGCGAGCGCGTACGCCACCGCCGTGCCCACCACGAACGAGCCCGCCTTGGCCGGATCATGCTGGCCGGGCAGCACCGTGTGGGTGAGCGCCGCGTAGACGGACGCATCAGACGCGGTGGCGAGCACGCCAGACACCCCAAAGCGCAGCACCTGGCGTCGCGTCGACATCAGCCATCCGGCGGCCCTTGGGGCCGATCAGAGCGTGGGGAGGACCAGCTGCTCGATGGCGACGATGCCTCCGGCGGTGCCGATCTTGCGGCCGACCTCCTTGCCTCCCTTGAACAGGACGAACGTGGGGAGGTTCTGGACGTTGTACTTCTTGGCCGTGGCCATGTTGGCGGAGGCGTCGACCTTCACGACCTTGAGCTTGCCCGTGTGCTTGGCGGCGAGCTGGTCGAGGTGGGGCGCGATGGCCTTGCAGGGGGCGCACCAGGCGGCCCAGAAGTCGACGAGCACGGTGGTGTCGGCCTCAAGGACCTCGCCGGAGAAGTTGGCGTCGGTGGCGTCGGTGGTGTTGCTGGCCATGCTGGGGGAGCTCCGCGGTTTGAGCGCAGATGGTAGGCACTCCGGACCCGTTCGGCAAGCGGATGCGTGTCACGTCCTGCGAGCCGGCGCGGGGTCGGTTATCCAGCAAGTCCGGAGGTCCGTTTGCCCTGGCTGATCGCGAATGGGATCGCGCTCGCGCTCTATGCGGCCGCAACAGCGTTGCATCTGCGTCGCGGGCTGCGCGGGCCTGAAGACGCGGCGCACGCGCGCTTCTTTGCGGGCGTGGGCGTCGCCATGCACATCAGCGCGCTGGTGGGTGAGGCGGCCACCGGCATTCTGCCTGGCTTTGGCGAAGCGCTCTCGGCGGCGTCGCTTGGCGTGATGCTGGCCTACGTGCTCGTCGGGCGTGACCGCCTGGCCACCCTGGGCGTGTTCCTGCTGCCCGTGTCCACCATCCTGCAGGGCGCGTCGTTCCTGGTGCCGTCCTCCACGGTGTCCTCGCTGACGGCGGCCGGGCATGGCACCTGGTGGCTGCCCATCCACCTTGGCCTGGTCTTTGCTGGCTTCGCTGGCTTCTTCCTGGAGCTGTGTGTGGCGGGGATGCAGACCGTGGTGCGCAACCGGCTCAAGCGCAAGCAGTTCAAGGATCTGGCGCGGCTGCCTGCGCTGGAGGCGCTGGAGCTGCTGCAGAAGCGCAGCCTCATGTTCGGGCTGGCCTGCCTGGGCTTGGGCGTGGTGATGGGCGCGGTCGGCGCGTCGACGCTGCTCAACCACTCGGCGTGGATTGAAGACCCCAAGGTGCTGATCAGCGCCGTCATCTGGTGCTGGTACGCGGGGCTGTTCCAGTTCCGCTCGCGGTTGGGCTGGTCGGGTCGCTACTCGCTGACCATGTCCGCCATCGGGTTCGGCACGCTGGTGTTCTCCTTCGTGGCGCTCCCGTTCGTGGTGCAGGGGTTTCACGCGTATGGCGGCTGAACCTCTCGGACTGGTCGCGGTCGGCCTGTCCCATCACACCGCGCCGGTGGTCGTCCGAGAGCGGTTCGCGCTTGACGAGGCCGGCGTCCGCGCCGAGCTGGACCACCTGCGCAGCGCAGGGCTGGTCCGCGAGGCCCTGCTGCTCGCCACCTGCAACCGCGTCGAACTCTACGCCGTCCCCGGCGCGCGCGGCGTGGAGGCCATCCGCGAGGATCTGCTCCGTCGTCGCTCGGCCCTGATCGGCGAGCCGGCGGACCGCTACCTGTACTGGCGCGACGGCGTCGAGGCCGTGCGCCACCTGTTCCGCGTGGCCTGCTCGCTCGACAGCCTGGTGCTCGGTGAGCCGCAGGTGCTGGGCCAGGTCAAGAACGCCGTCCGCGTGGCGGACGAGGCGGGGTCGCTGGGCACCGTGCTCAACCGCCTGACGCAGCGCGGGCTTTGGGTGGCCAAGCACGTCCGCACCCACACCGAGATCGGCCGCGGCAACGTGGGCGTCGGCAACGCCGGCGTGCACCTGGCGCAGCAGATCTTCTCCACGCTCAACGGCCGCCGCGCGCTGCTCATCGGCACCGGCGAGATGGGGCAGGAGGTCGCCAAGGCCATGGTCGGCACTGGCCTGGACGAGTTGATGGTGACCAGCCGCACGTTCGCCAACGCGGTGACGGTGGCGGAGGAGTTCGGCGGCACCGCGCTTCCGTTCGAGCGCCTGCAGGAGTACCTGCAGCGCGCAGACATCGTGATCTGCGCCACCGGCGCCATCAAGCCCATCCTCGACGGCGCCGCCGTGCGTGCCGCGCTCAAGGCGCGCCGGTACAAGCCGCTCTTCCTGGTGGACCTGTCCGTCCCTCGCAACATCGACCCCGAGGTCGAGTCGATCGATCAGGCCTACCTGTTCAACATCGACGACCTGACCCAGGTGATGGAGCGCAACCGCGCCGCCCGCGAGTCCGCCGCCAAGGAGGCCGAGGCGATGGTCAACCGCGAGGCCGAGCGCTTCGCGTCGCGCTTCTCGGACCTGTCCATCCACGACGGCATCGGCCGCCTAGTCCGCAAGGCCGAGGCGCTGCGGCAGGACGAGCTGTCGCGCACCCACCGAGTGCTGGAACACCTGACAGACGATGACCGAGCCACAATCGACGCCATGACCAAGGCGTTGGTAAAGAAGCTCCTCCACAGCCCCCTAGAGACCATCCGCGAGGCGAGCCGCCGCGGAGATGAGGACACCCTGGCCATTCTGATGCGCGCCTGGCACGTGGAGGGGGAGACCCTCGACGCCGACTTGGCTTCGGGCGATACCGACTCGTGATGAACCAGTACTTTCGCGGCTCCCTGCTTGGGACGCTCATCGGCCTGATCGCCGGTGGAGTGGTCGGCTACTACTACGGCGATCAGACGCTCTCCGGCGCGCTGAACGGCGTCTTCATCTGCTCGGTGCTGTCCGTGCTGGAGGTGTCGATCTCGTTCGACAACGCGGTCGTCAACGCGACCGTCCTCCGCAAGATGACGCCGCTGTGGGTCGAGCGCTTCCTGACGTGGGGCATCCTCATCGCCGTGTTCGGCATGCGTTTGGTGTTCCCGCTGCTGATCGTCTCCTTCGTGACGATGTCGTCCCCGTGGGCCGCGCTGCACCTGGCCGCCACGGATCCGCACCACTACGCGGAGATCATGCACTCAGTGCACCACCAGGTCGCGGCGTTCGGCGGCGCCTTCCTGATGCTGGTGGCGCTGAAGTACTTTGTGGACGCCGAGAAGGACACCCACTGGCTTCGCACGGTCGAGGCGCCGCTCGCGGCGGTTGGCCGACTGGAGGCCGTGCAGGTGGGCATCACGCTCGGCGTGATCCTCATCGTGTCGTCCTTCATCCACGACATGGAGCACCAGCTCGGCTTCATCGTCGCCGGCATCGCGGGCATCCTGTCGCACCTGATGGTGTCGGCGCTGGAGGTCATCCTGCACCGCCCGGGTGAGGGCGAAGACGGCGAGGGTGGCCAGTCGGAGGACGCGCTCCACCGCGCCAGCCTGGGCATGTTCCTCTACCTCGAGGTCCTAGACGCCAGCTTCTCGTTCGACGGCGTCATCGGCGCGCTGGCCATCACGACCAACCTGTTCCTGATCTCCATCGGCCTGGGCATCGGCGCGCTGTTTGTCCGAAGCCTGACCGTGATGATGGTGGACCGCGGCACGCTCGGCACCTTCCGGTTCCTGGAGCACGGCGCGTTCTACGCGGTGCTGGCGCTGTCGCTCATCATGTTCGTGGGCGTCATCTACCCGGTGCCTGAGATCGTCGCCGGCCTGGTGGGCGCCATCTGCATCGGCGCGTCGATCTACTCGTCCAGCCGCGCGCGACGCGCCTAGAGCACCGAGCGGAAGCTCGTCTCGGCTGCGCCGCGCCTAGCTTCGGAGCGCCGCTCGGATCGCGTCGACGGTCCCGGACTCAGCGATCGGCAGGCCCGCTAGGCGGCAGGCCTCGCCCGTGGTCCCGCCGATGGGGGCCACGACAGGGTTGCCGTGCTCGGGCACCGTGGCCCGCGCCGCCACATAGGCCCGCACCGTCGACGGAGAGGCCAGCAACACCACGTCCACGCGACCCGCCGCCGCCAGCGCGGCCGGCCCGCCTGACGCCGGGCCCGTGCCGTAGGTGACGACGTCGCGCACCACCGCGCCAGCCCGCTCCAGCGCCTCGCGGGTGGAGGGGAGGGCGTCCGCCGCGCGCGGGTAGAGCACCACGCGCCCCGTCAGGTCGCCCAGCTCACCGACCAGGGCGGCGCCCGTCATCTCGGTGGGTACCAGGTCGACCCTGAGCCCGGCGACGCGCGCGGCTTCGGCCGTGGCGGGCCCCACGCAGGCGACACGACCCGGGCTGATCCCCCGCGCGCCGACTCGTCCGATCTGCTTCGCCGCGAAGGCGCTCGTGATCAGCAGCAGGTCAGGGGACGGCGTGGCGGCGAACGCGGCCACGAGCGCGGCGTCATCCGCACGACGCTCAATCAGCGGCGCCACCACCGCCCCAAATCCGGCGCGACGCAGCCGCTCGGCCGTCTTGGGGGCGTCTTCCACGTCTCGGGTGACCAGCACTGTCAGCGGCACGCTCGCTCCTTGCGCGCGTCTCCATCGCGCCGCGTGGCG
>CANJMY010000080.1 GCA_947475315.1 Pseudomonadota bacterium | reverse complement strand
TACACGACGACTGGCTGGTCGCGCGCAACGTGACGCTGGAGGACGTGCGCGACGTGCTGCGCGGCGAGAACGTCAACGTCGCCGGCGGTCAGGTGCTGGAGGGCGACACCGAGTACCTCGTCCGCACCGTGGCGCAGTTCGGCGACGTGGCCGACATCCGCGCGCTGCAGATCCGCCGCGCGGACGGCGTGCTCGTGCCGCTCACCGACGTGGCCGACGTCACCGACACCCACACCGATCGCACCGTCGTCACCCACCTCGACGGCGTGGAGGCCGTGGAGCTCGAGATCTTCAAGGAGGCGGACGCGAACATCGTCGAGGTCGCGGGCCAAGTGCAGCACGCGCTGGACGGCGAGGACGTCGGATACACCCAGGCCGACATCGACGCGATGCCGCCGGGCAAGATGCGCGAGTCCATGCAGACCGCGCTCGACGCCTCCAAGGGCCTGACCGCGCTGCTGCCGCCGGGCGTGAAGCTCGCCGTCCTCGACGACTCCGCCGGCTTCATCGAGATGGCGATCGACAACCTGCGTGACTCCGTCTTGATCGGCGGCGTGCTGGCGATCGGCGTCCTGTTCCTCTTCCTGCGCGACTACCGGGCCACGGCGATCATCGGCGTCTCCATCCCCATCAGCCTGCTCATCGGCTTTGGGCCGCTCTACGTCGCGGGCGTGTCGCTCAACCTCATGTCGCTCGGCGGCCTGGCGCTCGGCGTCGGCATGCTCGTCGACAACTCGGTCGTCGTGCTGGAGAGCATCCAGCAGTGGCTCGACGACGGCATGAACCGCCGCGACGCGGCCGTGCACGGCACCACCGAGGTGGCCGCCGCGGTGTTCGCGTCGACCATGACGACCGTGGCCGTGTTCATCCCCATCGCGTTCATCGAGGGCGTCGGCGGCGAGCTGTTCGGCGATCTGGCCCACGCGGTCGTGTGGTCGCTGATGGCGTCGCTGGCCGTCGCGCTGTTCATGGTGCCCATGCTGGCCGCGCTCGGCGGCGGTGGGTCCACCTGGTACGACACGAACACACGCGCGTGGCAGCTGGACCTGTCCGACGCCGCCGCCGAGCTGGCCGACGGCATGTCCTGGGCCCAGGCGAGCAAGAAGCGGATGGTGTGGATCCCGCTGATCGTCCTGCGCTGGGTGCTGTCGGTCGGCGGGGCGTTGGGTGCCGCGATCGCGCGAACGCTGTTCGTCCTGACCCTGCGCGTGCTGGGCGCGGCGTGGGTCTGGGTGGCGACGCCGCTCGGCCGCGTGTTCATGTGGTTCGCGGACGGATTCAACGGGCTCTACAACCGCTTCGCCAGCGGCTACGCCGAGTCGATGCACGTGGTCGTGCGCCGTCCGTGGTCGATCGTCGGCGCGTCCGCCGTGCTGTTCGCGATCACCGTGCAGGTGCTGCTGGGGCTGGGCACGGAGCTGCTCCCCGAGGTGCACCAGGGCCGCTTCACGATCGACGTCGCGCTGCCGGTCGGCACGCCGCTCGCGCGCACGACGGACGTGGTGACGCAGGCCGAGAAGGTCATCGCCGCCACCCCCGACGTGGGCGCGGTCTACACGACGATCGGCACCGACGCGCGCGACGACACACGCCCCGACGCAGGCGAGCACTCCGCGCGCATCCGCGTGCAGCTCAAGGCCGACGGGGACGGCGACCTGGCGGAGCGCGAAGAGCGCGCCATGACCGCGATCCGACGCGAGCTCGTCGAGTCGGTCGGCCTGTCGGCCCAGTTCTCGCGGCCCGCGCTGTTCAGCTTCCGCACGCCCATCGAGGTGGTTGTCCACGGTGAGGACCTGGAGCGCCTGCGCGCGACCGGCGACCAGCTCGTCGTGTCGCTCGGCGGCCTGCCGTCGCTCGCCGACGTAAAGACAAGCCTCAAGGCGGGCAACCCCGAGGTGCAGATCCGCTACGACCGCGTGCGCCTGGCCCGCTTGGGCCTGGACACCGCGACCGTCGCCGAGCGCCTGCGCGACCGCATCCAAGGCGTCGTCGCCACCGAGCTGCACGGCGGCACGGACCGCGTGGATCTGCGCGTGCAGCTGGACGCCCGCGAGCGCGGCTCCATCCGCGACCTGCGGCGGGTGAACATCAACCCGAGCATCGACCCGGTGATCCCGCTCGACGCGGTCGCCACCCTCTCGGAGGCGATCGGGCCGTCGGAGATCCGCCGCGTCGACCAGCGTCGCGCGGTCGTGCTCTCCGCCAACCTGGTCGGCTTCGACATGGGCGGCGCCATCCACGACGTCACGCGCACGCTCCGTCACGCGCCGTTCGACGCGGACCAGACCTGGGAGATGGGCGGTCAGGCGCGCGAGCTGTCGTCGTCGGGCAACTCGCTGCTGCTGGCGCTCGCGCTCGCCATCTTCCTCGTCTACGTCGTGATGGCGTCCACGTTCGAAAACCTCCTCCACCCGCTGGTCATCCTGCTCACCGTGCCGCTGGCGCTGTTCGGCGTGGCGGGCGGCCTGGCGGCCACCGGGCTGCCGCTGTCGGTGCCCGCGTTCATGGGCGTGATCGTGCTCGCCGGCGTGGTCGTGAACAACGCGATCGTCCTGGTCGACGCCACCAACCGCCTGCGCGACGACGGCGAGGCGCGCCTGTCCTCCGTGCACCGCGCCGCCGCGCTGCGCCTGCGCCCGATCTTGATCACCGCGATCACCACCGTGCTCGGCCTGCTGCCGCTCGCGTTCGGGTTTGGCGCGGGCATTGAGGTGCAGCGGCCGCTCGCCGTCACCGTGGTCGGCGGCATGGCCACCGCCACGCTGCTGACGCTCGTGGTGATCCCCGCGGTCTACGTGCTCGTCACCGGCGGCACCAAGCCAGACGCCGCCAAGCCGGGCGAGGTCACGCCGTGAGGACGTGGATCCCGCGCAACGCCTACGACCACCCGGTCACCGTGCTCATGGCCTTCCTGGCCATGATGGTGCTGGGCGTGCTGGCCTACACGCGGATCCCCATCCAGCTGATGCCCGACGGGTTCGCGAGCCACTACCTGTGGGTGCAGATCCCGTTCCCGAACGCCACGCCTGGCGAGACCGACGAGCTGATCGTGCGGCCGGTGCTGGAGCAGCTCTCCACGCTGTCGGGCGTGAAGAAGATCGACTCGGACGCGGACAGCAACTCCGCGAGCTTTGATCTGGAGTTCTTCCCGTCCGCCGACATGGACGACGGCTACAACGACGTGGTCGATCGCATCGAGCGCGCCATGCCCGAGCTGCCGGCCGACATCAGCCGGTACTGGATCTACAAGTTCAGCCCGACCGACGAGCCGGTGCTGTGGCTCGGCGTCACCTTCCCCGACGACATGGAAGACCCCTGGCACACCGTGGAGAAGGTGGTCATCCCGCGCGTGGACCGCGTGCAGGGCGTGGCCACCGTCGACACCTACGGCCTGGACCAGCGGCGCGTGTTCGTCGACTACGACCGCGAACAGCTGATCGCGCACGGGGTGGACCTGGGCGACGTGCAGCGCAAGCTGCAGACCGACAACTTCCAGATGAGCGGCGGCCGCGTGGAGGAGGCCGGGCGCGTGGTGAACGTGCGCTCGCTCGCCCGACTCGACGACCCCGCGCAGCTCACGCGCTGGCCCGCGCGCGCCGACGGCCTGCAGCTTGGCGACTTCGCCGACGTGTCGATCCGCCAGGTGTCCAGCGGCGACATCGGCCGCGTGAACGGGCGCAACGCGGCGGCGCTCGGCATCCGCAAGGAGTCGAACGCCAACACCGTCGACGTCACCCGTGAGGTCAACACCGTCCTCGACCAGCTGGCGCACGACCCCGCGGCCGGCGGCTTGCAGTTCTTCCCGTTCTTCGATCAGGGCAAGCTGATCTCCGAGAGCTTGGGCCAGCTGCAGGAGGCGCTGCTCGAGGGCGGCGTGCTGTCCGTCCTCATCCTGTGGCTGTTCCTGCGCGAGTGGCGCATGACCATGCTGGTCAGCGCGTCGATCCCGTTCTCGCTGCTGGTGACCGTCGCCATCCTGTGGATGAACGGCAGCAGCATGAACCTGGTCGCGATGATGGGCCTGATGCTCGCGGTCGGCATGGTGGCCGACGACGCGATCGTCGTCGTCGAGGCGATCTACCTGCGCCGCGCGAGAGGCGAGGACACACGCACCGCGGCGATCGAGGGCACCGGCGAGGTGGGCCTGGCCATTCTGGCGGCGACGGCGGCGTCGATGGTGGTGTTCCTGCCGGTCATCCTCATGACCGAGAACGCCGACCTCGCCGTGCTGATGGCGGTGCTTGGCCTGCCCGTCGTCTGGGCGCGCGCCGTGTCGCTGTTGGTGGCGTGGGTGTTCATGCCCCTCGCCACGCGCTTTGTGACCACGGCGCAGATCCGCCCCGACCCGGCGTGGCTGGCGTGGTTCACGCGCAAGTACGCGGTGCTGCTGGAGGCGGCGATGCGCCGCCGCGCCGACTCCGCGATGTTCCTGATGGCGACCGTGCTGATCACGGGCGTGATCGCTGTGCCGGGCGTGAAGTGCGCCGCGGGCGACCAGGGCGGGATCAACGACTTCTCCGTGCGCTTCACGGTCCCCGGTGAGGCCACCTACGCCGAGCGCGACGCGATCGTGCACCGCTTCGAGACCTGGATCGAGGCGCACCGCGCCGACTGGGGCATCGACGTGTACCGGGCCACGCTGGACAACGGCTCGGTGCGCGGCCGCCTGTCCGTCTACCTGGTCGACGAGCCGCCGATGTCGAACGAGTCGATCGTCGACGCCGCCAAGGCGGACCTGCCCAAGGACATCCCCGGCGTGTCGGCCACCATCGGCTGGGACAGCCAGTCGGGCGACGAGAACCGGGTCACGCTCACCGTGTACGGCGACGACACCGAGGTGCTGCGCACGCTCGGCGAGGAGATCGCCAGGCGCGTCGCGGACGTGAAGGGCGTGCTCTCCACCACCGTGGGTGACTCCGACGCGTCGCGCCGCGAGATCCAGCTGCACCCCGACACCGACGCGCTGCGCCGCTACGGCGTGGACGCGTCCACCGTGGGCAACACCATCGCGTTCGCGATGCGCGGCAGCACGCTCAACCCGCTGGTGCAGGGCGCCGACGAGCTGGAGGTGGAGACCCGCCTGTCGGTCGAGGACCGCTCCGACGTCGGCACGCTGCTCGACTTCCCGATCTTCTCGCCGGCCACCATGTCGCTGGTGCCCGCGCGCGCGCTGACCGACGTGACCTACGGCGCGGGCCCGTCCAAGATCCAGCGCACCGACGGCCGCACCGCGCAGGCGGTCACGGTGGACCTGACCAAGGGCGCCGACAAGGCCGAGGTGGTGCCCGCCGTGCACGCCGCGCTCGCCGACATGATGCTGCCGCGTGGCTACACCTGGGAGGCCGCCGACTGGGAGGCCGACCAGGACAACGAGATGCAGGCGACCTACTTCGCGCTCGGCATGTCGGTGGTGTTCGTCTACCTGCTGATGGGGATCTTGTTCGAGAGCTGGATGCTGCCGCTGGGCATCCTCTCCACGCTGCCCATGGCCGGCATCGGCGCGTGGTGGGCGCTGTACCTGACCGACACCGACATGGACACGATGGCGGGCCTGGGCCTGGTCGTCCTGGTCGGCGTGGTGGTGAACAACGGCATCGTGATGATCGACTACGTCGAGCAGCTGAGGCGCGGCGGGATGCCTCGGGACGAGGCGATCCAGGTCGCGGCCGTGCGCCGACTGCGCCCCATCCTCATGACCGCGCTGACGACGATCGTCGGCCTCCTCCCGATGGCGGCGGGCTCCTCGGAGTTCGTGGGGATCCCGTACGCACCCCTCGGGCGTACGCTGATGGGCGGGATGATCACGTCGACGCTGCTGACGCTGTTATTTGTGCCATACGTGTACGTGGTGTTGGACGACATGCGCGCGTCCGTGCTCGAAGGCGTCCGCTGGGCGCTCCGGAGAACTTCATGAATCGGTCCCTGGTCCTGGCTCTCGGCGTGATGCTGGCGAACGTCGCTTTGGCAGGGGATCGGTCCGTGACCTACGAGGACGCCGTCGCGGCCGCGCTCCAACACGCCCCCGAGGTGGTCCAGGCCAACCTGGCCAAGGAGTCCGCGCGCCATGCCGTGCTGACCGCCAACGGCGCGTTCGATCCGACGCTGTCGCTCGACAGCCGCTTTGACCGCGCGCTCTCGCTGCAGCGGTTCAGCCAGTTCCCCGACCCGTTCCGCCTCACCTCCGACGGCTGGAGCGCGGGCCTGAACGTGTCCGAGGTGGCGCCCACCGGCACCAGCGTCCAGTTCGACACGCGGTTCCGGTCGTCCAACGCCACGATCAACATCCCCGACCCCAACTCCACGCTCGCCGCGCTGTTCACGGACGGCAGCGTGCAGAAGTCGTTCGAGCCTTCCTTCCAGCTGAGCTTGGGCCAGGAGCTGCTGCGCGGCGTGCTGATGTCGTACAACCTCCAGGGCGTGCGACGGGCCAAGGAGGGCCTCACGATCGCCCAGCTGCAGGCCGAGGGCGCGCGTCAGCAGGCGGTGGCCGACACCGCGACCGCGTACTGGACCTGGGTGCAGGTCGTTCGCACCGCTGAGATCGCGCAGCGCGCCGTCGAGGTGGCGGAGGAGTCGTTCCGGATCGGCGCCGCGCGCGTGGACGCCGGCGAGGCCGCGCCGATCGAGCGCACCCGCCTGGAGGCCGCGGTGGTGCAGGCCAAGTCCGACGCGATCGCCGCAGGCCAGGCCGCCGAGCAAGCCGCCGACGCGCTCCTGCGCGTGATGGGGGAGTCGCCCGACACCCAAATCACGCCCGGCAGCGAGCCCGGCGACGCGCCGCCGCTGACGCTGGACCCCGAGCAGGTGGTGCGGTCCGCGCTCGAGGGCTCCGTCGAGCTGTCCGTGCAGCGCGCCATGGTCGACAGCGCCCGTCGCGGCCTGGGCGACGCCCGCCACGCCGTGCTCCCCAGCCTGCGCGCCGACGTGACCGGCGGCCTGACCGGCTTCGACAAGGACGCCTGGTCCGGCGCGTTCACGCTCAACGAGTCGATGTTCCCCAACATCGGCGTGGGCGGCACGCTCACCGTCCCGCTCGGCTTCCGCGCGTCGCTGGGCGCCCAGCGCAGCGCCGAGGTGGAGGTCGCGCAGCAGGAGGCGCTGCTGTCGGACGCCATCGTCGGCGTGCGGATCGCGGTCGCGCAGCAGCTGCGCGTGCTCACCGCCGCGGCGACGCGCATCGAGCTCGCGGACGTCCAGGTTCGCCTCGCCAAGCAGACCTTGGCGTCTGAGGATGCCATGCACGAGGCCGGTCGGTCGCTGCTGCAGGACGTGCTGGAGGCCCGCGCCGCGGTCGACACCGCCGAGGCCGCCGCCGTTCGGGCCCGCACCGACTTCCGCATCGCGACGGTCGAGCTGCAGCGCCTGCAGGGCACGCTCGACAAGTAGGGCGCGGCACCCGCCGATCGATTCGTGGCGAATGCCCTAGCATTCGGCTACATTGGCGCGCATGACGGGGACTGTTCCATGCGCCTGACCGCCTCGATGTCCGTGTTGGTCCTGCTCGCGAGCTGCGGCGGCCTGAAGAGCTACGGCATCGGCGACAGCGCGGACACCGACCTCAGCGGCACGACGGACCAGGGCCCTACCGACGAGGGCGCCGGCGACACCGACCCGGTGGTGGACACCGACGTCGAGGACACCAGCGTGCCCACCGACACCGACGGCACCAGCGGAAGCGGCGGCGGCGGCACCAAGCTGATCACGGAGCTGGTCGCCGGCGATTTGGTCCTGACCGAGCTGATGGTGGACCCGGACGAGGGCGGCGCCTGCAGCGACAGCGACGGCGAGTACATCGAGTTCAAGAACGTGTCCGGCAGCGCGGTGGACCTGCGTGGCCTGCGGGTGCACGACAGCAACAGCTCGTGGACCGTCGCCAACAGCGTGGTCGTGCAGAACGGCGCGTGGGTCCTGGCCGCGCTCGAGCCGCGCACGGTCGGCTGCTATGGGTTCGCGCCGACGCTGCAGTACACGAGCACGGTATCGCTCTCCAGCCAGGGGGGCGCGGTCAGCCTGGATTACGTGGTCCCCAGCACCGGCAGCGCCGTGATGATCGACGCCATCGTCTACCCGTCGATCGTGGCGGCGCCCCCGGGCATCTCGCTGAGCCTCGACCCGGCGCACGCCACGGCCGCGGGCAACGACGACCCCGCGAACTGGTGCGCGTCCACCACCGCCATCGCAGGCCACACAGACCTGGGCACGCCCGGCCTAGCCAACCTGACCTGCGGCGGCGGCGGCGGCCCCGGCGGCCCCACCGACACCAAGGACACGTCGCCCGGCGGCGGCCCTGGCGGTCCCGGTGGGCCTGGCGGACCTGGCGGACCTGGCGGCACGCCCGACACCGACACCTACGCGCCCCCCGTCGACACCGACACGCCCGGCGGCGGCCCCGGTGGCGGCCCTGGCGGCGGCCCTGGTGGCATCGGCGACACCGGCCTTCCCCCGGGCGGCACCGGCATCTAGGTCAGGGCGCTACGGCGCGTCGAACGGGTCGATCGCCTCCGACAGCCCGTCGTCCAGCCAGGTCTGGAACCAGCGCGGCATCTGGACCTTGTTGCTGTCGCACGCGAAGATGTGCGTGTGCGTGGCCTGCACCAGCTGCCCGTCGTCGACCATGTCGTCGTACTGGTAGAGCACCGCCGTGCGGCCGTTCACGTTGCCCGAGATGGGCATGGGGTTGGGGTTCACCACCAGCCCCTCGACCGTCTGCAGGTTGGGACCGACCAGCTCCACGCCCAGCGCCCGCACCAGCGCGCGGGTGGTGGTGTTGGGCATGATGTCGTCGTCCATCACCTCCTGGACCAGCACGTCGCGGTGGCCGTCCAAGATCTGCGGCGCCCAGTTCAGCGGGTCGGCGCGCTCGATCGAGGTCTGAAGCAGCGGGAAGAAGCGGTCGAGGTCGCCCGGCAGCGCGCCCGGCGGCTGCATCAGCGCCACCAGCGGCGCGAAGGTGCCGCTCTTCTGCACGATCGCCGACACCCGACCGCCCGGGACCGACAGGTAGCCGGTGCCCAGCTCCGGATCTTGGGCCAGGAACTGCGGCCCCATCACGCCGCCCAGCGAGTGCCCCGAGTAGGCCAGCTTGGCGCCGTCGAAGTCGACGTGGCCGTCCGCGTCCGCGTCAAAGCCCGCGCGCAGGGCCGCGGCGAGCTGCAGCTTCTCCCAGGCGCCCAGCCGGAAGTTGTCGCGCAGCTTGCGCACGTCCATCGACATGCCCTCAAAGCTGATCCCGAAGAACTCCAGGATGGGGAGCAGGTCGCCGTCGGGGGCGCCGGGGTGGTCGCCGTGCTTGGGCGCGTCGATCGCCGCCACCGCGAAGCCGATCCCCGAGAGCGGGTCGGCGTCGTTGTGGGCCTCGTAGCGGTCACCGCCCAGGCCGTGGCCGTGGATGACCGTGGGGTAGGGGCCGGACTTGCCGTCGCCGGGCAGCCAGAAGGTGGCGGGCAGGTCGTAGGTGCCCAACGCGACCGGCGCCTCGTCCGCGCCGATCGTCTCGTCGTCGCCGAGCACGTCGGTGGCGTGCAGCACGGCCTCGCAGCGCGTGCGGTCGCCGTCGGGGGCGCACTCCATGGCCGTCAGCGTGGAGTGGGCGTCGAGCAGCACCTGCTTGACCGCCTCGTCCTGCGCGCCGATCGACTGCGTCACGAACACCACGCCCGCGGCGACGTCGTCGCGGGTCAGGCCGGTCACGTCGAGCGCCTGGGCCCAGGTCTTGGCCAGCACGGCGGGCGCGTTGTCGAGGTCGCCGGTGATCGCCTCGTCGAGCGGCACCGACCGCCACACGGGGCCCCCGGCCGCGTCGACCAGGTCGTGCGTCACGATCGCCGCGTAGGGCGTGCTGGGCGTCAGCGGGAAGAGCGGCTCCATCAGCGCGGTGTTGCCTTGGTCGGTCCAGGTGGTCTCGACGGGCACGGTGGCGCCGTCGGTCAGCCGGACGAAGCGCAGCGACGACGCGAACGAGGCCGGGTCGACCGGCGCGGTGAAGGCGATCGACACCGCCGCCGTGGTGCCAAAGCCGTCCAGCTCCTCCAGGCCCTGCACGATGGTGAAGCCGGGCGGCAGCAGCGCGTTGAGCTGGTCGCGGGCGGCGTCGCCCAGGCGCACGCGCAGGCCGGTCTCGGTCGAGGCGTCGGGCTGGCTGTGGAACAGGTCCGGGAAGGTGTCGAGGTGCGAGTTGGGCGCGTAGGCCGCCCGCGTCACGCCGGACGGCGGACGGTAGGGCGGGGGTTCGACCGCGTCGGGCGTGCAGGCGGCGAGGACGAGCAGGGGGATGAGCGATCGCATCAGGCGACTCCGGGGGCGCGGGCGATCGGGACGATACACGATCGGTGCCGTCGGGTCACGCAGACGGCGGGCAGACGTTGGTGAGCGCCGTGCCCGCGACCTTCATGCGGTGGGCTCGGCCGCCGGCGCGGTCTGCTCGACGGGCGCGGCGTCGGGCGCCGCGCCAGGGTCTGCGGCCTGCGCGAGCGCGAGCCAGAGGGTGAAGATCATGTCGTCCTCCTGCGTGGAGGGGGCTCGGCCAGGGGCGTGCCGATGGGGGTCGGCGGAGGCGAACGTCGGTTGATCCACGATCGTTCCGGGCCCACAGCCGCAGAGGCTCCCAGTGGGGCGCTGAGATCGTGACATCCGCGTCGCGAGAGGGGCCCTCCGCGCCGACGCCCTCACTCAAACGTCGCCGACCCGCCGAGCGCGAACGCCGCCACGCCTTCCCGGAACGTATCCGTCGCGCCCAGGAACAGGTGGTCCCCGCCCTCCGCGGTCCACAGCACCACCGGCTGCGCACACCCGTCGTACGCCACGCCGGTCGACTCCGACCCAGCGACGCCCGCGGTCAGGTCGGCCGCGCCGATCTCGGTCGTGGTCGCGTCGCAGCCCGACCGCTCGGCCTGGCGCCGCACCGACTCCACCGCGCCCGGCGTGGCGTTCGGTTCGGCGGCGGCCTCGTAGGGGACGTCCTCGTCGGCGGTGCCGTGCACGTGCATCAGGCCGACGGGGTGACCCGCGACGCAGGTGGGCGGCGCCACCGGGTCGGCGCCCGCGAGCACCACCATGCGGTCGAGCTTGTCGGGCACCTCGCAGGCCAGCCGGTAGGCCATGTAGCCGCCGTTGCTGTGGCCCACGACCGTGACCGACCCCACGCGCCAGGTGGCGCGCAGCTCGTCGATCAGGCCGCCGAGGTAGGCGACGTCATCGACGGGCGGGCCCAGGTCGCCGCAGCAGTCGACGCCGGCGTTCCAGAACTGCGAGCCGCCTTCGTCTACGGTGCCCTCGGGCAGCACCAACAGCAGCTTGTCGGTGTCGACGCGGCGGCCGAACCCGAAGAGCAGGTCCTCGACGCCCGCGGTCACGCCGTAGCCGTGCAGCAGGATCACGGCGGGGAGCGTCTCGTTCGGGTCGTAGGGGACGGGGTGGACCACCGGCGCCGGGCGCGCGCCGCCGATCACGTCGGGGAAGGTGCGCGCGGGCAGGTCGGTGTCTTGGGCGTCGTCGGGCGGGTCGCTCTGGCAGGCCTGCATGGCGAGGGCGGCGACGAGCGGGAGGGCACGCGTGCAGATCCGGGACATGGCGAGCGACGCCTCCATGCCTGCACGCCTAGCCCTGCGCGCGGCTCAGATCACAGCGGCGAGATCATCACCGAGACGCCCGTGACGGTGCCGTGGGCAATGTGCCACACGACCGACGTCACCATGTGCTTGTGTTGGAGCGCGTCCTCCACGATCTCCTCCTGGCGGGGGATCCCCTGGGAGAGCGGCCAGACGGCCACCTCGCGATGGGTGACCTCATTGGTGATCTTGACCTGCGGCACGCTGGACATCGTCAACACCCCTGAGCGGTTGTCTGTCCTCAGTAGCCCAACGCGGAGAACGAGGGGCCAATGTCCATCAAGGCGCAGCCGCACGGTGCGTGGGCGCCCAGCCGCTCGCTACGGGTCCTTAGACCGCGGATCGTTCTCCCAGCGGTGGCGGTCGCGCTCGGCGATCTTCTCGTCGCCCAGGATCAGGCCCTCGGGCCCGCCGTCCGAGTCCGCCACGCCGTACAGCGCACCGACGTCGTCGATGTCGCTGTCGTCGGGCGACGCGTTGGTCGACCCCGGGGCGTCCTCCCCGGACGCCTCCGCCGTCATTGCGTCCAGGTCGGGGTCGCCCGCCTGGAACATCTCGTCCTGGCCAGGGCGGACCTGGAGCCAGTCCTGCACCGCGCCCAGTTGGAGCGCGTCCGTCGCGGCACCGGTCAGCGACACCTGGTGCAGCGGCTCGTGCCCTTCCCGCAGCTGGAGAGCATGTCTGGGCGGGTGAAGAACCCAAGTCGTGGCGGGTCCGACGGGCAAACACGCGCGGACGTGGACGACCGAGGGTAAGGATGAGGTGAGACAGGCGAGGTCGCGCACCTGTCGCCCACGCGAGGACGGCCGCCCATGTCCCGCACCCTGGTCCTCTCCCTCCTGTTGGTCAGCTGCCATCACCGCACGGACGGCCCGCCCGATCCCGTGGACACGGACGTCGTCGACACCGACGGCGCCGACACGGACACGCAGGACACCGACACCCACGACACGGACACCGTCGTGACCCCGGTCGACGTGCGCTGCGCGAACCCCGAGGACTGCCAGGTCTGGGAGAGCTGCTGCGACTGCCTGCCGATGAGCGTGTCGGCGACCGGACCCAGCTGCGGCATGCCCGAGTGCTTCGCCACCGCCTGCACCGCGGTCGGGCTGTTCTCTCCGACCACCACCTGCTCGGTCGGGCGCTGCGTGTTCGACCGCTCGTGCGACGCGACCCAGGTCACCTGCCGCGCCGTCACGCCTCAGTGCCCGACCGGCCAGGTCCCGTCGGTCGTCGATGGCTGCTGGGGCCCGTGCCTGCCGGTGGCGCAGTGCAGCCGGGTCACGGACTGCGGCGTCTGCGGCAGCGATCAGGTGTGCGTCACCCAGGTCGCCAACGCGCCGGCGGTCCACCACTGCGTCGCGACGACGCCGATGTGCACCACCTGTGATTGCCTGGGCGACTCGGTGTGCACCGGGTCGTTTGGGATCTGCGGGGATGTCGCCGCGCGGCAGATCGAGTGCAGCTGTCCGACCTGTCGGTGAGGGCGCGCGCGAGGCGCGCGGCGCGGCCAGTGGAGGCGGTCCGCCGCCGGGGGCTGAGCCGCCTTAGGTAGAAACCGCGGTCGCGCCGGTTCGTGCCGACTCCAGGATCACTCGCAGTAACTAGGCGACTCGAAGTCGTCGGACGGGCTGGCCTCGACCCAGTGCGGGTTGGCCAGATCGATCGCGTAGCGGTCCACTCCGTCGCCCAGCTCATGCATGACCGGCGCGACGATCCGCACGCATGCCGCCCACGGCACATCCACCCCCTCCTCCATACGGACAGGCTCCTCGTGGTCCGCGTGTGACACGTGGGCAAAGTCGACCGGGTCGTAGGCGCTGCCCTCCGTAATGGGGCCGTAGACCTCGACGTTGCGCCCGCGGTCCTCCGCGGTGATCGCGCGATGCTGGATGGAGAGTAAGCGATCAACGTACGACGTCACGCCCCGACCTTGACCTCAGACCGCCGCAGTCCACGCCCAAGGCAGCAGCTCCGCGATCCTGCTCGCCGGGTGCGTGTTGATCCGGACCAGCACGTCCTGAAGGTACGCCTGCGGGTTCACGCCGTGCTTCTGGCACGTCGCGACGATGGTCTGCAGCTTCGCCAGGTTCTCGGCGCCCTCGTCCTTCCCCGCGAACAGGAAGTTCTTCCGTCCGATCGCCACGGGCTTCAGTGCCCGCTCCGCGGTGTTGTTGTCCAACGCGACACGCGCGTCGTCCAGGAACTGACGTAGGGCGACCTCTTGCTTCTGGGCGTACCGCATCGCCTTCCCCAACGGTGACTTCGGCGGGTTGGCCTCCAGGTGCTCGGCGACCCACGCGAAGAACGCATCGACGTGCGGCTTGGACTCGATCCGTCGCATGGCCAAGTGGGTCGGCGTGCCGACGATGTCCTTCTCGGCCGCGCGGTGCTCGACGTCGTACAGCCGCGCGATCCAGTCCATCGCGACACCGGCCTCGACGGGCGCCGGCTCCAGCGCCCGGAAGAACTCGCGCCGCACATGCGCCCAGCAGCCAGCACGCGTTCGCCCGTCGGGCGTCGTGACCGCGTTGTAGCCACTGTACGAGCACAGGCAAAACAAGATCCTCCTCCCGCTTCCAGAGGACTACCACGGACAGTCCTCAGCCACGCTCCCCTTCTGCACCCCCTGATCCCGACCCGGTCGGAAGGACCCGGGGGCCGCCGGCCGCGACCGCGCGGCCCTGCACAGGT
>CANJMY010000079.1 GCA_947475315.1 Pseudomonadota bacterium | reverse complement strand
GGGCGCGACGGCATCATGCCGGCCTGGCTGATCGCGAACCACTTGTGCGTCTGCCACGGCGCGCAGATGCTCTGATCCACGAGCCAGCTCTGGAATTCCTCGGCCACCCACACGTAGGGCCACAGCGGCCAGAGCGTGCCCTCGATGCGGGTGTCGAGCCGGAAGATGTGGTCGCGGTCGGTGGTGGCGCGCTGCGACGCCCAGTCGGTCCACGGGATGATCCAGCCCACCGCAGTGAAGCCGAGGAAGATCATCACCTGGCGCGAGCGTCGGATCTGCGCGCGGTCGGCCAGCACGGCGAGCGCCACGAACAGCAGCGGCGGCAGGTGCGCGAACACGCGGAACTCGAAGTGATCGCCGCCGGTGACCACCGTGTAGTACGCGATCTCCGCCATCAGCGTGAGCACCGCCACGATCGACGCGGTGTGCTCGCGCACGTTGTACGGGCCCTGCTTGCGGCGCGTGCGCCACGCCATGAAGGCGACGGGCAGCCACAGCCACCACATGTACTGCAGGGCGAACAGCGCGAGGTAGGTCAGGCCCGCCCGCGGCCACCACGCCCCCAGGGTCTTGGCGTAGTACGTGTTGGGCAGCCAGGCGCCGTAGGTCGCGTGACGCCAAAGCAGGTGTGCGACGATCAAGAGCAGCGGCGTCAGGCCCACCAGGTCACGCCACTTGGGGCCGCGCCGCCACGCCTCGGCCGCGAACATCACGAGCGCGGCCGCCATGTAGAGCAGGCCGTCGGGCCGCGTGAGCGCCACCAGCGCCGTGGTGCCCATCAGCGCGAACGGCCACGCCGCACCGCGCCGCGCGTACAAGGCGATCCACGTCCACAGCAGCACCAGGAACACAAAGAGCGGCGTCTCCAAGCCCGACGTGGTCCAGGTCAGGAAGGTGCGGTTGGTGAGCACGCCCCACAGCACCAGCGCGACCATGCCGGCGCGCGCGCCCATCCACGCCCGGCCCGCGGACGACCACGCCATGGCCGCGGTCAGCGCCACCGAGCCCGCCGCGAACACCAGGCTCACCGTGTTGGCGGTCGCCGGAGGGTCCTGTCCGGTGAGCGTCCAGATCGCGTCGAGCAGCGCCACCCACAGGAAGCTCGTGTAGCCCTCGACCGGCCGGAACGGCGGCGGGTTCCAGGTGTAGCCCCAGCCCAGGTGGCGGTTCCCGATGTAGCGGAACGCGATGTAGGCGTCGTCGCACAGGAAGCGGAAGGTCCACCAGCCCGCGAACAGCATCACGGCGGCGACCGGCAGGATGATCCACAGCCACCGAGCCGACCGGTCGGTCGGTTGCGTGTCGTCCATGGCGTCCCCCCGCAGCGAGCGGCCCTTACCCCGCGGCGGGGCCTGACGCAGGCCCGGGCCCGCCCTGAGCCGCGGCGAAGCGGGTCCACACGCCCTGCACAAACGTCTCCGCCTGGGCCAGGTCCAGGCCGTCGGGGTCGAGCGTGCCGTAGGTGAGCGATCCGAGCAGGAAGGTGAACGCCATCTCGGCCAGCGTGCCGTCGACGCCCAGAATGTCGGCCATGGCCGTCCGATAGCTGCGCAGCGCGGTCTGCACGTACGCGCGCGACGCGCTGCCCGGCTCGTGCCGGTAGACCTCGAGCGCCAGGCTCAGCAACGCGCGCAGGTACTCGACGTTCTCGCGCAGGAACGCGAACAGCGCCGTGATGCGCACGGGCACCGCCGCCTCCAGCGGCAGCTGCCCCTGCACGCGGACGATGTCGCGGCGGGTGAGCAGGTCGAACATGGCGGCCAGGATCGACGGCTTGTCGGGGAAGTAATGGTAGAGCGCGCCGGTGCTCACGCCCGCGGCGGCCGCGATCTTGCGCATGGTCGCCGCGTCGTAGCCGCCCTCGGCGAACAAGCGGAAGCTCGCGTCGAGGAGCGCTTCACGCTGCTTGTCGTGATCGACGATCTTGGGCACCTGCGCCGCCTTTGCTCGGCTGGGCTGTAGCGTGCGCGTCGGCTCCGCTCAACGCGCGTGGGCCGCGATCGTCGGTGCCCTCTGCCGATAGGCACACCCATTGCTTTGTGATTGGCGACGCCGGAGTTCCCATGACCTACGAGAGCATCCTCAAGGAGCTTTCGCTTCACGCGGTCAGACCAAACTTGGTCGACTACGACGCCGAGCGCCGCGCCTTCACCTGGGAGGGCGCGCGCAGCGGGCTCGTCGGGCAGCCGGACGGCGGCCTGAACATGGCCGTGGAGGTCGTCGATCGACACGTGGACGGTGGCCTGGGCGACAAGGTGGCGATTCGCTGGATCGGCAAGACGGATCGGCGGCGGGAGCTGAACTACGGCGACCTCGCCGGCGAGAGCGCGCGGTTCGCGAATGCGTTGGTGGACCTGGGCGTCGGTCGTGGCGAGCGCGTGTTCCTGGTGTGCGGCCGCCTCCCCGAGCTGACGATCGCCCTGATCGGCGCGCTCAAGCTCGGCGCGGTCGTGTGTCCGCTCTGCTGCAAGTCGAGCGCGGAGAGCCTGCGGCAGAACCTGCGCGCCGGTGACGCCGCGGTCCTGGTGACCACGCCGACGCTGTTCCGCGAGCGCATCGAGGCGATCCGCGGCGCGGTGCCCACGCTGCGCCACGTGTTGTTGATCGGCGACGACGGCGGGCCGGTGCCACCCGAGCAGCTGCCGGCCGACACGATGGATCTGGCGTCGCTGCTCGCGGACGCCAGCCCGAACTACGACGTGCCGACCACCGACCCCCGCTCGCCCGCGCTGCTGCTGTTCACGAGCGGCGCGACCGGCGCGCCCAAGGGCGTGCTCCTGCCGCACGAGGCGATCGTCGTGCACCACACCGGCGCTTGGTATGCGCTGGACCTGCACCCGGACGACACCCTGTGGTGCACGGCCGACCCGAGCACGCTGAGCGGCGTCGCCTACGGCCTGCTCGCGCCGCTGTCGCACGGGCTGACGGTGGTGATGGATCAGGGTGACGTGGACGCGCAGCGCTACGCGCGGATCTTGTCTGAGGAGCGCGTCTGCGTGTGGGACACCACGCCCGCGGTACTACGCGCGATGATGCAGGCGAGCATGGAGACGCTCTCTGCGGGGCCCGCGCGTCACCTGCGCTTCGTCGCGTGCCATGGCGAGCCGCTCAGCCCTGAGGCCGTGCTGTGGGGGCTCGACACCTACGGGCTGCCCATCCACGACGGGTGGGCGCAGACCGAAGCGGGCGGCGTGTTGATCGCGAACTACGCGGGCGTCGAGGTGCGGCCCGGTTCGATGGGTCGCGCGCTCCCGGGCGTGACGGTGGCGGTGCTCCAGCGGGACGCCGCCGGCGCGCTGGTGGAGGCGCCGCTGGGGGCGGACGGCGAGCTCGCCGTGCGTGTGCCGTGGCCTTCGATGTTCTTGGGCTACGTGCGCGACGACCCCGCGACGCCGCGCGCCGTGCAGGGCGAGTGGTTCCTCACCGGCGATCAGGCGCGCATGGACGCGGACGGGTTCGTGTGGTTCCTCGGCCGCGCCGAGGACATGATCGTCACGTCGGGCGTGCGCGTGGGGCCGGTGGAGGCCGAGGGCGCGCTGCTCAGCCACGCGGCGGTCGCCGAGGTGGCGGTGATCGGCAAGCCGGACACGCACACGGGCCAGCTCCTCAAGGCGTTCGTGGTCCTCAAGCCCGGCTTCGAGGCGACGGATCAGATCCGCCGTGAGATCTTGTCGATCGCGCGCACGCGCTTGGGGCCCGCGGTGGTGCCCAAGGAACTCGACTTCGCGCCCGCGCTGCCACGCACGCGCACCGGGAAGATCTTGCGCCGCCTGCTGCGCGCGCGCGAGGGGGGCCTCCCCGAAGGCGACCTGTCGACGTTGGCGACGGGCCTGACGCAGACGCGCGACCTGGTCGCGTAGGCGTCCGCGCGCGCTGGACTGGCGGATCGGGGGAAATTCACCGGGTCGATCCGTGGATCAACTCGTGACGACGAGGAACGCCCTCAAGATCCCGCGGAGGCGCTTCGATGAGATGAAGGACGGTGCGCGAGGCCTCGGAAGCCCAGCCACCGTGCGGAGTCTCCGATGCGTCGTCCCCTCCTCCTCCTCGCTCTCGTCGCCTGCAACGCTCCCGTGGAGCTGCTGCCGACGGACGCCACCGAGGAGATCGTCGAGCCTCTCTCGCCGGACGCGGTCGACACCGCAGGCGCGGTCGAGGACACCGACGTAGCGCCCGAAGCGGTGGTCGCCGACCCGAGCGATGCGCCGCTGGTCGGCTCCATCGCCGCCGTGCAGGCCTTCGCCCAGGATCGCGTGCTGGTCGGCACGTTTGGCTTTGCCCCCAAGGAGCTCACCGTCCAGGGCCACACGCTCGTTCGCCGCGCCGCCTTCCAGCTGATCGACGGCGGCGTGTACGGGGTGCCGGACGGTCTGTCGCCGATGGACGTGGTGCAGTGGCTGCAGGCCTCGGGCGCGGTCGCCTACGCGGAGCTTGACTACGAGCGCCACGCGAGCGCGGTGAACGACCCCTTCCGCAAGAACCAGTGGAACCTCGACAAGATCGGCGCGGACAAGGCGTGGACCATGTCCACCGGCCTGGGCGTGGTGGTGGCGGTGATCGACACCGGCGTGGGCACGTCGCCCACCGACGGCATCACCCACCTCAACGCGGGCTGGGACTTTGTGAACGACGACGGAAGCGCCGCGGACGACAACGGCCACGGCACGCATGTCGCCAGCACCATCGGCGAGAAGACGAACAACGGCGTCGGCGCTGCGGGTCTGGCCTACAACGCGACCCTCCTGCCGGTGAAGGTCCTGAACCAGGATGGTTCGGGCTTGACCTCCAACGTCATCCTCGGCGTCGAGTACGCGGTGGCGCACGGCGCGAAGGTGATCAACTTGAGCCTCGGCTCCTCCAGCTCGTCGCAGGCTGAGGCCGCCGCGATGCAGGCCGCGAGCGCCGCGGGCGTGTTCATCGCCGCCGCGGCCGGCAACGACGCCGCTGCCACGGTCAACTATCCGGCGGCCAACCCCGGCGTCGTGTCGGTGGGCGCCACTGGCTACCGCAACACGCTGGCGCCCTACTCCAACAAGGGCACGGGCCTGGACTTGGTGGCGCCCGGCGGCGACAACAGCGTCGACGCCAACGGAGACGGCTACAACGACGGCATCCTGGCCGAGACCAAGCTGTCGGGCAGCTGGAGCTACTACTTCTACGAGGGCACCTCGATGGCGTCGCCGCACGTGGCCGCCGCGGCCGCGATGCTGATGGCCAAGGGCGCGACGAACGTGCAGGCCGAGTCGATGCTCAAGAACAACGCCCTGGATCTGGGCTCGGCGGGCGCGGACACGACCTACGGCGCAGGCCTCATCCAGGTGGACAAGGCGCTGACGGCGTGGACCGCCGCGCACCCCGCGAACCGGGCGCCCACGGCGGTGGCGGGCGGCCCGTACACGGGTCGGGTGGGCGTGGCGCGCAGCCTGAACGGCGCGTCGTCGTCGGACTCGGATGGCTCGATCGCCCGCTACGCCTGGACCTTCGGCGATGGCGGCACCGCGGTGGGGGCTGCGGTCTCGCACATCTGGACCACGGTCGGCACCTACACGGTCACGCTCACCGTCACCGACAACCTGGGCCTGACGGCCAAGGCGAGCACCACGGCCACGATCACCGCGTCTACGTCCGGTACCTGCGACTTCGCGGGCACGATCAGCACCACGCTCAACACCTTCCACAACCTGGGCACCGCGCCTACCGGCCGCGTGCTCGACGAGTACCTGCGCTGGACGACGACCACCGCCGACCTGGACTTCATCCTGGAGACCGCGCCTGCGGGCACCTCCACCTGGACGGGCGCCTCGGGCAGCTCCACGGCGGGCTCGGGCATCGCCGAGCACATCTCCTACACGGTGCCCTCGCGCCTGAACGGCGCGCAGTTCCGGTGGCGCGTGGTCCGCAAGGTCGGCACCTCCGCGTACTGCATCGGCCGCTGAGCGCACGGCGTCATCCCCCGATAGACGGGCGGAATGACGCTGCGCTTTTGGGCTGAGATTCGGGTGGACGCGACCTGCGACGCGGTGTGGGCGGTGTTCGCCGACCTGCCTGGCTGGTCAGGCTGGAACACGGTGTCGCCGGTCACGCCCGCGGCGCTGGAGGTCGGCGCGCGGTGGACGCTCGCGCTGCACGCGCGCGGCGCCGAGCGACGCGCGCGCGTTCGCGTGGTGACCTGCGAGGCGGGCCGCGCGCTGGCGTGGCGCGGCGGCGTGCCGTGGGTCTTGGACGTGGTCCACGGGTTCACGCTGCGACCCGACGGCGACGGCTGCGTGATCACCCACCACGAGACCTTCGTCGGGCTGCTCGCGCCGCTGGTGCCGCGGGTGCTCGGGCCGCGGCATGGCGACATGTACGGCGCGGTGAACGCGCGGCTGGTGGAGGTCGTGGTTTCCAGGCGCAGCTGACGTAGGTGGCATGCTCGTTGCTCCTCTCTTGTCCCACAGCAACACGAGTTGAGACAGAGGCACACCCACGAAGGCGCTTGATCCTGACGGGGTTTGGCGCGCGCAGGCTGCGTGCCGCAGCGACGTTGCCGCGGCGACACACTTCGACCGGTGCTCCCTCGGATCTCCACCCAAGGGAGGTCTACGATGGTCCCGAACCTGTCTCTCCGTGTGAGTCCGCTGGTCCTGGTGCTGGCGGCGACGTTTGCGCTGGCGGGCTGCAAGCCCGAGGATCCAGACACCACCCCGGATGCCGCGTGCGGCGACGACGTGGTGGACGACGACGAGCTGTGCGACGACGGCAACGTCGTGGGCGGCGATGGGTGCTCGGCGGACTGCCTGTCCGACGAGACGTGCGGAAACGGGATCGTCGATGCGCTCACCACCGAGGTCTGCGACGACGGGGACGCCAACAGCGACACGACCGCCGACGCGTGCCGCACCAGCTGCGTCGAAGCCACGTGCGGCGACGGCGTGATGGACGCGGACGAGGCGTGTGACGACGCCGGCGCGAACAGCGACACGACGCCGAATGCCTGCCGCTTGGACTGCGCGCGGCCTGCGTGCGGCGACGGCGTCACCGACGCCGAGGAGGCGTGTGACGACTCCAACCAGGACGACGGCGACGGCTGCAGCGCGACCTGTCAGCCAGAGGTCCCGCACGTCGTCGCGACCGAGGTCTGGGAGGTCGGCACGCAGGGCACCGGCGACGCCCAGTTCGACAACGTGGGCGACATCGCGGTGGACGCCGACGGCAACGTCTACGCCGCCGACTTCGTGAACGACCGCGTCCAGAAGCTGGACCCCGATGGCAATTTCGTGCGGGAGTGGTCGTACTCGAACCCGATGGACATCGAAGTGGATGAGGTCGGGGACGTGTACGTGTGGGGAGACTGGGCGCTGCGCAAGTACGACGGCGACGGCGCGTTGGTCGGCGCGTACAAGATGCTCAACAACTCGACGAACCTGAACAGCGCGAACCACTTCGCGGTGTCGAAGGTCGGCGACGAGGTGGCGACGCTCAACATCTGGGGGTCGGTGCAGAACCTCTCGCCGATGGGCACGATCGCGACGGCGGCGGCGCACGAGGTGCTGCTCACGACCAAGTCCACCGCGGACTACGTCGGGCAGTTCGGTGTGCTTGGCACCGAGCCGGGCCAGCTCCTCAGCCCGTACACCGCCGAGTACGACAGCACCGGGCGCCTGTTCGTCTTCGACGTCGACCTCAACCGCATCGACATCTTTGACGGCGGGACCTTCGTGTCGGAGGCGCCGGTGGTGATGGCGCTTGAGACGAACACGGGGTTCGCGATCGACGACCAGGATCGGATGTACTTCCGCCGCACCGGGACGGAGGTCATGGTCTACTCGGCAGACGGCGCCATCGCGAGCGTGTTCACGGTCGCCAACGTGAACCCCACCTACTCGATGAGCGAGTACCTCGACGTGTGGAGTGACCCCGGCACCGGGGACACCTTCCTGTTCACGAACAGCGCGTACTCGATCCACAAGTACCAGCTGGAGTTCGTGTACTGGTAGGATGGGCCGCCCCTAGGAGCGGTGATTCGCATGGGGACCTCAAAGCCCACGGGCGCCGACGCCGTCGACGCCCACCTCGCGGGAGCGGACGGGGCAGTACAAGGCGGGGGTGCCGACGGGGGTCTGGGAGACCTGGGACGCCGACCGAGTGCTCGTCAGGACCGAGCGGTGCTGACGGGCGGTCCGCGTAGGTCAGGCCAGTCGCGCGAGCAGCTCGCCGATCGGCAACGCCTCCACGCCTTGGCCGAGGGAGAACGCTTCGCGGATGGGCGCGACCACGTACACCTCGTCCAGGCCTAGGTCCTGACGGCAGACCCACGTGCCCTTTCCGACGGTGGGGGATGCGCTCGCCTTGCACTCGATCCCGACCCGACGCCCACGACGCTCCACGACCAAGTCGAGCTCGTCGCCTTTCGCAGTCCGGTAATACGCGCCTTGCCAGCCCTCAGACCGACCCAGGACTTGCTCGACAACGAAGCCCTCCCAGGACGCGCCGTAGACTGGGTGCCCGGCCATCGCGTCCAAGGAGTCCAGATCCAGCAGCGTGTGCAGCAGTCCGCTGTCGCGGAGGTACATTTTGGGGGACTTTACCAGCCGCTTCCCGACGTTCGCGATGAGCGGCGGGAGCGTGCGGAGCACGTAGGTCTGCTCGAGCATGTCGAGGTGGTGGCGGGCCGCCGTGTGGCTCTCGCCCAACGCGCGTCCGAGCGCGGTCAGGTTCAGCACTTGCCCGTGCAGGTGGGCGCACATGCGCCAGAACCGGTCGAGCGTGGCGGCGGGCACGCGAAAGCCGAGCTGCGGGATGTCTTGCGCAAGGAAGGTTCGAATGAACTGCTCGCGCCAGCGGAAGCTCGCCACGTCGTCCGACGCCAGCACGCTGTCGGGGAACCCCCCGCGCAGCCACAGCGCGTCCAGCGTGGCGGCGCCCGCGGGGACGAGCTCGTCCCACAGGAAGGGGGTGAGCTCCAGCAGCGACAGGCGCCCGGCGAGCGACTCGGACGACTGCCGAAGAAGCGACGGCGAGGCGGAGCCCAGCAGCAGGAAGCGGCCGGGGCGACGGTCCTCGTCGATCAGCACGCGCAGCACCTCAAACAGCTCCGGCGCCCGCTGGACCTCGTCCAGCACCACCAGCTCGTGCGCGTGGCGGCGGAGGAAGCTCTCAGGGTCCGTCAGCTTGGCGCGGTCGGACGGGCGCTCCAGGTCCAGGAGGATCGCTGGAGATCCGGTGCGTGCGAGCCGTTCGACTGTGGCGCGGGCGAGCGTGGTCTTTCCGCACTGGCGGGGTCCGACCATCGCCACCGCGGGAAACTGCGCGAGGTCGCGATCCAGGAGGACTGAGAGGTGGCGAGGCTGGGGTTGGTGCATTTGGAATGGTTATCGTTCCATTTGCACGGGCGCTACATAGGTGGCGTCTAACCAAGTCCTTCATGCGTGCGCGCCCCGCGCATCCACCGCCACACCAGCCACGCGCCGATCCCCAACCCGCCCACGTGCGCCGCCGCGTCCAGCCTGGGATCGACCAGCGACCAGACCACGTTCGCCGCCGCGAAGGCGCCCAGCACACGCACCAGCCAGCGCCGCTCGTCGTCGTCCAGGTCCGGCGCCCAGCGACCCCAGGCGATCGCCGCCCCGAGCAGCGCATAGGCCCCGCCGCTCGCGCCGTCGGTCCGCACCACGCCCGAGAGCTGCGACACCAGCCCGCCGCCCACCGCGCCGAGCAGGAACACCACCAGCCAGCGCTTGGCGCCAAGCCGGGTCTCCACGATCTGCCCGAGCGCCAGCAGCGCCACGACGTTGATCAGCAGGAACAGACCGCTCGCGTGCACGAACGGGCCCGTGACCAGGCGCCAGAGCTCGCCCGCGGCGACGCGCGCGCTGTCGCGGTCGCCCAGCAGCACGCGCAGCTCGGCGGGCCGCTCGCCCACAAAGGCCGCCCACGCGTCGGGCACGCGGCGCGTCGACAGCGCCCACGCCCCGGTGGCGGCGTGCACCGCGCACAGCACGGCCGACAGCGCCCAGGCTGCCGGCGTCGTGGCGCGCGGCGCGGGAGTCGCCGGCGACCCCTTCACACCGCGACCGCGAACTCGCGCAGGACGTCGTTGAGCGAGGTCTTGCGGTCGGTGCTCTCCTTGCGCTGTCCGATGATCAGCGCGCAGTTCACGCCGTACTCGCCGGCCGGGAACCGCTTGAGGCGCGTGCCGGGGATCACCACCGAGCGCGGCGGCACAAAGCCCTTGGTCACCACCTCGGTCGGGCCGCTGACGTCGATGATCATGGTGCTGGCGGTGAGCGTGGTGCCGGCGCCGATCACGGCCTCCTCGCCCACGCGCACGCCCTCGACCACGATGCAGCGGCTGCCGATGAACGCGCCGTCCTCGATCACGACCGGCGTCGCGGACGGCGGCTCCAGCACGCCGCCGATGCCCACGCCGCCCGACAGGTGCACGCCCTTGCCGATCTGCGCGCAGCTGCCGACGGTCGCCCAGGTGTCGACCATGGTGCCCGCGCCGACGTACGCGCCGATGTTCACGTAGCCGGGCATCACGATGCAGCCGGGCTCCAGGAAGGCGCCGTAGCGGACCGTGCCGGGCGGCACGACGCGGATGTTCTGCTCGACCAGGCGGGTCTTGAGGGGGATCTTGTCGTGGTAGACGTAGTCCCCGTAGGTGCCGACCCGCATCTCCATCATGCGGAAGTACAGCAAGATCGCCGACTTGACCCAGGCGTGGGTCACCCAGGCGTCGCCCACTTTCTCGGCCACGCGCAGCTTGCCCGTGTCCAGGGCCTCCAACACCGCGGCGACCGCGTCCTTGTCGAGCGGACCGCCCGCCCACGACGCCTCGATCCGCGCCTTCAGCTCGTCCATGTGACCTCCGTGCAGCGCGCTATCGCGCGAGATCGGCATGCACGAGCGCCGGTCACCCGATCCGCGACATCACGGCCTGGAGGTCACGAACCAGGGTCCGGTACCCAGCGTGCGCGTCCGCGTTCCGACCCGCGTGTACGTCCGCGAGGATCGGGCGCAGGTAGTCCTCGTCCACGACGCGCCAGATCTGCGCCGCGTCTGGGCGCGCCTCGACGAAGTGGACGATGGCCGGGGCGATGCGACGGTACTCGTCCACGTCCGGGTGGCCCGCGAGCGGCCCGTCGCGGAAGCGCCGCAGGGCCGTGAGCGTGGGCCCGTCGTCCGGCTCGCCGCGCGCCCGCGTCACGGCGGTGGTCAGGAAGCAGCTCGCGGCAGGCGTGTACACGACCCCCGACGTGTCGACGAACTGGTTCATGGTGCACAGGCTGCTGCCCGTGGCGTGCGTGCAGGTGAGCGTGCCGTGCGTCCCGATGGCCAGGTTGTCGGGCAGCATGGTGGTGCCGGTGAACGCGGAGAGCGTTTGGCCGTCGTCGCACTTGACCTCGACCCGGTCTCTGCTGTCGCCAAACCCGGTGACCGTGCCCACGCAGTCGCGGGTGCCTGACGGCTCCGCGGTCGGTGGCGCCGCGGCCGGGGCAGGCGCGGTCGGTGGCGCCGCGGCCGGGGCAGGCGCGGGCGCGGGCGCGGGGTCGGGAACAGCGGCCAGCGGCTGGGCGTAAGCGGGGGCGGCTAGACCGAAGCACAACCAGAGTCGGGCCGAGCGAACGGGCATGGGCACCTCCACCGTCACGCTAGCACGAACCGTGGGCCTGCCGATGGGGTGGCGTTACCGGGGATGCCCTGGGAGCCTCCATGCCGCGAATCCTGCACACCGCCGACTGGCGCCTCGGGCGCGCCGTCCCCGCCTCGGCCGACGCCGACCTGGCCGCGGCGAGGGCGCGCCGGCTTGAGGTCGTGTCGCAGATCGCGGCGGTCGCGCACGCCGAGGGCGTCGGGCTGGTGGTGGTCGCGGGCGACGTGTTCGACGACAACCAGGTCTCAGGCCGCGTGCTGCGCGCCGCCGCCGAGCGGCTGGTCGCGTTCGCCCCCATCCCCGTGCTGCTGGTCGCGGGCACGTCCGACCCGGCCGAGCCGGGCGGCGCGCTGTCCCGCTTGGGCGCGGGCGTGGGTCCGCTGGCGCACGTGACGGTGGCGACCACCCGCGGCCCCGTCTCGCTGGCCGGGTTCACCGTCCTGGCCTGCCCGATCACCCGCCGCGCCGACCCCGACGATCCCACCCGCGAGGTCCCGGTGCGTGGCCCCGACGACGAGTCGATCCAGGTGGTGGTGGCGCACGGCGGCGCCTTGGGCGCGGGCGGCTCGGCCGAGGTGCTGTCCCGCGTGGATACGGCGGCGCTGGCCCGACGCGGCGTCGACTGGGTCGCGCTGGGCGACGGCCTGACCCACCGCCCGATCGACGCCCGCGCGGCGTGGCCGGGGTCTCCGGTGGCCGGGGCAGACGGCGGCGGCGAGGTGCTGATCGTCGACCTGGCCCGCGGTCAGGACCCGATCGTGCGCGCGGTGCGGGTCGACACGTTCGTCCCCGCCGAGGCCCCGGCCCCCGAGCCCGTCCCCGACGGCGACCCGCTGGGGGACCTGGCGGTGCCGCCCTACCTGGCGTCCGCGCTCGACGTGCTCAAGGCAGGCGACGCCACCGCCCTCGACGCGGCCGCGTGGCTGACCGGCCAGCTGGTGGAGGCGGCGCGATGATCCTCAACCGACTGGCGCTCCGCAACTTCCGCGGCGTGAAGGACGCGCGCTTCGACGCGCTGTCCGAGAAGCTCTGCCTGTTCTACGGCCCCAACGAGTCCGGCAAGTCCACGCTGGTCGAGGGCCTGCACTTCGGCCTGTTCGAGAAGGCCAAGGGCGAGGCCGAGCACAAGCGCGAGGTCTGGTCGTGGGGCGGCGACGACGCGCCCGAGGTGGAGGTCAGCTTCACCGACGACAACGGCGAGACCTGGCACGTCCACAAGCGCTTCCTCGACCGGCCGTTCACCACGCTCGAAGGCCGCAACGTCGTGGCCAAGGACGCCGACGCCGAGGCCCGCCTGCGCGCGATCTTCGGCACGCGACCGGGCGGCAACCGCGCCATGAAGCCCGAGGAGCTGGGCATCTGGCCGCTGCTGTGGGTTCGCCAGGGACAGTCCGGCACGCCCACGCGCGACGCGCTGGTGCCTGACGCGCGCGCGCTGCTGACCTCGTCGCTGGGGCAGCAGACCGGCGCGATGATCGCCGGTCCCTTGGGCCTTGCGGTCCGCACGCGCGCCGCGGACGCCTACGCCCGCTGGTGGACGCCCACCGGCAAGCGCAACGCCGCCCGGGTGGCGGTGGACGAGGCCTTCGAGGCCGCCGAGCGCGACCTGCTGGACGCCCGCGAGCGCTTCGCCGCCACCCGCCGCATGGCGGTGGACCTGGCCGACGCCGAGCGGCAGGTGGGCAGCCTGGAGGGCCGCATCCGCGAGCAGCGCCTGCTGGTCGACGCCGCCGAGGCGCGGGCGCGGGCGGCGGACGACGCGTCGCGCGCGCTGGAGGTGGTGTCGCGCGAGCTGGTGCTGCTGCGGCAGGCCGAGGTCGAGGCCGACGGTCGCGCCAAGGAGCGCGCGAGCCTGGATCAGGCCTGGGCCGTGCTCGACGCCACCCTGACCAAGGGCGAGGCGCGCGTGGCGGAGGCCGAGGCCCTGCGCGACGCCCGCGAGGTGGAGCGCGCCCGCGCCCGCACCGAGGCGGAGATCGCCACGTCGGCGGCGCGTCGTGCGCGCGAGGTGGTCGACCGGGTCACGCGCCGCGCCGAGCGTGACGGCCTGGCCGCCCGCGCCGACGAGCTCGCCGAGCGCATCACCCGCGCCACCGCGCACGAGGCCGACGCCCGCCACGCCGTCGACGCGATCGACCGCATCCCCGTGCGCCCGGACGACCTGACCCAGCTCGAAGACCGCGTGCGCGCCCGCGACGTGGCGAAGGACCGGCTGGACGGCGCCTCGTCGCGCGTGGTGTTCACGGCGCTCCAGCCCACGACCATCGACGGCAAGGCGCTGGCGGTGGGCGAGGCGCTGGAGGTCCGCTTCGAGTCGACCAAGCGCGTGGTGGTCGACGACCGCCTGGCGATCGAGCTGCGCCCCGGCGAGGTCGGCTGGGAGGACCTGGCGATCGCCTACGACGACGCGCGCACGCGCCTGTCGCGCTCGCTGCAGACGCTGGGCGTGTCGTCGGTCGGCGAGGCGCGCCAGCTGGTGGAGGAGCGCCGCGAGCTGGAGCGCCGCCGCTTTGAGCACCAGAAGGCGTTCGAGGTGCTTGCCCCGGGCGGCATCCTGGCCCTCCGCGAGCAGCTGGAGGCCGCCCGCGCGGCGATCGGCGCAGTGGACGACGACGGCGACCTGCCGTCGCTGGTGGAGGCGCGCGCGACCTGGGACAAGGCCGACGCGCGCGAGGTCGCCGCCTCGACCGCCGCCCGCGAAGCCGACGCCCGCTCCGAGGCCGCGCGGACCGCGTGGTCCGAGGCGCGCTCGGCGGTGCGGTCTGACCGCGAGAAGCGCGACGCGCTGGCCGGCAAGCGCAGCAGCCTGGCGGACGCCGGGTCGTTGGCGGTGGCCGCCGAGCGCGCCCGCGCCGCGCTGACCGAGGCGTCGGCCAAGGTCGAGTCGCACCGCAAGGCGTTCGACGCCGCGGGCGGTGAGGGCGCCACGCG
>CANJMY010000078.1 GCA_947475315.1 Pseudomonadota bacterium | reverse complement strand
TCGGCGAGTCCCAGAGGGCGTCGTCCCTGTCGAGGTCCGGAATGCGTCGTTCGCCGGGGGAAGCCGCGCCCACGACGACGCGTGGCTGGCGTGTGGAGACCTGAGGGTCCACAAGTGGACCGGCGAGCTCGCCCAAGGCACGACCCGCACCCGCTACGAGCGCTGGTGCGACGGCAGCGTCGAGCGCGGCCTCGGCTACCTGCTGGACCACGGATGATGCCGCACTGGACACGCCCGCGCTACGAGCCCCGCCCATGAAGATCGAACGCCGCCTCCTCTCCCTCGTGGCGCTCCTCCGCCGCGCGCACGCGCCGCTCTCCCGCGCCGACATCGTCGCCGCGATGTCGCGCATGGACGACGGCTACCCAGCCGATCGCCCCGAGGCCGCGCGCAAGAAGCTGCGTCGTGATCTGGATCAGCTCCGCGATCTCGGCGTCGTCGTCCGCTGGGACGCCGCGCACGAAGGCTACACCCTCGCGTTGTCCGCGCGCGCGCCGGTCTGCCTGGACTTGGACGAGGACGACGCGGAGCTGCTGGTGGAGGCGGTGCGTCGACTGACCGACACCCAGACCGGCGCGCTGGGCCCTGGCGTGGAGTCCGCGCTCGAGCAGAGCGAGGCGCGTGAGCTGCGCGCGAGCGACGTCGGACTCAGCGTGTACGAGCCCGAAGGGGTCGGCGATCCGGCGCTCTTCGAGGCGCTGGTGGAGGCGGCCTGGCACCGGCGCGTGGTGTCGTTCAACTACACCACCCTCGACGGCCGCGCCGAGCGTCGCGTGGTGGAGCCGTGGGGTGTGTTCCGCCGCGGGCGCGCGTGGCAGCTGCTCGGGCGCGATGAGGAGCGCGCGGCGCCGCGCTGCTTTCGCTTCGTGTCGATCACCGGACTGCTTGTCGCGCCCGCCGACGACATGTTCTCCGTGCCTGACGGACCCGAGGCCGACGTGCGCCGCTGGGCGTCGCTGCAGCGCTGGCAGTGGGTGATGCACGCGCCGGTGGTGGTGTCGCTGCGCTGCGACGAGGTCGCGCCGCTGGTGGCGCGCGCGGTGGGCGGCGTGGCGCAGGGCGACGTGGTGACGGTCACGGTGACGCACCTCAAGGGCCTGGAGCCGGTGCTGTGGACCTGGGCGCCGCGCGTGCGGCCGCTCGCGCCGCCGGAGCTCGTGGCGGCCTTTGAGGCGGTGGTGGCGCCGCTCGCCGCGCGGCACGCGGGGGCGTCGTGAACCCGGGCCTGGATCGCATCGCGCGCTTGCTGCTCGTCGGTCGACGCGAGGGAGGCATGGTGTCGCTCGCGGAGGCGGCGCGCATCCTGGGTGTGCCGGTGGGGCAGGTCGCCCGCCTCATCGATCGCCTGATCCAGGGTGAGCTGGGCGTGCCGCCCTTTCTGGGCGAGGACGTCGCCACGCTGGTGGTGCGCGGCGGCTGGATCTCGGTCGATGTACCGCCCGAGCTGGGCTCGGGCTGGCCGTTCCACGCGGCGGACGCGGCGTGTATGATCGCGTCGCTGCGGGCGGTGCGCGGCGGGCTGCCGCGGGCGCGCCGCGACTCCTGTGACGCGCTCATCGCGCGTCTCCAGGCGGCCGTGGATCCGGAGGTGCGCGCGGAGGCGGATCTGCGATCGCGTGCGCTCGCCTGGGCGGTGTCCGAGGCCGTCGATCCGGACGTCGTCAGCCTGATCGCCCAGGCCGCAGAGGGGCGTGAGGTCTTGCGGCTCACGGTCTACAACGCCAGCCGCGACGCGCTCCAGACGCGCGACGTGTGGGCGCTGCTCCTGCTCCAGCACGGCGAGTCCTGGTACCTTTGCGCCCGCGACCCGGACGACCGCAAGCTGCGCTGGTGGCGCGTGGACCGCGTGCTCTCCGCCGTCCGCACCGGTCAGCGCCACAGCGGCGCGCCGCCCACCACGGCCGAGGTGCGCAGGCCCGTGCTCTACGACGTGCCGACGGCCCCGCTCCTCGTCGAGGTGCGCTTCGACCCCGGCCACGCCGACCGCGCCGAGGCCGTCTTTGGGCTGGACGGGGAGGGGACGTCGCAGGCCGATGGGTCGACGCGGCGCACCATCCGCACGCCCAAGATTGCGGTGCTGATCCGGCGGCTGCTGGAGTACGGCACCGGCTGGGAGATCGTCGGGCCGGAGGCGGCGCGAGCGGAGGCGACGCGGTGGGCGGGGAAGCTGGGCGCACCAGCGGAGGCGCCGCGCGACGGCGACTAGCCTTGGACGATTCGACTGAGCACCGCCCGCGCCGCCGCCGACAGCCCCTCCGGATCCACCGCGGCCTCCAGGCGCCGCGCGACGACCGCGCGCTCGAACGCCGCGACGCGATCCTCCGGCGCCAGATCCGCCCACGCCCCGTTCACGACCAGGCCGTCGCCGCCGCGCGCGCGGAAAGCCGTCGTCGCGGCCTCCAGGATCTGCTCGCGGTTCATGCGACCTCCAGCGCGATCGACACGCCCTTGCCGTCCAAGCAGTCCGCCACCAGCACCCTCGCGCGTCCGACGTTCTTCAAGAACGTGTTGAGCGACATCTCCAGCGCGTCCGCCAGATCGCGATCCGCGCGCCCACCCTCACACGTCAGCCGGGCGCGCAGCGCGGCTTTGGGCTGCGGGGGCAGCGCCTCCACGCAGTCCCCGATGGCGGCGCGGAGCCGCGGGTCGGGCGGGGCGACGACCGGGGCGGCGAGCTCCGGCGCCTCCTCCAGCTCGACCTCGGGCCGCCGCCCGGACCGGCGAAGGCTGTCGATGGCCAGGTTGCGCGCCACACGCACGGTGTAGCGCAGCAGCGCGTTCGGTCGGCCGTCTGGCAACACGCGGTCCGCGAACTGCCACGCGCGCACCAGCGCCTCCTGCAGCACCACCTCGACGTCCACGTCCGCCGCAAAGCGTCGCAGCGTCAGCCGAAGCGTGGGCTCGGCGCCGGCGAGCCAGCGCGCGAACGCGACGGTGTCGCCCAGGCGGATCGGGGTGTGGTGGACGTCAAGATCGATCATGCGGGATCCAGCAGGACGGTCTCGCCGGCGGCCGTGATGGAGATCACCGCGCCGAGATCGGCGGGGACGCGGATCGCCAGCCGTAGCACCTGACCGGCACCCAACGCGGCGTCGGCGGTGGTCATGGTGGCTTCGATCGGCAGGCGACGGGTGCGGCGGCCCACCGTGACCACGATGGTCTTGGTGCGCCGCCACGAGAGCGGCGCCAGCACCTCCAGCACGACCAGCAGCACGCCGTCGCTGAGCATCGACCGCACCAAACTAAGCCGGGGGGCCGACAGCATCGACGGGCCGACCAGCATGTGGCGCGGCCGGGCAAACACGTCCGTTGGCGGAGACTCCCGGCGCTCGGGCGCGGCGGGCGTGGGCAACCGCCGCATGTTGGCGGCGAGGTCCGCGAGCACCAAGCCCGGGTCGGTGGCGCCGGTCGGCGGCGGGGACGGCGCGCTCGACGGGCTCTGGGCCGACCCACGCCCCACGGCGAACACCTTGGCACGCGCCATGACGGTCGACTGGAGAAGGAACGGCGCCCCGGACCGTAGGCCCATGCCGTCGACGGTCGTCCCCGCGGGCAGCTCATGGGGCACCAGCACGCGGCGCGTCGGCGCGCCGGGGTCGACCGTGATCGTCTCGCTCACGGCGACCAGGCTGGTGCGCCGCGTGACGATCCCGAACACCAGGCCGAGCTGCTCGATCGCGTCGTCCTGCCGCTGACCATGCTCGGCGGCCTCGGTCGTCTCCAGATCCGCGACGCGCTCGCGGGCGTGCAGGCGAGCGAGCGCGCCGCCGTCGCTCTCCGCCTGCTCCGGCACCACCAGCACGCGCTCCCACGGCCCCTCAGCGGCGCGTCCGCGGACACGCAGCGTGCCTGCCTTGAGCTGCAGCGACAGTCGCGCGGGCGCGCCTTCGTACAGGTCGGGGAGCCGCGCGGGCGCGACCTGGAGCACGGCGTCGCCGTCGATGGTCACGTCGACAATCTGCGGCGCGTCCAGGTGTGCGCAGAGCCGGGCGATGGAGGCGTTCAGATCGGCGCCAGTGGGCAAGATCTCCTGGCCCCGTCCGACACGCGCGAGGGGACGCGTGAGCGCGCGGTTGGGCGCGTGCCCGACGCCGACCGTGTGGATCCGCGTGTCGGCGGGCAGGATCGCGAGCGCGGTGGCGACCACGCGATCTTCAAAACCGATGTAGCCATCCGTGATCACGATCACCTGACGCTGCGCGCCGTCGCGCACGCTGGCGAAGGCCTCTCGGATGGCGCGGTCCATCTCCGTCGAGCCGCCGGCCCGCAGCTCGCGCAGCCAGCGGTGGGCATCCTCACGAACGCGATCGTCGCACGCGGCCGGGGCGCGCCGCCAGCGCGTCGGCTCGCTCGCGAACGCGATCATCTCCAGGCTGTCGATGCGGCGCAGGCCGTCTACGATCGTGCGGCACGTCGCGCGAAGCATGTCGAGCGGCTCGCCGCCCATCGACCCGCTCACGTCGAGCAACAGGATCACGTCGCGCGGGACGGAGGTCTTGGCCACGCGCGGCGGCATCAGGGTGAGCATGCCAAACAGGCCGGCCGCCGTGCGCGCGGTGACCAGCGTGGCGCCGGGCTCATCGGCAGCGACCGGCCAGGTGATCACGACGTCGCGGTCCAGGCGCGCGGCACCACCGGAGAGCGTGATCGCACCCTCGCCGTGGGTGAGCGCGTGCGTCGACGAGCGGACGGCGCCCGTGCGCGCGTCGCCGATCTCCAGGTGTAGCGAGAGCCGCGCGGTGAGCGGGCCATCGGCCACGTCGATCGCGAGCCGCGCGGCGTCGGTCACGCCCTCATCCACGTAGCGGGGGCCGACGACGGTGGGGAAGCGCCAGCACCAGCCGTCGGTCTCCCAGCGCAGCGGCTGGTCGATCTCGACGACCACGGTGATCTCGCTGCGCGGCGGCACGTTGCCTACGGCCTGGGTGAACAGCGAGGTGCGGTCCTGCTCCAGCAAGGCCGCCGTGCGACCCTCGAAAAGAGCGCGCTCGTACCGGGCGCGCGCCGCCTCGCGTCCGGCGATCTCGCCGCGGACCACCCGGTCCTGAAGGCGGAAGGAGAAGCCGGCGACGGCGGCGTCCGCGGGCAGCGGCAGCTGGTAGGTGACCTCCAGGGCCACGTCGGAGGCGTTGGCGAACACCTGCTCGACCGTGACGCGCGCCAGCCCGGCGGCGGCGGTGGTGCGCAGGGTGCACGCGCGCAGGGGCAGCTCGGCGCCGGTGGCGCTCACCAAGCGGGACACGGACACGGGCGTGAGGACGTGCAGGGCAGACATCGGACCTCCAGGGGTTCGATGGGTCAACGCTGCCACGCGCGCGCTTGTGACAGCGCCGGTCCACTATTCCGCGCGGAGCGCGCCGCGTTCACCATTTCAGGGCATGCCGCCGTCACCCGACCTTTGGCTCCTGCTGGGTGCTGCAGTGGATCCCACCCCCGCCCGCCGCGATCGCATCAATCTCGACCTGCACCACGACCCGCCCCGGAAACAGCGGGCCGATCAACTCCCTCGCCGCCGCATCCGCCGCCACGTCCCCAAACTGCGCCGTGATCACCGCCCCGTTCGCGACATACCAGTTGAGGTACGACGGCACGAACGCCGCCGCGTTCGACCGCCACGTCTCCGGCTGCCGCACGATCGTCACCTCCAACCGTCGCCCCCGCGCGTCCTTCGCCGCGCCCAGGATCCGCTGCGCCTCCAGCGCCGCCTTGTCCCACACGTACGTCGGGTCCGGCACCTTCGGCAGCTCCACCACAATCCGCCCCGGCGCCACAAACCGCGCCGTGGTGTCGATGTGATCGTCCGTGATGTCGCGCCCCTGCACGCCCGGCACCCACAGCGTCTTGCGCACGCCGAGCACGCGCAGCGCCGCCTCGATGTCCGCCTTGGTCTTGCCCGGGTTGCGCCGCGGATCGATCACGCTGCTCTCGGTGAGCATCGCGGTGCCGTCGCCGTCGAGCTCGATCGCGCCGCCTTCGGACACCATGTCCGCGCGCACGCGGCGCAGGCCCAAATGGTCGAGCACACCCGTCGCCACCAAGGCGTCGCGACCGTGCACCTGGTCCATGCCCCAGCCGTTGAAGCCCAGGTCCACACCCGCGAGCCCGCCACGTCCATCGGTGATGAAGCACGGCCCGGTGTCGCGCATCCAGAAGTCGTCGACGGGCAGGGTGAGGATCTCGACGGACCCCGCGAGCAGCGCGCGCGCGATCGACTCCTGGCCGGGCTGCACGCAGATCACCACCGGCTCAAAGTCGACGATCGCGTTCGCCACGCGGGCGATCGCCGCGCGCACCTTGTCGAGCTGGCGGCCCCACACGTCGGCGCGCGCGGGGAAGGCCATCCAGCAGCGGGTGTGCGGGCCGTCCTCGGCCGGCATGAACCACCGGGCGCCGTCCGTGTCGCCGACGTCGGTGTCGGTCCCCGCGACGTCGGTGTCGTTCGAGGCGCCATCCGTGCCCGCGAGGTCCGTGTCGCCGTTCAGGGACACACGACCGCGACACGCGCCCGTCCACAGTCCGAGCGCGCCGTAGGCGCCGAGGCGCAGCAGCTCCCGTCGGGGGAGGCTCAGGTCCCGGCCTCGATCGTGTACTCCGCGTTCACGCTCGCCCCACGCTCCGGCAGCCAGATCCCGTGGAAGGTGATCGTGTGCGCGGTCGCGTCGTACGTGTAGCCGTCCACGTCGCTCTCGGGCACGACGTTGCCGTCGACCGTCACCACCAGCGTGCCCGGCGCGGCGCCGTGGCTGAGCGGGAACGAGGTGAAGATGCCCGCGGCGGTGAGGCCCAGGGTGTCCATGAAGCCCGACCAGTCGCCGTCGCAGATCGACGAGGTCATGCCGGCGGTGAGGTCGGCGACCTCCTGGTAGCGGCTGCCGTAGACGGACTGGGCGTCGCAGTCGGGGTCGGCGTCGCGCGGGCCGACGATGCCGGCGAGCTTGACCTGGCCGACGTTGGACTTGAGGGCCTGCAGGTCGGCCACGTAGTTGCCGACGGGGGTGAGGAGCTCGTCGTGGACGTAGCACTGGGTGCCGCTGACGTCGGCGCCCAGGCGGCCGTCGTCGGAGCAGTCGTCCTCGTCGGACACGATGACGACGAGCAGGTTGGCGTCCTGGCGCATGAAGCCCTGGTTGGGGCCGGTCGACATGGTGGTGGACAGGGCGTAGGTCGCGGACTGCAGGCCCTGCTCCTTGCCGCTGCCGCCCACGCCCAAGCGGACGCGCTGCTGGAACAGGTTCACGTAGTCCGTGTCGGGCGTGAGGACGGCGGGCGAGCCGATCAGGCTGCCGCGCTTGGGGTCCGCGTAGTCGAAGTCCGTGGTGACGACGCCCAGGTGGAAGTCGGTGCCGGTGGCCTCCAGCTGCGACACGAAGGACTCGAAGCCCTGCGCCAGCAGCGTCTGCTCGTCGGCCATGGAGCCGGAGTTGTCGACCACGAACAGGATGTCGGCGGCGTCGGTGGGCGACTGCTGGAAGGAGTCCGTGAACGTGCGGTCCGCGAAGTTCGCGACGTCGCTGCAGGCCGTGGCGAGCGGGGCGAGGAGCAGCACGGAGAGCAGACGGCGGTTCATGGGGGTGACTCCTGACAGGGTGATCGGATCATCCGATCTCTTCTTAAGGTCCCGCGCGGTCCTGACACGTTCTTGAGAAGGTTCCCGTTCTCAACTTGCGTACGGTTTTCGGGTGACACTCGGCGACATGGGTGCGGCGGAGAGCGTGATGAACACGCGCAGATCGGCGCTTGCAGGGACTCCTGGCTGGCGGCCCAAGCGGTACCGGATGGCTGTCGGGGCTTTTCCGCAGGATCGGTCTTCAGGAACGCGGCGAGTGGATCGACTTGGTGGGGGACAGGGTCGGGGCCTCCCGGACGCGTCGGAGACATCATGCTGTGGTCGCTGCTCATCACCGTCGCGTTCGCTGGGTACGGAGACGCGGTGGACGGGCGCCCGAACCGTATGGAGCGCGAGGTCCACCTGTGGACGAACGCGGTGCGCATCAGCCCGGACTCGTTCAGCGCGGACTTTGGCGGTGACAAGCACAACTGCTACGCCGAGTTCCTGCCCGAGCAGACCGCGCCGCACGCGCCGCTCGCTTGGCACGATGGCCTGGGCGAGATCGCCCGCCTGCACAGCGCCGACATGGACTCCTTCGACGACGTGGACGGCGAGCCCGCGGGCAGCGCCATGGCGCACACCAGCTCGGACGGCACCGGCTTCGCGGACCGGGTCAAGCCCTACTACGAGGGCCACGCGCTCGGCGAGAACGTCGCTTGGGGCTTCAAGGACGGGTTCGGCGTGGTGATGGCCTGGATGTGCTCAGAAGGCCACCGCGAAAACCTGATGCGCACCACCTACGTGGAGATGGGTGTGGGGCAGGTGGACACCTACTGGACCCAGGACTTTGGCGGTCGCGACCTGACGCCGCGCGTGCTCAACATGGGCACACACCTGGAGGCCGCGCCGGTCGAGGAGGTCACGCTCGCGGTCGACGCGTGGCAGGCCACCCAGCCCGTGCTCGCGGTGCTGGACGGCGTCAACTACGGCATGCAGCTGACCGACGGCGTCGTCGGCAGCGGCCTGTACAACGCGGTGCTGCCGGTGAACCCGGGCTGCCACTACTACTGGTTCACGTCGGGCCAGGAGCGCTTCCCCGAGGAGGGCGCGTACGGCTTCGGCGACTGCTCGTTCGACGACGCCGAGGCCGGCTGGTCCGGTCCCGACACGCTGGCCGCCGCGCTGCCCAGCGCGGACGTCAACGGCGACGGCGTGCGCGACAGCGATCAGCTCGCCATGGGCTGCGACGTCGCGGGCGGACACGCCGGTTGGGTGGCGCTGGTCGGCCTGCTCGCGCTGCGGCGCCGCCGTGCCCTGGTCTGAACCTCCCGGCGAGGACCTGCGCGCGCTATCGGGGCGCGGAGGTTCATCGATGTCCGAGACTCCGATCGACACGGCACCGCGGGTGCTCGAGCAGGTGGGTCTGGCGTTGGCGGGCGCGGTGTCGCAGACGCGCGCGGACGCGCCGCTGGAGCTGGCGGACGAAGGCTCCGGCCCGCGCCAGCCGGATCCGGACGACGTGTTCGGCGGTCGACTCCTGCCGCTGTCTGAGTGGAACGAGCGCACCGGCGCCGACTGGTGCGCGGACGCGGTGCCGCGGCCGGCGTGGCTGATCGATCGCCAGGGTGAGGCCGACCAGGCGGGTGGCGTGCTGCCGCTCGGCGTGCCGGGCGTGCTCATCGCGCCGCCGCGCGGGCGCACCAGCGTGGGCCTGATGGAGATCGCGCTGACGGTGGCGTCGGGCGGCGGCTGGCTCGGCGGCGGCTACCTGGTCGACCAGTCTGCGGCGGGCCCGGTCCTGTTGGTTCTGGCGAGCGACGACGCGGTGAGCGCGCGGGCGCGGGTCTACGCGGCCATCCGCACGGTGGCGACGCAGACCGGGCGCTCGGTCGAAGATCTGTCTGCGCTGGTGGCCGAGCGCGTGCGCGTGCTCCCGGGCGCGGGCCTGCCGATGGCGCTGATCGTGCGGGATCCGCGCACCGGATCCTGGATCGAGACGCCGGCGTTGACGCGTCTGCGCGACGAGCTGGTGGTGCCTCCGCCCGGTCACGTGCGCTGGGCGCTGGTGCTGATCGACGACGCGGTGCGCGTGGCGGGCGGCGACGATCACGCCGACCTCGGCCTGCTGGCGACCATCGAGACGCTGGTGCAGGAGACGCCCGGTCACCCCACGGTGCTGCTGGTCGGCCGCGGCGAGCGCGACGCGAACGGCGGGCTGGTCACGCGGCCGCTGCTGCAGCGCCTGGCGCAGGGCACGCGCTGGCTCGGCCGCATCGAGTGGGACCCGTACGCGGGGATCCCGACGATCGAGGCGTCAATCGAGGGCTGAGCGGCTCACTCCGCGTCGAACCGCGCGCGCGCCGCCTCGTTCGCAGCGTTCAGCTTGGGCACGGTGTCGGCGGCCCACGGGAAGCGACCGGCGGTGTCCAGGCCCAGCTCGTAGAGCTTGGAGGCCTTGATCCACATGCCCTCGGCGCGGGCGCGCAGCAGGCTCTCGTAGCGGTCGGCCTCGTTGCCCTGGAGCGAGGCGGGCGTGGGCGAGGCGAGGAGCGCGTCGCCGGTGCGCGCGTAGGCCAGGCCCAGTTCCAGGATGCCGTCGAGCGCGAAGCGCGGCTCGTGCAGGTCGGCGATCTCGCCCAGCTCAAGTTCTGCCACGGTGAGGAAGGTGCCGCGCATGGTGGTCGCGCGGTCCAGCCGGCCGTCCGCCACGTCGAGCGACACCAGGTCCGCGCCGTGCGTCGCGCGCCGGAGCAGCGCGCGGTGGGCGAGCGCTTGAAACCAGGTCAGCTGATCGGGCGCGACCTTGGTCAGCGCCTTCTCGACCGCCTTCCACGCGCGCTTGTCGCCGTCGCGCTCCAGCGTCCAGGTGGCGGTGCACAGCGTCACCTTCAGGCGGCCCTCGGGGGCGAGCTTCTTGAGCGGCCTGAGGCGATCCAACGCGGCGAGCGCGTCGTCGTAGCGGCCCTGATCGGCGAGCACGATCGCCATGCGGAAGCTGCCGTCGAGCGCTTGCGACGACTGCGGGTACGTGGCGATCAGGTCGCGGAAGGCGGCGACCGCGTCGTCCGGTCGGGCTGCGCCGGAGAGCGCGATGCCGGTCAGGTAGCGGGCCTCCGGATCGGCGTCGGGCGCACGCGTGGCCGCGTCGCGCGCGAGCAGGATGGCGCCGTCCCAGTCGCCGCGATCCACCCGACGCCACGCCTCGTCCAGGCGCTCACGTGCGGACAGCGGGGCAGGGGGCTCGGCGGGCGCGGCCGGTTCGACGGACGGCGCGGCGTCGACTGTGGGCGCCACGACCGTGTTCGCGTCGGCGGCGGGGACCACGTCCGGCGCGGCGTCGACGGCAGGCGTCGGCGCGCTGGGTTCACGGGCGGGAGCGGCGCTCGACCACATGGCGAAGGCGAGGGCCGCCGCCCTGACGGGCAGGGCGGCGGTGCTGATTCGGCCGTGTGGGCGAAACGGACTCCCTACTTGAAAGTAGGTGGGCTTCATTATGTCGCTTCTGGCTTCCCTAATCAAAGGGCATGCACTCCACGACGAGAAACGAACCCCGGAGAAGATTCTTACGAGGGGGACGCGTTGAACACGCCCGATCACGCACTGTTCAGCGAGGCCAGTGTACACCCAGTCCGGCGCGATCGGGCCGCCGTGATCGAACGAGGACAAACAGCGGTGAGCGGCCTCACGGAAGGTCTTGACGTGTCCAGTCCCATGCTCATGTGGTGGCTCCACGGCGGTGGGAACGGTTAGCTTCCGCCGTGGTCGGTGTCCGCGGCGGCGGTTCGTGCCGCTGCCCTCGTGGAGGTCCCGTGCGTCGTCTGCTCCCCTTGCTGGCCGTGCTCTCAACCGGGTGCGCGTTCTTCGCGAACACCAAGGCGGCGGCGGATCTGGACAACCACTTCAACGTGGCGAGCCAGCGCGTGGCGTTGGCCGAGGCCGCCGCGCAGAAAGTGGACGACCGCGTCGACGAGATCGAGGCGGTGCTGCGCGCCCAGGGCCTGGACCGCGCGTCCGGCCAGCAGACGGTCGAGCAGATGGGCGCCGACGTGGCTGCCATGCGCGGCTCGATCGAGGAGGTGCAGTTCGCCGTGAAGGGCCTGCGCGCCGACTTTGACGCCTACCAGATGGACCAGGAGCGTCGCCTGCTGCACGCCGAGGCCCGCCTCGCGCAGATGGAGAAGCTGTTGGGCGTCACCGCGCCGCCGCCCCCGCGCCTGGACGCCGGCACCACGTCCGCCGAAGGCACCGCCGCCGTGCCTACGTCGGACCCGGTCAACGGCAACAGCAGCACGGCCCCGCCCGCCACGCTCGACGAGCGCCTGGACCTGGCCGAGCAGCGCATGGCCGACGGCCAGCAGTCCGCGGCGCGCGCCATCCTCGAGTCCGCGCTGATCGCCAGCCCCGACCACCCCCGCGCGAGCGAGGCGCAGTACCGCATCGCCGAGACGTGGTTCAACGAGGCCAAGTACAAGGACGCCGCGCGCTCCTTCCAGGCCGTGCTCGACCGCTACCCCAAGAGTCTGTGGGCGCCGTGGTCCATGCTGCGCATCGGTGAATGCTTCGACGGCATGTCGCGCCCCAAGGACGCCAAGCCGTTCTACGACGGCGTCGTGCGCAACTACCCGGGCACGGACGCGGCCAAGGAAGCCACCGCCAAGCTGGCGGCGCTCCCTCGCTAAGCGGTCCACTTCGCGGGCTTGGGTCGCGCGGCAGGCGCAAACCAGGACGCCGCGAGGCGACTAGCCGACCTCGGGCCAGCGCTCCGGCATGGCGGGACCCGGCGTCTCGCCGCGGATCTCGATGAGCTGGTTGTGCGCGTCCACCCGAACGACGGTGGGGACGTGGCGGCGGGCCTCGGACTCGTCCATGTCCGCGAAGGTGGCGAGGATGACGATGTCACCCGGGCGGACCAAGTGGGCCGCGGCGCCGTTCACGCAGATGACGCCCGAACCCACGGGGCCCGCGAGCGTGTAGGTCATCAGGCGCGTGCCGCGCGTGACGTTCCAGATGTGGACCTCTTCGTGCTCGAGCATGCCGGCGGCGTGCAGGAGGGTCTGGTCGATCGTCACGCTGCCCTCGTACTGGAGGTCGGCGTGGGTGACGGTCGCACGATGGATCTTGGAGAGGAACATCCGACGGCGCATACGAACCTCCAAACGGTACGGGCCTCAACGGAGGTCCCGGCCAGGGCTCGAACGGAAGCGTATCGCGGTTCTGGGGCGAACGTCTAGGTCGGCGGGATAGGGGGCGCCGCGGAGGACGGGATGATCCGGGTCAGCGTAGCGCCCATGATGGACCGGACCGATCGGCATTACCGATGGTTCCTCCGACAGATCACGCGGGACACGCTCCTGTACACGGAGATGATCACCGCCCGCGCCATCCGCCACGGCGACCGAGATCGATTGCTCTCGTTCGACGCGGTGGAGCACCCGATCAGCATTCAGCTCGGTGGCGATGACCCCGCAGAGCTGGCGTCGGCGGCCCGCGTGGCGGTGGACGCCGGCTACGACGAGGTGAACCTCAACGTGGGCTGCCCGTCGGACCGCGTGCAGGCGGGGCGCTTTGGCGCGTGCCTGATGGCGCACCCGGCCCAGGTGGCGGACTGCGTCACCGCCATCCGCGAGGCCGTCCCGGTGGAGGTGACGGTCAAGCACCGCATCGGCATCGACGACATGGACTCCTACGAGCACATGCTGGGGTTCGTGGACGTGGTGGCACGGGCTGGGTGCAAGCGGTTCAGCGTGCACGCCCGCAAGGCGTGGCTGACCGGCCTGTCTCCCAAGGAGAACCGGACCGTCCCGCCGCTGCGCTACGACGACGTCTACCGCCTCAAGCGCGAGCGCCCTGATCTGGACATCGAGATCAACGGCGGCGTCACCACGGTGGCGCAGGTGATGACCCACCTGGAGCACGTGGACGCCGTGATGATCGGGCGCGCCGCCTACGACGACCCGTGGCTGATGGCCGAGGTCGCGCGCGCCGCGCTCGGCGAGTCGCTGCCGTCGCCGGACCGGCTGGCGGTGGTGCAGGCGGTGGCTGAGCGCGTCACTCAGGTTCGAGCGGCGGGGGAGTCGGCCTGGCCGCTGCTCCGTCACCTGCACGGGCTGTTCCACGGCCAGCCGGGCGCGCGGGCGTGGAGGGCGGCGATCACCCAGGCCGGCCGCACCGGCGAGGTGGCGCCGATTCGCGAATACCTGGAGCGGGGCAGGGCGCGCGAAGCGTCGGCGGGGGAGGCGTGACGCTGCCGTTCGACACGTTTGGTCCGGAGGGTGGCGAGGCGCGCGTGCGGGAACCGGAAGTCCGGGAGCCGGAAGTCCGGGAGCCGCATATGCGGGAGGCGGAAGTCCGCGAAGCCTGGATCCTTCACGGGATCTTGGGATCGCGTAGGAACTGGCGGGCGTTCACCCGGAACCTGGCGCCCACGTTGCCGGGTTGGCGGATCCGCACGCTGGATCTCCGCAACCATGGGGACGCGTCGCCCATGCCTGGGCCGCACACGGTGCACGCCTGCGCCCAGGATCTGGTCGACACGGCGAACGCGCTGGGGCGCGGCCCGGACGTGGTGATCGGGCACTCGTTCGGCGGGAAGGTGGCGCTGGCGCTGGCCGACCTGGAGCCCGCGTGGCTCAAGCAGATCTGCGTGCTGGACTCGGCGCCAGGGCCGGTGGACCTGCCGCTGCGATCCGGCGAGCAGGACGACGTGGTCAGGCTGGTCGGGGCGCTCGCGGAAATTCCGCTCCCCATCGCGAGCCACAGCGCGCTGGATTTGCACCTGCGCGAACTTGGCTTTGGACACGTGTTGTCATCGTGGATGACCACCAACTTGCGGGCAGCGCCGGACGGTGGCCTGATTTGGCGCTTCGATCTGCCAGGAGTTCGCGAGCTCCTCGCCGACTACGCCCGGTGGGACGCCTGGCCCACGATCGCGCGCACGCCGGTCTCAGTGCGGCTCCTCCAGGCCACGCGCGGCGATCGCTGGACGCCGGAGGTGGCTGAAATTGCTGCATCCCTGGCCGACGGCGGCCGCGTCTCGCTGGAGAAAATTGACGCAGGCCACTGGGTACATGTGGATGCCCCTGTGCAGCTGGGAGAATGGCTTCGAGCCAAGCTTTCGACGGTACTGTGACCAAGCCGCGAAAGATCATCGCGGAATTTGCGTCAAAGTTCTTTCGGGTCGCACGACCACCGTGTATACAGTCCGTGCCCGCATTGGAGTAGCCCATGAAGCCCATCCTCTTCGCACTCGTCACCTTGATGGCGGCTGCGTGTTCCACGACCCCCGTTGACACCAAGGACACGGACCTGGTCGGCAGCGACGACGCCGTCGACACCGACACCGTGTTCAACCCCGGCGGCGGCGACTCCGGCGACACCGCGGTCGACGACACGTCGCAGTCCAGCGGCGGCGGCGGCGGCGGCG